>CALXCT010000092.1 GCA_944386865.1 uncultured Oscillospiraceae bacterium | reverse complement strand
CGGCTGCGGGGTGAAGGCGCGGAAAAGCGGGCGAACGCCGGTCTTTCGCCATGGGGATAAAAAGCGCCGGAGCAAGGCGGACCTTGCTCCGGCGATGGCGCACCGGGTGGGATTCGAACCCACGTGCAGTTTCCTGCAAACTGATTTCGAGTCAGCCCCGTTATGACCACTTCGATACCGCTGCAGCTTGACGCCGGGCGGGCGGCGAGTTCCGCCGCCAGGCGTTTTATTATTATGCCACAAGTTGGCTTCGGTTGCAAGCCTTTCTTTTCCCGGTCACGCGCCGGCGCGCAGTCTGGCCAGCAGCGCCCGGCAGCCCTCGTCCACCTGGCGGAACGCGGTGGAGAAGTCCCCGGTGTACCAGGGGTCGTCGATCTCCTCCTCCCGCCCGGTGAAGGAGAGCAGCAGCGCGGTCTTTCCCTCCGGGTCGCCGCCTAAAATGCGCCGCATCCCCCGCAGGTTGCTCCGGTCCATGCCGATCAGCCAGTCCCAGGCCCCGTAATCCGCCGCGGTGAGCTGGCGGGCCGTCTTGCCCGCGCAGCCGATGCCGTGCCGGGCCAGCTCCCGCCGGGCGGGCGGGTAGACCGGGTTGCCCAGTTCCTCCCGGCTCACCGCGGCGGAGGCGATCTCGAACTCCCCCGCCAGCCCCGCCTTGTCCACCAGGTCCTTCATCACGAACTCCGCCATGGGGCTCCGGCAGATATTGCCGTGGCACACGAACAAGATCCTCGTCATCCTCCGCTCCTCCTTCTTCCAGGGTCTCACAAAAAACGGACGCGGCCGGGCCGCGTCCGTTTTCATTTCGGTGCTCGTCAGTTCATCTGGCGGCGGCGGGACAGGTTCATGGTGCCGTCCTGCATATCGTTGAGCATATCCAGCGACTTGCCGCAGCCGTAGGCCACGCAGGAGATGGCGTCGTCGGCCACGTGGGTCTCGATGCCGGTGTGGGACTCGATGAGCTTGTCGAAGCCCCAGACCAGGCTGCCGCCGCCGGTCATCACGATGCCGTTGGTGGAGATATCGGCCACCAGCTCGGGCGGCGTGCGCTCCAGCACGGAGTGGATGGCCTCCAGGATGCGCTGGGCGGGCTCCTCGAAGGCCTCGATCATCTCGCTGGAGCTGACCGAGAACACCCGGGGCAGGCCGGTCATCAGGCAGCGGCCCTTGATCTCCATGGTGACCTCCTCCGGGCGGGGGAAGACGCAGCCGATGGAGATCTTGAGGTCTTCGGCAGTACGCTCGCCGATGAGCACGTTGTGCTTGCGGCGTATGTACTTGACCACAGCCTCGTTGAACTGATCGCCCGCCACCTTGATGGAGGCGGACTCCACCACGCCGGACAGGGAGATGACGGCGATGTCGGCGGTGCCGCCGCCGATGTCCACCACCATGTGCCCGTCGGGCTTGGCGATGTCGATGCCCGCGCCGATGGCGGCGGCCACCGGCTCCTCGATGAGGTAGACCCGGCGCGCGCCCGCCTGGATGCCCGCGTCGATGACGGCGCGCTCCTCCACCTCGGTGATGCCCGAGGGCACGCAGATGACCACCCGGGGCTTGATGAGGCTGAAGGTGGACACCTTGCGGATGAACTCCTTGAGCATGCGCTCGGTCATGTCGTAGTCGGAGATGACGCCCTCCCGCAGGGGGCGGATGGCGATGATGTTGCCCGGGGTGCGGCCCAGCATCTGCTGGGCCTCGGCGCCCACCTTGAGCAGCTTGCCGGTGTTCTTGTCCAGCGCCACCACGGAGGGCTCCCGGAGCACCACGCCCTTGCCCTTGACGAACACCAGCACGGAGGCGGTGCCCAGATCGATGCCGATATCCTTGCTAAAAAGACCCATAATTCGTTTCCCCTTATATGCTCCCGCCCGCGGCGGGCAATTTTCCTCTGAAATACGCCGTGTCAAAGAACATGCAGAGATATTATACCCAACCTTCCGGCTTTTTTCAATCCTTTCCTCCCGCCGGGGGGTAGAATTTCAGAAAAAATTCATTCCCGGCCGTCCTGTCCCGCCCGGGCCAGGGCGACGCAGACCACCTTGGCCGCCCCGGCGGAGCCCAGCACCCGGGCGCACTCGCCCAGGGTGGCCCCGGTGGTGACCACGTCGTCCACCAGCAGCACGCGCCTGCCCTCCACCTGCGCGCCCCGGGCCATGGCAAAGGCGCCCAGCACGTTGGCCCGCCGCCGGGCGGGGTCCCGGAGGCCCGACTGGGGCGGAGTGTGGCGCACCTTGCGCAGCACGGGCGCCAGGGGCAGCCCCAGCTCCCGGGCCATCACCCGGGCCATCAGCTCCACCTGGTCAAAGCCCCGGGCGCGCCTGCGCCGGGCGCTGAGGGGCACATAGGCCACCAACTCCGGCCCCTCGTCCCACAAACGGTCCAGCACGCACTGGGACATCAGGGAGGCATAGGCCCCCGCCTGATCCCGCCGGCCATGGAACTTGTACCGGAGGAAGGAGTCCCGCACCAGGTCCTGATACCACAGGGGCGCGACGCACCGGGCGGCAAACTCCACCCGGAATTCCCGCTCCCCCTCCCGCGTCCAGGGCAGCCTGGCCTGGCACCGAGGACACAGCAGCCGTTCCTCCAGGCCCAGCAGCCGGTCGCAGAAGGGGCAGCGGGGCGGGAACAGCAGGTCCAGCAGGACATCCAGCACCTTCATTTTTCCAGCTGGATGGGGCCGTGCTCCTTTTCGAATTCCCGGATGCAGGTCTGGATCAGATGAAGGATCTGTCCGCTCATAGAACGTCCCTCATAGCCGGCGATATACTGAAACTTGTCATGAAGCTCCGCATCCATACGGATACTGAGGTGAGTCCGCTCTTTCATATGCTCTCTCCTCCGAAAGCGAAGATGAATCAAGCATATAATGTGCGCTCATTTCAAGTTGATTCTTAGTGCAATTTTACGGCTTGAAATTTGACAGAAAAACCGCCCCGCCGCGGGCACGCCGCGGCGGGGCGTCTATCGTTCGCCGCCGGATGGGCTCAGTTCCCCAGCGGGAAGGCCCCGCCCCGGGCCAGGTCGGCCAGGGTCACGCTGTCCACATAGGCGTCGATGGCGCTCTGCATCCCCAGCCAGAAGGACAGGGTGACGCACTGCTCCGCCCGCTCGCAGCCCGCGGGCTGATTCTCCAGGCAGGGAACGGGGAACAGGTTGCCCTCGGTCACCCGCAAAATCTCGCCCACGGTGTACTCCTCCGGGCGGCGGGCCAGCCGGTAGCCCCCCTGGGCGCCCCGGACGCTCTTGAGAAAGCCCGCCCGGCTGAGGATGGTGACGATCTGCTCCAGATATTTGGGGGAGATCTCCTCCTGCCCCGACACGTCCCGCAGGGCGATGTACCGCCCCTGGTCGTTCCGGGCCAGATGGATCATCATGCGCAGGGCATAGCGCCCCTTGGTGGAAATCTTCACTGCCCTCTCCTCCTTCTCACCCGATCACCCGCCGGGCGATGTCCACGCTCTGCTTGGCGTCCCGGGCGTAGTAGTCCGCGCCCATGCCCAGGGCGTACTCCTCGGTGAGCACCGCGCCGCCCACCATCACCTTGCACTCCAGCCCCTCCGCCCGCAGCAGGGCGATGGTCTGTTCCATGCTCTTCAGGGTGGTGGTCATCAGGGCGGACAGGCCAACCAGGGGCGCGCTGTGCTCCCGCGCCGCCCGGACCACCTGTTCGGGGGGCACGTCCTTGCCCAGGTCCACCACGGTATAGCCGTAATTGTCCAGCAGCACCTTGACGATGTTCTTGCCGATGTCGTGCACGTCCCCCTTCACGGTGGCCAGCACCACGGTCCCCTTGCTCACGCTCTGTCCGCTCTGCCGGGCGGCCACGGCGTCCTTCACCGCCTCGAAGGCGGCCTGGGCGGCCCCCGCCGCCTGGATCAGCTGGGGCAGGAACAGCGTCCCCCGCTCGAAGCCCTCCCCCACCCGGTCCAGGGCGGGGATGAGGACCTCGTTGACCAGGGCCATGGGGTCGGTCCCGGCGGCCAGCAGGGCGCGGGCGGCGCTGCCCGCCTCCCCCCGCAGGCCCCGCTCCACCAGCTCGCCCAGCGGCCGCTTCTCACCTGAAGGAGCGGGGGCGGCGGGCGCGGCGGAGGCCTCTCCGCCGTAGGCCGCCAGGAAATCCCGGGCGTCCCGGTCCACGTTGGTCAGCAGGTGGAAGCAGCGCACGGCGGCGGTCATGGACTCCACGTTGGGGTTGAGGATGGGCAGGTCCAGCCCGGCGGCCATGGCCATGGTGAGGAAGTTCTGGTTGACGGCGGGGCGGTTGGGCAGGCCGAAGGAGATGTTGGACACCCCCAGCACGGTCTTCAGCCCCAGCTGCTCCTTCACCATCCCCACCGCCCGCAGGGTCTCCCCCGCCGCCGCCTGCTGGGCGGAGACGGTGAGGGTCAGGCAGTCGATATACACGTCCTGCCGGGGGATGCCGTACGCCAGCGCCCGGTCCAGGATGCGACGGGCGATGGCCAGACGGGCCTCGGCGCCGGCGGGGATGCCCGCCTGGTCCATGGTCAGACCCACCACCGCCGCGCCGTAGCGCTTGACCAGGGGCAGCACCGCGTCCAGCACCGCCGGCTCGCCGTTGACCGAGTTGACGATGGCCTTGCCGCAGTAGGCGCGCAGCCCGGCCTCCAGCGCCGCCGGGTCAGAGGAGTCCAGCTGCAGGGGCGCGTCGGTCACCCCCTGGAGGGCCTTCACCGTCCGCTCCATCATCGCCCGCTCGTCGATGCCCGGCGCGCCCACATTCACGTCCAGGATGTCCGCCCCCGCCCCGGTCTGCTCCAGGGCCTGGGAGAGGATGTAATCCATGTCCCCCTCGGCCAGGGCCTGCTTGAAGCGCTTCTTGCCGGTGGGGTTGATGCGCTCGCCGATGATCCGCACCCGGTCCACAGGCACGGTGCGGGTGGCGCTGCACACCGCGCTGGGGACGGAAGCCTCCCGCCGGCGGCGGACACGCCCCGCCAGCTCCCCCTTCAGAAGGCGGATGTAGTCCGGGTCAGTGCCGCAGCAGCCGCCCAGCAGCTGCACCCCTTCCTCTCCCAGCCGGGCCAGCTCCCGGGCGAACTCCTCCGCCGTCACGTCGTAGCCGCCTCCGGCGGGGTCGGGCAGGCCCGCGTTGGGCTTGAGGATGAGGGGCAGGTGGGTGTACTGCCGCAGCTGCTCCGCCAGCGGCCCCATCTGCCGGGGGCCCAGGGAGCAGTTGATGCCGATGGCGCTGGCGCCCAGCCCCGTCAGGGTCAGCGCCATGGCGGACACCGGGCAGCCCAGGAAGGTGCGCCCGTTCTCCTCAAAGCTCATGGTGGCCAGCACGGGCAGGCCGGTGTGCTCCCGGGCGGCCAGCAGGGCGGCCCGGGCCTCCTGCAGGTCGGTCATGGTCTCCACCGCGATCAGGTCGGCCCCGGCATCGGCCCCGGCGGCCATCACCTCGGCGAAGATGTCCACCGCTTCCTCCAGGGACAAATCGCCCGTGGGCTCCAGCATCCGGCCGATGGGGCCCACGTCCAGCGCCACCAGCGCCCGCCCGGCGGCGGCCTGGCGGGCCAGCGACACCCCGGCGGACACCACCTCGGCCACGCTCCGGCCCGTGGAGGCCAGCTTGCAGCGGTTGGCCCCGAAGGTGTTGGCGTAGATGATGTCCGACCCGGCCTCCACATAGGCCCGGTGGATGTCCAGCAGCCAGTCGGGATGCTCCAGGTTGGCAAGCTCAGGCACGGCCCCCAGGGGCAGCCCCCGGCGCTGGAGCAGCGTGCCCATCCCTCCGTCCAGCAGGACGAACTCCCGCTGCAGCAGTGTTTCAAGTTCCACAGGTCTTCCCCCTCAGTTGATAGGTACAGCGCCCGTTCAGAAAGCAGCGACCGCAGCCGTCCCGCTCTCCCCTCTCCACCCGGCCCTTCGCGATGCCCAGAATGGCGGTCACCGATTTCCGGGGGGTGAGCATCTGGCTCTGTGCGGCGCACAGGCCGATGGCCCGGGGGGCGTCCAGCAGGGCCAGCAGCGGGGACTGGAGGGTGACGGGCAGGTCCCCGTAGCCCGGACTGTACCGGTAGGGGAACCAGCAGCCGGGAAAGGCTTCCCGGATGCGCGCCTCCGCCAGGTCGCACATCTGCTCGACGGCCGCGCTGGCGCAGCTGTCCAGCACCACCGCCCGGGCCATGTCCTCCGCCTGGGTCCGGCGCAGCAGCGCGTCCACCCCGGCGGAGAGGGTGACGCAGAACACCGCCGCCCGGCCGCAGCCGGCCAGATGGCGGGCGATGTCCGCCCCGGGCAGGGTCAGTCCGCCCTCCAGGCGCACCCTCTCCGCCCCCCGGTCCAGCACGTCCAGCACCCGGCAGCGCCAGCGGGGCCGGGCGGCGGCCAGCAACTCCCCCTCGCACCGCTCCAGCAGCGCCAGGGTGCCCCCGTCCGGCTCCCGGTCCCCATAGCCCAGGCCCCGCAGCGCCTGGCGGTGGTCCACCCCGGTCAGGGCCAGCTCTCCCCCGAGTTCCATTTACACCGCGCGGATGGAGGCGATGCTGTCCGCGATCCGCCGGGCCACGTCGGGATTGTTCATGGTGTACAGGTGGATGCCGTCCACCCCGCCGGCGATCAGGTCGCTGATCTGGTCGATGGCGTAGGCGATGCCCGCCTCCCGCATGGCCTCCGGATGGTCGCCGTAGCGGCTGAGGATGCGGGTGAGCTTGCGGGGCAGGCTGGCTCCGCACAGGGAGACCATCCGCTCGATGGACTTGCGGTTGAGCACCGGCATGATCCCCGCCTGGATGGGTACCGTGATGCCCGCGATGCGGGCCTTTTCCAGGAATTCAAAAAAGTCGTTGTTGTCGAAAAACAGCTGGGACACCAGCCGCTGGGCCCCCGCGTCCACCTTCTCCTTCAGATGGCGCACATCGTCCATCATGGAGGCGCTCTCCGGGTGCCCCTCGGGGTAGCAGGCCGCCGAGATACCCACCTGACTGTCCCGCTCCCGGATGAACCGGATCAGCTGGGAGGCATACTGGAAGTCGGTCTTGGGGGGCAGGTCGGGGTTGCGGTCCCCCCGCAGGGCCAGCACGTTGTCGATCCCGTCGGCACGCAGGCCGGCCAGCAGCCCGGCCACCTCCTCCCGGCCGTAGTTGACGCAGGTCAGGTGGGCCACGGCGGGGATGCCGTACTGCTTCTGGATGATGCCCGCGATCTCCCGGGTGGACTGGTTCACCGCGCTGCCCCCCGCGCCGAAGGTGACGCTGATGTAGTCCGGGCGGATCTCCTTCAGCCCGTCCAGCGTCTTGTAGATGGTGTCCACCGGACTGGTGGCCTTGGGGGGGAACACCTCGCAGGAGAACACCGTTTTCCCCTGTCCGAACAGCTCATTGATCTGCATGCCCGCCGCCTCCCTGCTTGTTGTCATTTGTTGACCATTCCCATGGGAAATGTGTTCTTCATTGTATCCTTTTCCCTTCCGCTTGTCAAACGCTTCTCCGATTTTTCCGGGCACATACGTTGTTTTTACAAGTTTGAGGTTGCCTTTTCCGCCCGGCGCTGATACCATGAGGGCAGAGGGCCCGCTCCCGTCTCCTTGCCCTTCCTTTTCCTTTCCGGAGCGGGTCCGGCAAGAAGCGTTCCGTATGTCATCGACCAAAGAAAGGTGGTAACCGACCATGGCCAAACACGGCGCAAGGCTTCTGTCCCTGCTGCTCTCCCTGGCGATGTGCTGCGCTCTTCTCCTGCCCGCCGGGGCGGAGGAGCTTCTCATCTCGCCTCAGGAGCAGCCCGGCGGCGAGGCCGTCATCCTCTACACCAACGACGTGCACACCTATCTCGACAAGGATCTGACCTACTCCCGGGTGGCCGCCCTGAAGGACCGCTATGAAAGCGCCCTTCTGGTGGACGCGGGAGACGCCATCCAGGGCACCGCCTACGGCTCCATGGACCACGGCGCGACCATCATCGAACTGATGAACGCCGCCGGCTATGACCTGGCCACCCTGGGCAACCACGAGTTTGACTACGGCATGGCCGGCTGCATGGCCGCCATCGAGGCCGCAGCCTTCCCCTATGTCTCCTGCAACTTCTACCACGAGCAAAACGGCACGCCCGGGGACAACGTGCTGGACAGCTACAAGGTCTTCGACCTGAACGGGGTGACGGTGGCCGTCATCGGCATCACCACCCCCGAGTCCTTCACCAAGTCCACCCCCGCCTATTTCCAGGATGAAAACGGCAATTATATCTACGGCATCGCCGGCGGGGCCGACGGCTCGGCGCTCTACGCCGCCGTCCAGGCCGCCATCGACGCGGCCAGCGCCCAGGCGGACTATGTCATCGCCCTGGGACACCTGGGGGTGGACTCCTCCTCCAGCCCCTGGACCTCCCGGGAGGTCATCGCCAACACCGCCGGGCTGGACGCCTTCATCGACGGCCACTCCCACACCTCCCTGCCCATGGAGCAGGTGACCGACAAGGGCGGCAACGCCGTCGTCCTCACCCAGACCGGCTCCTACCTGGACGCGGTGGGCGAGCTGACCATAGCCGCCGACGGCACCATCACCACCCACCTGCTCACCGCCGAGGACCTGGCCGAGCTTGACCCCGACCCCCAGGTCAAGGCCATCGAGGACGGCTGGATCTCCGAGATCGACACCCAGCTGGGCCAGGTGATCGGCCGCATCGACGACACCCTGGACAACTATGACGCCGACGGCGTGCGCCAGGTGCGCAGCCAGGAGACCAACACCGGCGACTTCGCCGCCGACGCGCTGTACTACCTCTTTGACGACATGGGCCTTCCGGTGGACGCGGCCATCATGAACGGCGGCGGCATCCGCAACGAGGCCGTCACCGGCGAGCTCTCTTTCCTCACCTGCAAGTCCATCCACACCTTCGGCAACGTGGCCTGCCTGCAGACCGTCACCGGCCGGCAGCTGCTGGACGCGCTGGAGTGGGGCGCCAAGGACGTGCCCAATGAGAACGGCGGCTTCCTCCAGGTCTCCGGCCTGAAGTACACCATCAACACCGCCGTCCCCTCCACCGTGCAGCAGGACGACAAGGGCGTGTGGACCGGCGGGCCCACCGGGGAATACCGGGTGACCGACGTGCAGGTGCTGGACCGGGAGACCGGCACCTATGTGCCGCTGGACTTGAACGCCTCCTACAACCTGGCCGGCTACAACTACACCCTGCGGGACCTGGGCGACGGCTTCGCCATGTTCGACGGGGCGGTGAACGTACTGGACTACGTGATGGAGGACTATATGGTGCTGGCCAACTACGTCCAGTCCTTTGAAAACGGCCTGGTCACCGGCTACGCCGCGCCCCAGGGCCGCATCACCCTGGTCAATGAGCCCGCGGAACAGCCTGAGCCCGAGCCGGAACCCGAGCCCGAGCAGCCCGGCGGAGAGACCACCTATGTGGTGGCGGCGGGCGACTCTTTGTGGAAGATCGCCCGGGAGACGCTGGGCAGCGGCACTCTCTGGGAGCGGATCTACGACGCCAACCGCGACACCGTCGAAGATCCCAACAGGATCTATATCGGCCAGGAGCTGGTCATCCCCGCCAAATGACCTGAGCCTGCCCTCGTCGGACACAGCAGCGCCCCCGCACGCCGCAGGCGTGCGGGGGCGCATTTTGTTTTTTCAGCGGCGGCCCCGTCCGGCCAGGGCAAAGCCGATGCCCGCCCCGCACAGCCCGCCGAGCACATGGGTCAGCTGGGAGATCTGGTCCTTCTGGGTCACCGCTGTGAGGATCTCGCCCCCCAGGTAGAACACCGCCACCAGGATCAGGGTCAGGGGCACGCCCCCCTCCCGCATGCCGGACAGGGAGGAGAGCACGATCATCATGAACACCACCCCGCTGGCCCCCAGCAGGGCGGTGTGGGGAAAGAGGAGCATCTGCGCCCCGCCGGTGAGCACCGCGGTGATGAGGATGGCCTTGAGCAGCGCGGCGCTGCCGTACTTCTCCTCCAGGGGCGGACCCACCACCAGCAGCAGGAGCATATTGCTCAGATAGTGCTCATAGCCGCTGTGGCCCAGCACATGGCCCACCAGGCGCACCCAGGTCAGCGGGTCGGTGAGGGGTGCACGGTAGACGCAGAACAGCTTCATGGTGGTCCAGTCCCGGGTCAGCCAGCCCAGCGCCAGCGCCGCCAGGGACAGCCCCGCAAAGGTGAGCACCACGGGGGAGTTGTACTGGATGCGCCTCATCCGCCCTTCCCCTTCAGGCGGGTGTCCCGCCAGTAGTTCTTCATCTTGTAGGGGGTCTCATAGGTCATCTCCCGCCCGAACCAGGCGGGCGCCTCAAAGGCCTCGGCCTGCTCCACCGTGGGGAACTCCACCTCCGCGTAGGTAAAGCCCGTCTCTGATCCCGGGTCCACCACGGAGAACTCCAGCACATGGTCCCCGTAGGCGTAGTTGGTGTACTCCTTGACGATGGGCGGGCAGTCCAGCAGGGCGGCCAGCGTCCGGTACTCCTCCGCCGTCAGCTCCTTGATGACCTCCTCCCGGGCCAGCGTCCCCTCCGACTTGATGGTCAGGTCGAAGTGCTCGCTCCCCTGGTCCAGGTCCTGATACCGGCGGATGCGCACCTCGGGGTACAGGCAGAGATAGCTCTGCTCCACCCGGAGGCGGCAGCGGGGCGGCAGGTCGGGGGCCTTCTCCATGCGCCATTTCCGTTCGATCTCCACGGCGGTCACGCTCCTTACTTTCATCCGTCCGGCCCCGGCGGGCCGGCGTGTCCCCATTGTACCACGCCCGTCCCCCCCTGGCCAGCGGAAATCCGGTTTTTTCCCCGAAACGCCGGGAAGGCCCCGCGGCGTCCGCCGCGTAGCCTTTCCGGTCATAAATGGGATGTCCGGCGGGTCTTCACCGGTCAGTCGCCCTGGAGGGCTGCATAGTCGGTCTCTCCG
>CALXCT010000091.1 GCA_944386865.1 uncultured Oscillospiraceae bacterium | reverse complement strand
CAAGCCGGGAGGGGCAATGCAGGCAGCTCTTACTTGCGGGTCAGGGCCGCGGTATCCATGGCGATCATCAATTCCTCGTTGGTGGGAATGACCAGGACACGCACCTTGGAGTCGGCGGTGGCCACGTCCACCTCCTGACCGCGGACGTTGTTCTTCTCCCGGTCGATCTTCACGCCCATGTACTCCAGGCCGGAGACGATGTTGGCCCGGTTGTCGGGGCCGTTCTCGCCCACGCCGGCGGTGAAGATGATGGCGTCCACCCCGCCCATGACAGCGGCGTACGCGCCGATGTACTTCTTCACGCTGTACTCAAAGGCGTCCAGAGCCAGCTGAGCCCGCTGGTTGCCCTTGGGCGCGGCGTCCTCCAGGTCACGGAAGTCGGAGGACACGCCGGAGATGCCCAGCACGCCGGACTTCTTGTTCAGCACGTTCAGCATCTGGTCGATGTCATAGCCGTGCTTGTTCATCAGGTACTCCAGGATGCCCGCGTCCAGGTCGCCGGAACGGGTGCCCATGGGGACGCCGGCCAGGGGGGTGAAGCCCATGGAGGTGTCCACGCTCTTGCCGCTGTCGATGGCGGTGATGGAGGAGCCGTTACCCAGGTGGCAGGAGATCAGCTTCAGGGAGGCGGCGGGCTTGCCCAGCAGGGCGGCGGCGCGCTGGGAGACGTACTTGTGGCTGGTGCCGTGGAAGCCGTAGCGGCGGACCTTGTCCTTCTCGTAGTACTCATAGGGCAGGGCATAGGTGTAGGCCACGGGGGGCATGGTCTGATGGAAGGCCGTGTCGAACACGGCGACCTGGGGCACGTCCTTGCCCATCACGGCCTCGCAGGCCTTGCTGCCGGTGATGTTGGCAGGGTTGTGGAGAGGGGCCAGGGGGATGCACTCCTCCAGAGCGGCCATGACCTTCTCGTCGATCTTCACGGAGCAGGCGAAGGTCTCGCCGCCGTGCACCACGCGGTGACCCACCGCGTCGATCTCCTTCATGCTGCCGATCACGCCGTTCTTGGGATCGACCAGGGCGTCCAGCACGGCCTTGATGGCCTCGGAGTGGGTGGGCATGGCCACGTCCACAGCGTCAATGGTCTCCTTGCCGGGGGCCTTGTAGGTGAACTTGCCGTCGATGCCGATGCGCTCGCACAGGCCCTTGGCCAGCACTTCCTGAGTCTCGGGGTTGAGCAGCTGATACTTCAGGGAGGAGCTGCCCGCATTGATGACGAGGATGTTCATTACGATGTGTCTCTCCTTTGAATTTATTGTTGATTCACAAAGCGGGGGTGCGGTAAAATACTTATAGCGCTATTCTAATACTTTTCTCCATTGGAAACAACAGTTTTTTGGAGCAGGGTGGAATTTTTGGAAGGTGGAACAAAAATGGCGGTGATCGGCGTCGTTTCAGAGTACAATCCGTTCCATAGCGGCCACGCCTATCTGCTGTCCGAGGCCAGGCGGCGGCTGGGGGAGGACGCGCCCGCGGTGGCCGTGATGAGCGGGAACTGGACCCAGCAGGCCGACTGCGCCGTCGCCGACAAGTGGGTTCGGGCCAGGCTGGCCCTGCTTGGGGGGGCGGACCTGGTACTGGAGCTGCCCACCCCCTGGGCCACCGCCTCCGCCGAGCGCTTCGCCCGGGGCGGGGTGGAGCTGCTCCACGCCGCCGGCATCGCGGACACCCTGGTCTTCGGCAGTGAGTGCGGGCAGCTGGACGGGCTGGCCGCCGCGGCCGCCTGTCTGGACAGCGAGGACTACCGCGCCGCCCTGCGCCCCCTGCTGGACCGGGGGCTGCCCTTCGCCCTGTGCCGCCGCCGGGCGGTGGCGCAGCTGCTGGGGGAGGACACCGGCCGGCTGCTGGACAGCCCCAACAACAGCCTCGGGATAGAGTATCTCCGCGCGCTGCGCGTTCTAAACAGCCCCATGGTCCCCCTCACCGTACAGCGCGCCGGACAGGGGCACCGGGAGTCCTCCCCCGGGGACGGCGAAGGGGGGTCGGAGGGCCCCGCCCTGTCGGCCACCACCCTGCGGGGCCTGCTGCGCGCCGGTGAGTGGGAGCGGGCGGAGCAGTATCTCCCCCAGGGCGGCGGGGCACTGCTGCGCGCCTCCGCCCCCTCCCTGCCCTCCCTGTCCCGGCTGGAGAGCGCCCTGCTGGTCCTGGGGCGGACCATGCGGGCGGAGGGCTGGGCCGCCCTGCCCGACAGCGGAGCGGCGGAGGGCCTGCCCCAACGGCTGGAGCGCGCGGGACGGCAGGCCCGGTCTCTGGAGGAATTCTTCGCCCTGGCCAAGACCCGGCGCTACACCCACGCCCGGGTACGGCGGCTGGTTCTGCGGGCCCTGCTGGGACTGACGGAGCCCCAACTGCCCGCCCATCCGCAGTATCTGCGGGTGCTGGCCTTCAACGGCCGGGGCCGCGCCCTGCTGCGCCGGATGAAGCAGACCGCCCTTCTGCCGGTGCTCGTCCGGCCCGCCCAGGCCCGCCGCCTGCCCCCCGAGGCCCGGCAGCTGTTCGGGTTGGAGTGCCGGTGCACCGACCTGTACGGCCTGTGCTTCGATCCCCCCCGGCCCGGCGGCTGGGAGTGGACCCACGGGCCGGAACGCCTCTGAATCCCGTTCTGGCAAAAAGGGAGAGCCGCCTTCAGCGGCTCTCCCTTTTCCTGTCCCGTCAATATTCCACCGTCAGGCCGCCCGTCAGGGCGCGCACCCGGTCTCCCAGGCGGCTCTGCAGCAGCTGGAAGGCCCGCTGGCCGGTGCAGTGGCCGGTATAGACCTCTGCCACCCCCAGCCGGTCCAGCTCGTCGGCCACCGACAGCACATACTCCGGCGGGCAGTTGAGGTCATTGGCCCCCGGGTTGTGCATATGCAGCCCGCCCCACACGGCCCACACCCGCCGCCCGGGCAGCTGAGCGAGCACGCTGTCCACGATGTTCACGATGCCCCCGTGGCTGCAGGAGTTGAACAGGATCAGTCCCCGCTCGCTCTCCAGCACCAGGGACTGCTCGTGGGCAAAGTCGTCGGGCACGAACCGGTCAGGGCCCACCTTGCGCATCAGATACCGCTCCCGGCTGGCAAACTCCGCCCGCTCCCGGGTCCTGGGCACCAGCCATACCCCGGGCAGCAGCCGGGTAAGGCCCTCCGCCGTCCGGAACCGCCCGGCCTGCTCCCGCCACAGCTCCCGGTGGATGCCGATGAATTTGGGCGTTCCGGAGCTCATGCCGAAGTACTCCTCTCCCGCCTCCGGCCGGAGCCAGACGGGGGCGTGATCGTTCTCCCGGAAGAACTGCCGCAGGCCGTCGGCGTGGTCGTAATGCCCGTGGGACAGCACCGCCATCTCCACCTGTGAAAGGTCCACCCCCAGCGCCCGGGCGTTTTCGGCGAACTTACCCGAGGAGCCCGCGTCCAGCAGGATGCTGTGCCCCTCATAGTCGATGTGGACCGACAGGCCGTGCTCACTGCACAGGCCCTCCCGGGCCGTGTTCTCCATCAGTACCGTGATCTTCATGACCGTTCCTCCCTCTGTCCCATCCTGGTGATATCATTGATCCAAAGCCGGGAGCGCAGCCGGTACACCCCGGCGATGGACTTGGCGATCTGCTCGGCCACCAGGGCCATATACACCCAGAAGATGCCCCACCGCAGCACCAGCCCCATCACCGCTGCGAAGGGGATGGCCACCGCCCACAGGGGCAGCAGGTCGATGAGGGTGGCGGCCCGCACGTCGCCCCC
>CALXCT010000090.1 GCA_944386865.1 uncultured Oscillospiraceae bacterium | reverse complement strand
TCCCCGTAGTAGTAGGGCACGCCGTTGTCCTTGCACACCTTGCTCACGAACAGCCCGCAGGCCTCCATGGAGGGGGCCAGGGTGTGGGGGAAGCGGCAGGGGGCGTCGGGGTAGGTGCAGGTCTCGCACCGGGTGCAGGTGCCCGCGGACATGGGCAGCACGTCCGCGCCCAGCGCCCGCAGCTTCTCCAGCAGCGCGTCGAAGTGGCGGCGGTTTTCCCGCTCCGCCTCCGCCATGCTCTCAAAGTCGTAGGAGTCCTCCCGGTCTCCCACCGTCTGGAGCAGCAGGCCGCGGCGGTACCGGGCGGCCCGGGCGGCGATCTCCTCCAGCGTCCCGCAGGCGGGAGGGCAGGACCAGTTGGTCCCAAACTTCCGGCACCGGCCGGAGGCGCACATGGAGCGCACCTCGGGCAGGAACTTCAGGGTGGACACGTCCAGCTCCTCCGCCACGGTGAAGCCGCACTCCAGGGCCAGCTGCTTGAAATCAGCCATCCAGAACGTCCTCCCACTCGTCGAACATCATGGCTTCGATGTACTTGTCGTTGAACACCTTGCTGCCCGACAGCTCCACATAGGTGCAGCTCTCATCCACCTTGGCCAGCTGCGCCCGGCAGCCGGGGTCCAGGGCCATGGCGGCCCCCATGCCGGAGCTGTTGCCCACGTGGCGGGTCTTGTCCTTCAGGGCGGGGGGCAGCAGGCCGATGGCGCAGGCGCTGGTGATGTCCACATAGGCGCCGAAGCCGCCGGCGATGAGCAGCTGGTCGATGTCGTCATAGGTCTTGCCGCTCAGCTCCAGCAGGGTCTCGATGCCCGCGCGGATGGCGGCCTTGGCCAGCTGGATCTTGCGGATGTCGGCGGCGCAGAGGTAGACCTCGCCGCCGATGGTGTGGCGCTCCCCCTCCATCCGGCCGGTCTCGTCCACGATCTCGTTGTACAGCAGGGCGGCCACCCCGTCGATGATGCCGCTGCCGCAGATGGTCTCGGGGGGCAGCTCGCCGATGGTGGTGTAGCTCAGGTCGGGCTCCACGTGGTTGATGGCCCCGTCCTGGGCGGAGGAGCCGCAGGCGATCTCCGCCCCCTCAAAGGCGGGGCCGGCGGCGGTGGCGCAGGTGAGAAAGCCGTTCTTGTCCCCGATGCCCATCTCGCCGTTGGTGCCGATGTCCAGGAACAGGACGGTCCTGTCGCTCTCACTGGCGCCGCTGCTGAGCAGGCCCGCGGTGATGTCGCCCCCCACATAGCCCGCCACGCAGGGAGACAGGTACAGCTCCGCCTCGGGGTGGAAGCAGTCGTAGAACTGGGATGCGGGGCGGCTGTCGCCGAACAGGCTCAGGGGGGTGAAGGGGGCCACGCCGATGGACACGGGGGACAGGCCCGCGAAGATGTGCTCCATGACGGTGTTGCCCGCGATGCTGAGGCTGCGGATCTGAGTCAGGTCGGGGCACATGGACGCGGCCAGCTCCCGGATCTGGTCCCGGATCATGGCGCACAGCTGCTCCAGGCCGCCGGGTTGCTCACAGTACTGGATGCGGCTGATCACGTCGCCCCCGAACACCCGCTGGGCGTTCATGCCGGCGGCGGTGTGCAGGCAGCGGCCGGAGGCCAGGTCGTAGAGGTAGGCGGCCACGGTGGTGGTGCCGATGTCCACCGCCAGGCCCAGGCCGGTGCCGCCGCCGGGGATGTCCCGGCTGTGGACGGCGATGTTGCGGTCCTGGCCGGTGGCGGGGTCCAGATAGACGGTCACGTCGCCGGCGGGACGCCAGCGGCAGGCCAGCACCTCCTCCCGGTGGAAGTCACGCTCCTCCCCGGACAGGGAGGCCAGCCGGCCGGAGACGGTCACCGTGCACTGCTTGCAGGTGCCGTTGCCCCCGCAGGGGGCGTAGACCATCTGGCCGAAGCCGGCCAGGGCCAGCTGGTTGAGCAGGGACTCCTCCCCGCTGGCCGGGACGCGCTGGGGATGCTCGATCCCCGTGATGTAAAGCTCCATAGGGTTCACCCTTTCCTTGGCCCGCCCCGCCGGGGCGGCATGATGGTTCCAGGCGGCGAAAAGACCGGCGGCACAGAACGATGCCGTGCCGCCGGTCTTGCCGATAGGTTCAGTTTGGATGCCTTCCGGCCAGTGCGGCTTACTTGCCGTAGAACTCGTCCACGGCGCGGAAGAAGGCGTCAATGTTCTCCCAGGGGGACATGGGGGGGATATCGCAGCCGGAGGAGATGACGAAGTTGGGGTACTTGCTGCACTGCTCCAGCACCTCGCGGGTGACCTTGGCCACGGACTCGGGGGTGCCGTTGCGGAACTGGCCGGCGGGGTCCACATTGCCCATGGCGATCACATTGGCGGGGATATGGGGCATCATGTCGGCCATGTTGATGGCGTTGCCGAAGTGCAGCATGCGGCTGCCGGTGCGCAGGATGGAGTCGATCATGCCGATGGCGTTGTTGCCGCAGTTGTGGTAGACCACGATGAAGTTGTCGTCCTGGACGGCGTCCACCACGCGCTTGACGTAGGTCTCGGAGAACTCCTCGGACAGGGCGGCGGACAGCAGGCCGGCCAGAGGCTCGGCCATCACCACGCCGTTGGCGCCCACATCCTTGAAGGCCTGGCAGTACTTGATGAGGAACTCGGTGCACTTGTTGAGCACTTCCTCCACGATCTCGGGCTCCTCATAGCAGAGCACCATGGCCTCGGTCACGTCCAGCAGGCGGCCGGCCAGGGAGAAGGGGCCGATCACGCCGGCCAGCACGGGGCGGTCGGTGATCTCGCCCACGGCCTGCTCGATGGCCTTGACGCACACGCCGGTGCGGCCGGCGCCCACCTCGGGCACCTGCAGGGCCTCGGCCTCCTCCATGGAGTGGACGATGGAGCCGATGACGGTGGGCACCTCGTCGTCGGAGTAGCGGATCTGGCTGCCGAAGGCCTCAGCCTCCACGGACAGGTCCATCAGGCTCACGGAGGCGGGCACAGGGGTGCGCTCGGTGATGATCTTCATGGCCTTGGCCTGGTTCTCGGGGGTGGCGATCAGGTCCTTCACGGTGATGCCCATCAGCTGGATGGCGGGGAAGGACAGCACGGGCAGGGGCTTCTTTACGGGGCTGGCGATGATCTCGTCCAGCCACTGGTTCATGTCTCTCTTCATCCTCAGGCTCCCTTCTTCTCCAGGATCAGCTCAGCGGCGCGGTTGGCGGCGGAGGCGCCGTCCTCGGTGTAGGCGTCGGCGCCGATCTGGTCGCAGAACTCCTGGGTCACAGGGGCGCCGCCGATCATGATCTTCACCTTGTCGCGCAGGCCGGCGGCCTTCAGGGCCTCCACCACGCCGCCGATGGCGGGCATGGTGGTGGTCAGCAGGGCGGAGCAGCACACGATGTCCACGCTCTCGTCCTTGGCGGCCTCGACGAACTTGTCGGCGGGCACGTCCACGCCCAGGTCCACCACCTCGATGTTCTTGCTCTCGATCATCAGCTTGACGATGTTCTTGCCGATGTCGTGCAGGTCGCCCTCCACGGTGCCGATGACGGCCTTGCCGATGGGCTTGTTGCCCTCCTCGGCCAGCAGGGGCTTGATCAGCTCAATGCCCTTGTTCATGGCGCGGGCGGCCACCAGCACCTCGGGCACGAAGGCCTCGTTGCGGGTGAAGCGGTCGCCGATGATGCCCATGCCGTGCAGCAGGCCGTCGTTCAGGATGGACTGGGCGGAGCAGCCCTCCTCGATGGCCTTGGGGACCAGCTCCTTGACGAGCTTCATCTTGCCGGTCTGGATCGCCTGGGAGATTTCCTCGAGAGTAGTAGCCATAATGTTGTACCTCCGTCAAAAATATTTTTGTTCTGATATTCACGCGGGGCGGCTTGATTGCTTTCAGTATAAGAAGATTGTCCCCAGACGTATAGGATTTATTTTCTTTTTTTGGTTCTTTTTTTTGACGATTCTCCGCCCGGGCGGGGCGCGGCAGGGCAAAATGCCGCCCGGCCCCGGAGAGGGTCCGGGGCCGGGCGGGGAGGTCACTTCAGGCCGTATTCTTTGTCCGCGTCGATGCGCCGGGTGCGCTTGCGGAAGACGGCGGGGGACACGCCGGTGAGTCGGCGGAAGATCTTGCAGTAATAGCTCTGATCATTGTAGCCCACCGAGGTGCAGATCTCCAGGATGCTGGAGTCGCCGGAGAGCAGCAGGGCCTTGCTCCGCTCCACCCGCAGCTCGTTGAGGTACTCCTTGAAGGTGCGGCCCATCTCCTCCCGGAAGATCCGGGAGAAGTAGGCGGGGGAGTAGCCCGCCCGGGCGGCCGTCTCCTCCAGGGTGAGGGGGCTGGCGTAGTGCTCCTTGATGTAGGCCACCGCGTCGTGCAGGGCGCTGCGGTGCTTCACGTCCACCAGGTCGAACACCAGGCTGGTGAACCGGTTCAGGCTGCCCGCCAGCCAGCGGGTGAGCTTCTCCTGGCTGTCCAGATACTGCATCTCCTGCATATACTGCTGGTTGAGCTGGAAGATCTGCTCCATCTTCGCCCCGCCCCGCACCGCCGCCCGGGACAGGATGACCAGCAGCTCCATCACCCGGGTGCGGATCTCCGCGGTGCTGCGGGTGTAGAAGAAGATGTAGCCCAGGATCTCGTTGAGCAGGTCCCCCGCCTCCGCCTTGTCCCCCTGGGCGATGGCACGGGTCAGCTCCATCTCCTTCTCCATGGGGTAGGTGGGGGCGTTCTCCCCCGTCTTCAGCCGGGCGATGTAGTCGCCGATGGCGTTTTGCTGGGTGTTCTCCTGCCGGGAGAGGAACAGCTCGTGGCTGCTGTCCCCGATGTACACCGCGTCGGCGAACAGCTGGCCCGACAGGTGCTCCAGCTTCCGGGGCTCCTCCTGGGGCACGCACAGCAGCAGCAGCTTCACCCCCGCCGCCTGCTCCGGGGTGAGCCGGTCCAGGGCCAGCAGGTCGTTGTCCAGGAAGTCGTCGGTGTCCATCAGCAGCACCGGGCCGCCCACCATCCCCCCCGCGTAGGCGCCCCCCATCAGGATGGGGGAGGCGAAAAAGGCCATCCCCGTGGGGCAGGAGTAGATGTACCGCCCGCCGAACCGGCGCGCCTGCTCCGCCGCCCAGCCGTGGAGCGCCTCGCACCGGAAGTGCGCCCCCGTCAGCTCGGACAGCCGCCGGCAGAAGGCGCAGCCCGCGTTGGGCTCCCCCTGCTCATAGAGCAGCTGCCCATCCGCGTCGTACAGGGCGCAGCGCACCCCGCAGGCGATGGCGAAATGGTCGGCCATCTCCCGGGCCGCCGCCAGGTCGAACCGGATGGCGGGGCTGGGCTTTCCTCTGCCGCTTTTCTTTTTCGCGCACGTTTTTGCACACGACATCCCCGTCACCGTCCTCTCTCTGCCCGCCGGGAGTCCTCTTGTCCCCATTTTACGCCGGGGAAAGGCTTCCCGTCAAGAAAACGCGTCAAAAATTAGTCCTAAATCGCAAAAAAGTACTATCGCAGCCGGGCTTGCCACGGCGGGGGAATCCGGGTATAATGGGGGCTGCGCCCCGGATCTGGGGCGATGAGACGACGTTTGTGGAAGGGTGAGGCGGCATGGAGCGAGGCTATCCCGCGGCGGTGGTGACCGACAAGGCCGAGCGGGCCCTCCGGGGGGGACACCCCTGGGTGTACGGGGAGGAGGTCCTGTCCCTGTCCGGCCCGGCGGAGAACGGCGCGCTGGTGGACGTGCGTTCCCGGAAGGGGCGCTGGCTGGGCACCGGGTTTTATAACGAGCACTCCAAGATCCGGGTGCGGGTGATCTCCCGCAACCCCAACGACCGGTTCGACCGGGAGTTCTGGGCCCGGCGGCTGGGCTACGCGGTGGACTACCGGCTGACGGTGATGGGGGAGGACGCGGATTGCTGCAGGCTGATCTTCGGGGAGGCGGACCAGTTCCCCGGCCTGACGGTGGACCGCTTCGGGGACATCCTGGTGACCCAGACCCTGAGTCTGGGGATGGAGAAGCGGAAGGGGGAGCTGTTCCCCCTGCTGCTGGAGGTACTGGCCCAGCGGGGGATCACCGTGCGGGCGGTCTATGAGCGCAACGACGTGGCCCTGCGGGAGAAGGAGGGCCTGGAGCAGAGCAAGGGCTTCTTCTCCGCCCCCGGGCTGGCGGAGGGGCTGGACGGCCATGTGCGCATCACCGAGAACGGCATCACCTATGACGTGGACTATATGGACGGGCAGAAGACGGGCTTTTTCCTGGACCAGAAGTATAACCGCCGGGCGGTGGCCCGGCTGGCGAAGGGGCGGCGGGTGCTGGACTGCTTCACCCACACCGGCTCCTTCGGACTCAACGCCGCCAAGGGCGGGGCGGAGCACGTGACCAGCGTGGACATCTCGGCCCAGGCCATCGAACTGGCCCGGGCCAACGCCGTGCGCAACGGCCTGGAGGAGCGGATGGACTTCGTCACCGCCGACGTGTTCGATCTGCTCACCGCCCTGGCCCGGGAGAAATCCCGGGCGTACGACTTCATCATCCTGGACCCGCCCGCCTTCACCAAGAGCGGTGCCACGGTGAAAAACGCCTTCCGGGGCTATAAGGAGATCAACCTGAAGGCCATGAAGCTGCTGCCCCGGGGCGGGTATCTGGCCACCTGCTCCTGCTCCCACTTCATGACCGAGCCGCTGTTCAAGCAGATGCTCCACGACGCGGCGGCGGACGCGGCGGTGTCCCTCCGGCAGATCGAGGCCCGCCAGCAGGC
>CALXCT010000089.1 GCA_944386865.1 uncultured Oscillospiraceae bacterium | reverse complement strand
GCGCGGAGGGCCTGGGGATCATAGCTGGGCTCGATGTCGCAGAATTTGGCGTACTGCTTCATCCGCCCCATGGACATGCCCGGCCGGTGCATGTGCTGGGCCACCATGGTCACCGTCATGGCGGCGCACAGCAGGTGGGCGGGGGAGAGCAGGCCCGCCTCCCGCCAGGAGCGGGTGAGGTCCAGCTGCTCCGGCGCGAAGAGAAAGAAGTAGAAGACGAGAAAGAAGATGCACAGCCGGATGAAGAAGCGGATGAGATATTGGGGGTAGACCAGCTTCTTCGGCTCGACGCGGGGACGGCGGTCACAGCTCACGGCGGCCCTCCAGTGCCCGCATCAGCGTGGCGTCGTCGGCGAATTCCAGGTGGCTGCCCACCGGAATGCCGTAGGCCAGGCGGGTCACCTTGACTTCAAAGGGCTTGAGCAGGCGGGCCAGGTACATGGCGGTGGCCTCTCCCTCGGTGTCCGGGTTGGTGGCCATGATGACCTCGTTCACGCCGCCGGCCGCCACCCGCTCCACCAGCTCCCGGATGTGCAGGTCATCGGGCCCCACGTGGTTCATGGGGGAGATCACCCCGTGGAGCACATGGTACAGCCCGTGGTACTCCTGGGCGCGTTCGATGGCCACCACGTCCTTGGGGTCGGCCACCACGCAGATCAGGCCGCTGTCCCGCCGGGGGCTGGCGCAGATGGCGCAGGGGCCGTCCCGGTCGGTGAGATTCTGGCAGACGGGGCAGCAGCGGATGGACGCCTTGGCGGCGGTGATGGCGCCGGCGAAGGCGGCGGCGTCCTCCTCGGAGAGGGAGAGGACGTAAAAGGCCAGGCGCTGGGCGGACTTGCGGCCCACGCCGGGCAGCCGGGCGAACTGCTCCACCAAGGTCTCCAGAGCGGGGGGAAAATACTGCAACTTGACAACCTCCAGTCGGAAGGAATCGGGATGCTCAGCCCTCCGCGGCGGCGCGCAGGGCGGCGATGGCGCCGGGGACGTCCTGGGCGCCGTACACGGCGGAGCCGGCCACCAGCACATTGGCGCCGGCGGCGGCCACCAGGGGGGCGGTCTTGACGTTGATGCCCCCGTCCACCTCCAGCTCACAGGCGGGGTTCACCCGGTCGATGAGCTGACGGACCCGGCGGATGGTGTCCAGCTGATGGTCCATGAAGGCCTGGCCGCCGAAGCCGGGCTCCACCGGCATCACCAGCACCAGGTCCAGCCGCTCCTGATAGGGCAGCACGGCCTCGGCGGCGGTGATGGGCCGCAGGGCCACCGCTTTTTTGACCCCGCAGCGGTCCATCTCGTCCAGCGCCTGGGCGATGCGGGTGGGGTGGTCGGCCTCCAGGTGGACGGAGAGCAGGTCGGCCCCGGCTTTGGCGAAGGCCTCCACATAGCGCACCGGCTTGTCGATCATCAGGTGTACGTCCAGCAGCATATCGGTGCACTTGCGCACCGACTGGAGCACGGGGATGCCGAAGGTGAGGTTGGGGACGAAGGCGCCGTCCATCACGTCGAAGTGGACATAGTCGGCGGTGGAGACGGCCTCCACGTCCCGGCCCAGGTGGGCAAAGTCGGCGGATAAAATGGAGGGGGCGATCTTGATCATAGGGAACACGACCTTTATAAAAAATTCAGGCTGTCTTTATGGAATGTTCAGAGAAAGGTGCTATGCTCAGCAAGGCGGACGGCGGCAGGGGGGCACACCGCCCCGGCGCCGGGCGCATAGGATACAAGGCGGGCAGACGCCGCGGGGGACGCGGCCGGCTCTCAGCCTCTCCCATGGGCCTCCGGCCGGGCCGGAAGGACCCCGCCCGGCGCACCGCTTCAGATAGCCGCCCGCCGGAGCAGACCGCTCCGGCGGGCGGCAGTGGAAGACTTCAGTTGTAGAAGTCGGCGGTGAGCACCTCGTGGGCGTCGTAGCCGTTCTCCTTCATGGCGGCCAGGATGCGGGCCTTGTGGGCGTGGCCGAAGGCCTCCAGGGTGACCCGCAGCTCCACGGCGGAGGCGCGGTTGATGGAGACGAACTGGTTGTGCTCCAGCTTGATGACGTTGCCGTTCTCCCGGGCCAGGATGCTGGCCACGTTGAGCAGCTCGCCGGGCCGGTCGGGCAGCTGGACGGAGAAGGTGAAGATCCGCCCCCGGTTGATCAGCCCGTGCTGCACCAGGGAGGACATGGTGATCACGTCCATATTGCCCCCCGAGAGCACGGGCACCACGTTCAGCCCCTTGCAGTCCAGATGGTTCAGGGCGGCGATGGGCAGCAGTCCCGCGTTTTCCACCACCATCTTGTGCTTCTCCATCATGTCCAGGAAGGCGTCCACCAGCTCGGTGTCGTCGATGGTGATGATCCCGTCCAGGTTCTTCTGCACATAGGGGAAGACCACGTCGCCCGGGGTCTTGACGGCCACGCCGTCGGCGATGGTCTCCATGTGCTCCAGGGTGACCACGTGGCCGGCCTCCAGGCTGGCCTTCATGGAGGCGGCCCCGGCGGGCTCCACCCCGTACACCTTCACGTGGGGGTTGAGCAGCTTGGCCAGGGTGGCCACGCCGGCGGCCAGCCCACCGCCCCCGATGGGCACCAGGATCACGTCCACGTCGGGCAGGGCCTGGAAGATCTCATAGGCGATGGTGCCCTGGCCGGTGGCCAGGGTCAGGTCGTTGAAGGGGTGGACATAGGTCAGCCCCTTCTCCCGGGCCAGCTGGTCGGCCAGGGCGGCCGCGTCGTCGAAGGTCTCCCCGTGGAGCACCACTTCGGCGCCGTAGTCCTTGGTGTTGTTGACCTTGACCAGGGGGGTGGTGGTTGGCATGACCACCGTGGCGGGCACGCCGGCGGCGGCGGCCGCGTAGGCCACCCCCTGGGCGTGGTTGCCCGCCGAGGCGGTGACCAGACCCTTCTCCTTCTGCTCGTCGGTGAGGGTGCTGATCTTATAGTAGGCGCCCCGGATCTTGTACGCGCCGGTCAGCTGCATGTTCTCCGGCTTGAAGTAGACCTGATTGCCGCAGGCCTTGGACAGGGCGGGGCTGTAAGTCAGGGCGGTGTTGACGATGACCCCCTGCAGCACAGCGCGGGCGGCCTTGAACTGTTCCAGCGTCATCATGTTTCAGGACCTCTTTTTTCTCTCTTACATGTGTTTTTTCCGCACATACAATATAAAATATATCGGATGGGGCGGGGAAAGTCAATGACAACCGCCGGAAAACCGCCGGGAAGGGCGGCCGCCTTGACAGGCGGGGGTGCCGGGCGGTAAAATACAGGTGATTGGACGGACGCGGGCGGTGAGCGCCGCGCCGGGGAGGGAGAGTCTATGGCCAAGGTCGTGAAAAGATCGCCGGTGCCCATCTACCTGGTGGGGGTGACCTGGCTGGTCTATGCCATCCTGCTGCCCCTGTACCGGGTGGGGGACTACCTGATCTGCGCGGCGGTGTCCCTGCTGGTGTGGGTGATCGGGAAGGCCATCTGGCCGGACGCGGTGCTCATCGTGGATGAGCCGGAGGCCAAGCAGGAGCAGCCGCCCCAAAAGGCGGAGAAGACGGAGAAGGCGGAGAAGACGGAGAAGACGGGGAACGAGCAGCTGGACAAGCTGCTGGCCGAGCGGGACCGGGCCATCTCGGAGATGCGCCGGCTCAACGAGGCCATTCCCGATGAGAAGATCTCCGCCCAGATCGACCACATGGAGCAGGCCACCCGCCAGATCATCGCCCAGGTGGTGGAGAAGCCGGAGAAGCTGCCCCAGATCCGCCGCTTCATGAACTACTATCTGCCCACCACCCTGAAGATCCTCAATGCCTATGACCGGATGGGGGGCACCGGCATCTCCGGCGAGAACATCGACGCCACCAAGGAGAAGGTGGAGAAGATGATGGACACCCTGGTCCAGGCCTTCGACAAACAGCTGGACAGCCTGTTCGGCGCGGAGGCGCTGGATATCTCCACCGACATCCAGGTGCTGGAGACCATGCTGGCCCGGGAGGGGCTGGCGGGGCAGAGCATCACCGCGGAGGAAAATGAAACTACGGGAGGAATCGACCATGGCTGAACTGAATGACAAGACCCCTGAGCTGACCCTGGAGACCGGCGCGGCCGCCGCGCAGCAGGAGGTGCCCACCCTGACTCTCAATCCCACCCTGGGGGTGGAGGAGGTGGCCGCCGCCCAGAAGGAGCGGGACGCCAACGCGGTGAAGCTGGACGAGAGCCAGCTGACCGAGGCGGAGCGGAAGATGGTGGACGAATTCTCCCAGAAGATCGACATCACCGACTCCTCCCTGGTGCTGCAGTACGGCGCGGCCGCCCAGAAGAACATCGCCGCCTTTTCGGAGAACGCCCTGAACAGCGTGAAGACCAAGGATCTGGGCGAGGTGGGCGAAGCGCTGTCCAGCCTGGTGGTGGAGCTGAAGAGCCTGAACCAGCCGGAGAAGAAGGGCATCTTCGGCCTGTTCCAGAAGAAGCGCAGCGAGCTGGAGGCCCTCAAGGCCAGCTATGCCAAGGCTGAGGTGAACGTGGACAAGATCGTGGCGGTGCTGGAGAACCACCAGGTGGTGCTGATGAAGGACATCGCCATGTTCGACCAGATGTATGAGCTGAACACCAAGTACTACAAGGAATTGACCATGTATATCCTGGCGGGCAAGAAGCGGCTGGAGTACCTGCGGGCCAACGATCTGGAGCAGCTGAAGAAAAAGGCCGCCGAGACGGGCGCCCAGGAGGACGCTCAGGCCTACAACGACTTTGCCAATCTGTGCAGCCGGTTCGAGAAGAAGATCCATGATCTGGAGCTGACCCGGATGATCTCCATCCAGACCGGCCCCCAGACCCGCCTGCTGCAGAACAACGACACCCTGATGCTGGAGAAGATCCAGTCCTCCCTGGTGAACACCATCCCTCTGTGGAAGAGCCAGATGGTGCTGGCCCTGGGGCTGGAGCACAGCCGGCAGGCCACCGCGGCCCAGACGGCGGTGACCAACATGACCAACGAGCTGCTGCAGAAGAACGCGGAGATGCTCAAGACGGGCACGGTGGACACCGCCCGGGAGGCGGAGCGGTCCATCGTCTCCATCGAGACCCTGCAGAACACCAACTCCATGCTCATCTCCACCCTGGACGAGGTGATGAAGATCCAGCAGGAGGGCGCCCAGAAGCGGCGTGAGGCCGAGGTGGAGCTGGGCCGCATCGAGGGCGAGCTGAAGCAGAAGCTGCTGGAACTGAGAGGCTGAGCGGGCGCGGCGCGGCTCCGGCAAGGGAGCGCCCCGGCAGCGAGCCCGAGAGGGACCCGGCCGAAGGCCGGGACGGCGGCAGGCCGTACAAGCGTTTTGCCGGAGGCAAAACCTTGGCGCGGACGGGATCCATTCCCGGCCGTGGGGAAGAAAAACGGCCCCCCCGGGCGGCAGTGCCGCCCGGGGCCGAGCGGAAGCAGAAGCTGCTGGAATTGAGAGGCTGACCGGGCGCGGCCGTTGACGGTCCAGCGTCTGAGATCCCCCTGCCGGGACCCGGCGTGGGCAGCCCCATCCTCATCGACGGAAGGTGAGAGCGTGAAACTACTGAAAAAGCGGTCCACGGCCCTGGTGCTGGCGGTCCTCATGATCGCGGCGGCCATCGGCATCGGCCTGTGGAAGGCGGGACGGAGCCAGCCCCCCGTGGACTCGGGGGCGGGCACAGGGCCCCAGCTGGACACCTCCCTGTCCACCGGCGCCTACGCCAACTGGCTCTGGGACGAGGCCGGGGTGCTGTCCGACGAGACGGAGTACTGGATCTGCCTGTATAACGCCAACTGGGACCAGCGGTACGGGAGCATCGTGGCGGTGGCCGCCGTGAGCAGCGTGGAGGGGAGCCTGGAGGACTATGCCTATGCCCTGAGCGCCGAGATCGGACTGGGTCAGGGAGACGCCCTGCTGGTGCTGGATATCGGCGGCCAGGACTGCTGGCTGGCCACGGGCAGCCGGTTTGCCGAGGTGCTCTCCGGCGGCGAGATCTCCGCCTATCTGGACCTGTACCTGGCGGAGGACTTCTTCGCCGGCAGCTACGGCGACGGAGTGCTCACCCTGTTTGACGCCCTCAACGGGAAGTATTACGACACCTACGGCGAGGGCCAGCGCGCTCCCTCCGCCGTGCAGGGCGGAATCCGCACCGCGGGGGTTCTGGCCTGGGTGCTCACCGCGCTGATCGTGCTGGTGCTGGTGTTCACCGTGGTGGATGGGCTGCGGTACACCGCCTATCACCGCAAGTACCACGGCATGGGCACGCCCCCCGTGGTCTTCCGCCCCATCCTGTTCTGGCACGGGCCGGGTTACGGCTGGTTCCGGCGCCGGTGGTACGGTCCGCCTCCCCCGCCCCCGCCGGGCGGCGGACCGAGAGGGGGCGGCTTCGGCGGCTCCGGCCGTGGCGGCGGCTTTACCCGTGGCGGCGGCTTCAGCAGCTCCACCCGTGGCGGCGGGTTCAGCCGCGGCGGAGGGTTCGGCGGTTCTTCCCGCGGAGGAGGGTTCAGCCGCGGCGGAGGGTTTTCCCGGGGCGGCGGGTTCGGCGGCTCCCGGGGCGGCGGCTTTGGCCGCAGGTAAGGGCCGCTGCCTGGAATCAGATGAAAAAAGCAGGTGTTCCCGCGGGAACACCTGCTTTTCTTTTGCGTTGGATCGGACTCAGCCCTGGGCGTACCGGGAGAGGAACTGGCGGGTGCGTTCCTCCCGGGGATGGTCGATGACCTGACGGGGATCGCCCTGCTCCACGATCACGCCGCCGTCCATGAAGATGACCTGGTCGGCCACGTCCCGGGCGAAGGCCATCTCGTGGGTGACGATGATCATGGTGGTCTTCTGCTCAGCCAGGGAACGGATGACCTTGAGCACCTCGCCGGTCAGCTCCGGGTCCAGAGCGGAAGTGGGCTCGTCGAAGCAGAGGATGTCCGGCTGCAGGGCCAGGGCCCGGGCGATGGCCACCCGCTGCTGCTGGCCGCCGGAGAGCTGGCTGGGGTAGTGTCCCGCCCGGTCGCTGAGGCCCATGCGTTCCAGCAGCGCTTCGCCATCCGCCTGGATCTGGGCCAGGATCTCCTTCTTCCGGGCCTTGAAGTCAGGCTGCTCCTGGGCCAGCAGCTCCTTGGCCAGGGTGACGTTCTTCAGGGCGGTGTACTGGGGGAACAGGTTGAAGGACTGAAACACCATGCCGAAGTGGAGCCGCTTTTTCCGCACCTCGCTCTCCTTCTGGGTGTCCGGGTCGCCTGCGTCGAAGATGATGTCGCCGTTGACCGAGATGGTACCCCGGTCGGGCTTCTCCAGGAAATTCAGGCAGCGAAGCAGGGTGGTCTTGCCGCTGCCCGAGGAGCCGATGATGGCCAGGGCCTGCCCCTGCTCCAGGGAGAAGCTGATGTCCTCCAGCACCCGGGTGGCGCCGAAGTGCTTTTCAATGTTTCTGACTTCCAATACCGACATATCCGCGCCCTCCTCTCACTGGAAATAGCTCAGCTTTTTCTCCACCCAGCCGAACAGCAGGGTGAGCACGCCGTTGAACACCAGGAAGTAAAGCCCGGTGAAGAACAGGGGCCACAGCAGCCCCGAATAGCCGTGGGAGCCCTTCAGGAAGGCGTAGCCCGCCCAGATGACCTCCTGGAAGGAGATGATGCGGGCCAGGGAGGTGTCCTTCACCAGGGTGATGATCTCGTTGGACATGGGGGGCACGATGCGCTTGATCATCTGCAGCAGGGTGATGTGGCGGAAGATCTGGCCGCGGGTCATGCCCAGCACCTGGCCGGCCTCCTGCTGGCCGCGGGGCACGCCCTCGATGCCGCCCCGGTAGATGACGGAGAAGTAGCAGGCGTAGTTGATGATGAAGGCCGCCGCCGCAGCCAGGAACCGGCCGGGCTCGCCGCTGGGCCAGGGGCTGCCCCCCTCCAGCACATAGCCGGGGATGTAGAAGATGATGAGCAGCTGCCGCATCAGGGGGGTGCCCCGGATGATCCACACCACCAGCCGGCAGAGCAGGCGGATGGGCTGGAACCGGATGAGGGCGAGGGCCACCGGACCCGGCGCGCGCAGGGGCTGACCCGCCGCCTCCGCCCGCTGGTTCCGGCGGCGGAGCCACCACTGCACCGGATGGGCCAGGGGCGCCAGGCGGCTCATGGTGCCGAAGGCGATCACCAGCCCCAGGGGCAGAGCGCCCAGCAGGGTGACGGCAAAGAGCTTCAGAGTTTGCAGGAACCCTTCGTTCAGGGCACCGATGACAACGGGCAATGCGTCCATAGGATCATCCTTTTCCTCAGTGTAGAAGGGCCGGTAAACCGGCCAAAAGCAGAGGGCGGCTGGGCCCTCTGCTTTTGGATAAGTTCAGGGTGCGGGAGCGGACTTACTCCTGGGGAATGATGGCGGCCTGGACGCCGTAGGTCTCGGCCAGCTCCATCATGGTGCCGTCGGCGTAGCTGTCGGCGAAGAACTGGTTGAGCTTCTCGGTCAGGTCAGAGCCGGTGCGGAAGCCCACGCCGTACTGCTCGCCCTCGGTGGGGTTCAGGGTGATGGTGTAGGTCAGATTGTCGTAGCTGGTGCCTTCACCCACCATGGCGCCCGCCATGAGGGAGTCGATGATGGCGGCGTCGGCGGTGCCGGAGGCCACCTCCATCAGCGCGGTGGCCTGGTCCACCACCTCGGTAAAGGTGAAGCCCTTCGCCTCGGCCTGGGCCTGGCCGAAGGAGCCGGACTCCACGGCGAAGCTCAGACCGGACAGGCTCTCCACGTCGGCATAGTCGCCGGCCACGTCGGCGGGCAGGATCACCACCTGGGCATTGTTGCAGTAGGCGTTGGAGCAGCTCATGGCAGAGAGGACCTCGTCAGAGAGGGT
>CALXCT010000088.1 GCA_944386865.1 uncultured Oscillospiraceae bacterium | reverse complement strand
GCCGCCGGCGCCGTGGGCGTGGTCCGCCGTGATCCTATGGCCATGCTCCCCTTCTGCGGCTACCACATGGCCGACTACTGGCAGCACTGGCTGGACATGGGCAAGAAGATCCCCCATCCCCCGAAGATCTTCAACGTCAACTGGTTCCGCACCGACGACGAGGGCCACTTCATCTGGCCCGGCTTCGGCGACAACCTGCGGGTGCTGGAGTGGATCCTGGCCCGCGCCTTCGACGAGGCGGACGCGGTGGAGACCCCCATCGGCTACGAGCCCAAGGCGGAGGACATCAACATCGAAGGTCTGGACCTGGATGTGGACACCGTGAAGGGCCTGCTGGAGGTCAACCGGGAGCTCTGGCTCAATGAGGTGGCCGACATCAAGGAGTTCTACGCCAAGTTCGGCGACAAGGTGCCCCAGGTGCTGCGGGAGCAGCTGAGCACTCTGGAGGAAAACCTGAAAAAGTAAACCCATCTGTTCAGGACAGGCGGACCGCCTTGGCGGTCCGCCTGTTTTTCACCTTTTTCCTCCGTTCCTCATAGAATACGGGGAAAGGAGGAGCATCCCATGCCCATCATCTACCTGTCACCCTCCACACAGGAGTTCAATCCCTATGTCAACGGCGGCGACGAGGAGCTGTACATGAACCTGATCGCCGACGCCATGATCCCCTGGCTGGACGCCAACGGCATCCGCTATGAGCGCAACATCCCCGACATGACCGCCGCCTCGTCCATCGCCGCCTCCAACGCCGGGGAATACGACCTGCACCTGGCCCTCCACTCCAACGCCTCCCCCGACGGTATGGAAGGCACCCAGCGGGGCTGTCTGGTGTTCTATTACCCGGGTAGCACCTACGGCATGCGGGCGGCGGAGCTGATGGTCAAGAATCTGAAGACCATCTATCCCCTGCCGGAGCTGGTAAAGGCGGTGCCCACCACTACCATTGGCGAGGTGACCCGCACCCGTGCCCCCTCCGTGTTCCTGGAGCTGGGCTATCATGACAACCCGGACGACGCCGCCTGGGTCAAGAACAACATCGAGCCCATCGCCAAGCAGATCGTCCTGGCCCTCACGGAATACTTCGGTATCCCCTTCCTGGAGCCGCGCTCCCGCCGTCCCGCCCTGGTGGACACCGAGGGCAGCCCCCTCAATATCCGCAGCCGCCCCAACCTGCGCGCCCCTGTCCTGGCCAAGGCCCCGGACGGAGCCTATCTCACCGTCATCAACCAGTGGAACAGCTGGTACCTGGTGCGCTATGGCTGCGTGATCGGCTACGCCAGCTCGGCCTATATCACCCTGCTCTGAGCGGGGCATCCCCAAAAGTGAGGTGACTGTATGTACATCCATACTGTGGTGTCCGGCGATTCCATCTACTCCATCGCCAGGAAATACGGGGTGACCATGTCCCGGGTCATTGAGGACAATCAGCTCGACCCCGGCAAGACCCTGGTGGTCGGCCAGGATCTGGTCATCCGCGTGCCGGAATCCACCTACACGGTCCAGCCGGGCGACACGCTCTGGCGGATCGCCCAGCGCAACGGGCTCACCCTGCGCCAGCTCTACCGCCGAAATCCCGCCCTTGGGGGCGAATCGCTCATCTTTCCCGGCCAGACTCTGGTCCTGCGCTACAAGCAGGCCCCCGCGGCGCCCCTCTCCGTGCTGGGTTACGCCTACCCGTCGGTGGACCAGGCGCTGCTCCGGGCCACCGCCCCCTATCTCACCGTCCTCTCCCCCTTCACCTACAGCGTCACCGAGGACGGCGGCCTGACCCCGCTGGAAGACCAGGCGCTCATCCGCCTTGGGGAGGAGGGCGGCGCGGCGCCGCTGCTCCACATCTCCAACCTCATCGAACACGAGGGCTTCTCCGGTGAGCTGGTCCACCCCCTGCTCAACAACGTGGGCCTGCAGGAGAAGCTGATGTGCCGAATGCGGGACCTGCTGGATGCCAGGGACTACCGGGGGATCGACGTGGACTTTGAATATGTCCTTCCCGAGGACGCCGCCGCCTACGCCCGCTTCATCCGCCGTCTGCGCGGACGGTTCGGTCCGGAGGGCTATCCCGTCTTCGTCGCTCTGGTGGCCAAGACCTCCTCCGACCAGCAGGGCGCCCTCTACGAGGGGCACGACTACCGTCTGCTGGGCGAAGCGGCGGACCACCTGCTGCTGATGACCTATGAGTGGGGATATATCTACGGCCCGCCCATGGCGGTTGCTCCCCTGCCCAACGTGCGGCAGGTGGTGGAATACGCCCTCACCCAAATCCCCGCAGGCAAGCTCTGGCTGGGCATCCCCAACTACGGCTATGACTGGCCGCTCCCCTTCGTCCAGGGGACCACCAAGGCGGTCTCCCTCTCCAATCCGGGCGCGGTGGACCTGGCCCGCCGGGTGGGCGCCGAGATCCAATATGACCAGACCGCCCAGGCGCCCTGGTTCCGGTACCGGGACGGGGACGGCGTGGACCATATGGTCTGGTTCGAAAATGCCAGGAGCATCCGCGCCAAACTCTCCCTGGCGCTGGAGTACGGGCTCCAGGGGGTGGGCTACTGGAACCTGATGCGCCCATTCCCTGAAAACTGGGCCCTGCTGGACGCCCTTTGTGAGGTGCGAGATTTTTGATGGACACAGAGATAGAACTGCGTTAAAATAAATAGCATGACGGCCTGCCGTCACCACACCAGAAAAAGGAGTCGATCCCATGTCCGTCACTGTGGGGCTCAAGGGCGCGGCAAGCGTCCTTGTCACCGAACAAAATACCGCCCGGGCCCTTGGGTCCGGTACGCTCCCCGTCTTCGCCACGCCCGCCATGGCCGCCCTGATGGAGCAGGCCGCCTATACCTCCCTGCTGCCCGCACTGGAGCCCGGTCAGGGTTCGGTGGGCACTGAGCTGTCCATCCGCCATGTCTCTGCCACCCCGGTGGGCATGACCGTGCGGGCGGAGAGCATCGTGACCGCGGTGGAGGGCCGCACCGTCACCTTTGAGGTCAGCGCCTATGACGACGCGGGGCTCATCGGCAGCGGTACCCATCAGCGGGTGCTCATCGACGACGCGCGCTTTCTCTCCAAGGCGCAGTCCAAAGGGGAGGTGAAGTCCTGATGTCCATCGAGCGTGTCCGTGCCTACTTCCGCACCCTGGGCCGTGAGGGCGACATTCTGGAGTTCCCCACCTCCTCTGCCACCGTGGAGCTGGCCGCACAGGCGGCCGGAGTCATCCCCGCCCGCATCGCCAAGTCCCTGTCCTTCCTGGTGGAGGACGCCTGCGTCATTGTGGTCTGCGCCGGTGACGCCAAGGTGGACAACGGCAGGTTCAAGGCCCAATTTCACTGTAAGGCGAAAATGCTTTCTCACGACCAGGTGTCAGAGCTTACCGGTCACGCGGTGGGCGGTGTCTGCCCCTTCGCCCTCAATCCGGGGGTAAAGGTCTATCTGGACGAATCTCTCCGCCGGTTCGACACCGTCTTCCCCGCCGCAGGCAGCAGCAATTCCGCCATCGAGCTGACCTGCGGCGAGCTGGAGCAGTATTCCGGCAGCCTGGGCTGGGTGGACATCTGCAAGGGCTGGCAGCAGGAAGAGGGCTGATTTCCCAAATGAATGAAAGGGCCGGGACCGTCTTTGACAGTCCCGGCCCTTTGCCGTTGCCTTTCTCAGCTTTCGTGGTCGCTGACGTGGAACTGCTTCAGGTTGCCGATCTTCCGGCTGCGGCGGTCCAGCTCGTCCAGCACCGCCTGCAGGGGGATGCCCTGATCCACCATCATCACGGTCAGATGGTACAGCAGGTCGGAGATCTCACCCACGGTGTCCTCCTGCACACCGTTTTTGGCGGCGATGATGGTTTCGGCGCACTCCTCCCCCACCTTCTTCAGGATCTTGTCCAGCCCTTTGTCAAACAGGTAGCAGGTATAGGACCCCTCCTGGGGATGCTCCCTCCGGTCGCTGACCACCTGATACAAGGCGCTGAGTGTGTCGTTCACGGTGTCTCCTCCTTCCAGATCTCGTTGAAAAAGCAGCTGCGGGCGCCGGTATGGCAGGTAGGCCCGTCCGGGATGCAGAAATACAGCAGCGTATCCGTGTCACAGTCGGTGACGATTCGTTTTACATGCAGGAAATTGCCGCTGCTCTCCCCCTTGTTCCACAGCTTCTGCCGGCTGCGGGACCAGAACCAAGCGGTGCCCGTCTTCAGGGTCAGCTCCACCGCCTCACGGTCGGTAAAGCCCAGCATGAGCACCTCGCCGGTGTCTGCGTGCTGGATGATCACCGGGATCAGATTGGATTTCTGAAACAGTCGGTCCAGCTCAAACATACTCTCACCTCACAGGAATGCTCTGCCCGCGGAGATAGTCCTTCACCTGGGGCACCGTCAACTCACCGAAGTGGAACAGCGAGGCTGCCAGAGCGGCGTCGCAGCCCGTCTCCCGGAAGACCTGGGCAAAGTGCTCCAGGCTGCCGCAGCCCCCGGACGCGATCACCGGGATGCTCACCGCCTCGGTCACCGCCCGGGTCATCTCCAGGTCAAAGCCTGCCTTGGTGCCGTCCGCATCCATGGAGGTCAGCAGGATCTCGCCCGCGCCCAGGCGCTGGCCCTCCCTGGCCCACTCCACCGCGTCCTTCCCGGTAGGGGTGCGCCCACCGGTCACCACCACCTCATAGCCGCCCTCCGGCCGCCTGCGGGCGTCAATGGCCAGTACCACGCACTGGGAACCGAAGCGCTCCGCCGCCCGGGAGATCAGGGTGGGGTCTTTCACCGCAGCGGAATTGACTGAGATCTTGTCCGCTCCCGCCCGGAGCAGACGCTGGAAGTCGTCCAGCGTGCGGATACCGCCCCCCACGGTCAGCGGCACGAACACCCGGGCAGCGGTGCGCTCCACCACATCGGCCACGGTGTCCCGGGCGTCGCTGGTGGCGGTGATGTCCAGAAATACGATCTCGTCCGCTCCCTGATCAGAGTAGTAGGTGGCCAGCTCCACCGGATCGCCCGCGTCCCGGATGTTGACGAAGTTGACTCCCTTCACCACCCGGCCGTCCCGCACATCCAGGCAGGGGATGATGCGCTTGGCTAACACTGGTCGCCCCCCTCTCTCACCGCCTGGGCGAGGTCGATGGCCCCGGCGTACCACGCTTTCCCGATGATGGCACCGTAAACCCCCAACCCCTTCAGCCGGACGATGTCCTCATTGCAGGACACCCCGCCGGAGGCGATGATGCCGCAAGAGACCGCTTTCCCCAGTTCCTCCAGTCTGGAGAAAGAGGGGCCGGACAGCATTCCATCTGTCTCAATGTCTGTAAAGATAATCAGCTTAACACCTATTTTCTCCATAGAACGGGCGAAATCCAGGTAATCCAGGCCGGAATCCTGTTCCCATCCGGCGGTCTTCACCTTGCCGTCCCTGGCGTCGATGCCCACGGCCACCCGCTCTCCGCCGAAGCGCTCCACCGCACGGGCCACGAAGTCCGGGTCGGTCACGGCGGCCGAGCCGATCACCGCCCGGTAAACGCCCAGCTCAAACACGGCCTCCAGATCGTCCATGGAGCGGATGCCGCCCCCCAGCTCGATCCGCAGCCCGGTATCCGCCACCCGGCGGACGATCTCACCGTTCTTTCGCTGGCCGTCCCGGGCCCCGTCCAGGTCCACCATGTGGATGTACCGGGCCCCAGCTTCCTGAAAGGCCCGGGCGGTGGCCACCGGGTCGGAGGCCACCTGATGAACGGTATCAAAATCTCCTTTATAGAGACGGACCACCTGCCCGTCCTTCATGTCGATGGCTGGTAAAATGATCATCGGTTCATCGCTCCAAAATTCTTCAGGATCCGCAGGCCCACGTCCCCGCTCTTTTCCGGGTGGAACTGACAGCCGAACACGTTGCCCCGCTGCACCGCAGCCACCACGTCGGGGCCGTAGTCCGTCTGGGCGATCACTGTGGCGGGATCTGTGGGCACCGCGCAGTAGCTGTGGACGAAATAGACGCAGCTGCCCTCCTCCACCCCGGCAAACAGCGGAGACGGATTGGGAAAGCGCAGGCTGTTCCAGCCGATGTGGGGTAGCTTGTACGCCGTCTCGATGCGGCGCACGGTCCCCGGGATCAGCCCCAGGCCCTGACAGGGGCGGATCTCCTCTCCCCGCTCCAGCAGCAGCTGCATCCCCAAGCAGATGCCCAGCACCGGCTTTTTCTCCGCCTGGCACAGCACCGCGGCGTCCATCCCGGTGCGCCGCAGCTTGTCCGCCGCGTCAGGGAAGGCGCCCACGCCGGGCAGGAGGATGGAATCGGCCAGCTCCAGCTCCTCCGGACGGGAGGCGATCCGGGTCTCCAACCCCAGATACCCCATGGCGTTGGCCACGCTTTTCAGGTTGCCCACGCCGTAATCCACGATGGCGGTATATCCCATCACAGGACCCCCTTTGTGGAGGTCACGCCGGTGCCCGTGATCGTCGAGGCCTCTTTGATCGCGGCCCCCAGGGACTTAAAGATCGCCTCAGTGATGTGGTGGGCGTTCGACCCGCAGCAGCACTTCTGGTGCAGGGTGATGCCGCCGTTAAAGGCAAAGGCGCGCATGAACTCCGCAGTGAGGCAGGCATCGTAGTCCCCGATCATGGGCTGAGGCATCTGCGCATCAAACACCAGGTAGGGACGATTGGACAGGTCCAGCGCGGTAAAGCACAGCGCCTCGTCCATGGGGATATAGGCAGACCCGAAGCGGTGGATCCCCTTTCGCTCACCCAGAGCCCGGCTGAACGCCTGCCCCAGGACGATGCCGGTGTCCTCCACCGTGTGATGGCCATCCACCTCCAGATCCCCATGAGCCTCCAATGTCAGTCCCCAGCCGGCGTAAAAGGCAAGGGCGGTGAGCATATGGTCGAAAAAGCCGATCCCGGTGGAGACGCGCACCTCTCCCCCGTCCAGGCACAGCTCCGCCCGGACCTGGGTCTCCTTGGTCCTGCGCTCGATGGAATAGGCCCGAAGGGGGCCGTCCGACGCCCGGTAGATTCGATTCTCCATGAAAGTACCTCCTTCCGGTGACCCGCGCTCAGTCCTCGAACCGCACGCGGATGGAATTGGCGTGGGCGGTCAGGTGCTCGGTCTCCGCGAAGGCGATCACCTGCTTGTGGACCTTCTCCAGGGTCGCACGGTCGTATTCCAGCACGCTCATGGTCTTCAGGAAGCTGTCCACCGACAACGGCGAGAAGAACCGCGCGGTCCCGCTGGTGGGCAGGACGTGGTCTGGCCCCGCCATATAGTCGCCCAGCGGCTCGGGCGACCACTCCCCCAGGAACACGGCGCCCGCGTTGCGGATGCCGGGCAGCAGCGCCCGGGGGTCCTTGGTGACGATCTCCAGGTGCTCCGGCGCGATCTCATTGGCCAGCTCCACCGCCCAGTCCAGGCTGCCGCACACGATGATGGCGCCGTAATCCCGCAGGGAGGCCTCAATGATCTCCCGGCGCTCCAGATAGGCGGTCTGGCGGGCAAGCTCTCCCTTCACCTTTTCCGCCAGCTCCATGCTGGTGGTCAGCAGCACTGCCGAGGCCAGCTTGTCGTGCTCCGCCTGGCTGAGCAGGTCGGCGGCCAGGTATTCGGGATTGGCGGTCTCATCGGCGATAACCAGCACCTCGGAGGGGCCGGCCACCATGTCGATGTCCAGCGCGCCGTAGGCCATGCGTTTGGCGGCGGCCACATAAGCGTTGCCCGGGCCCACCAGCTTGTCCACCCGGGGGATGAAGCCCGCCCCGGAGGTCAGGGCGGCCACCGCCTGGGCCCCACCCACGGCGATGACCCGGTCCACCCCGGCGATCCGGGCGGCGGCCAGCACCGCCTGGTTCAGATTCTCTGTGGGCGGCGTGACCATGACGATCTCCTCCACCCCGGCTACCTTAGCAGGGACGGCGTTCATCAGCACGGAGCTGGGATAGGCCGCCGTACCGCCCGGCACGTAGACTCCCACCCGGCTCAGCCCCCGGACCACACGGCCCACCCGGCCCCCGTCGGGAGACGTCCACTCCATGGTGCGGGCCAGCAGCTTTTCATTGTAGTCCCAGATGTTGGCCGCGGCGTGCTCCATGGCCGCCACCAGCTCCGGCGGGCAGGACCGGTAGGCCTCCTCCAGGGTCTCCTGGGAGATTTCGTAGGGCTCGGCATGGTCAAAGCGGAGGGAATACTCCGTCACAGCCGAAAGGCCTTTCTCCTTTACATTCCGCATGATATCAGCGACGGCACGCTCGATCTCTCCGTTGGTCTGGGCCGCGCGGGCCCGCATGGCGTTCAGCTGGTCCAGCTCAGCCTTCCCGTCCGCATTCAGAATGGCAATCATCGCGCTCTCTCCAATTCTCTCTGGCATTTTTCGATAAAATCAATGATCTGTGACTTGTACAGCTTCATGCTGGCGGTGTTGACGATCAGCCGCGCGGATACCGGGGCCACCGTCTCGATGGGCACCAGGCCGTTGGCCTTCAGGGTCGCCCCCGTCTCCACGATGTCCACGATTCCGTCCGCCAGGTCCAGCAGCGGGGCCAGCTCCACCGAACCCTCGATCTTGATGATGGACACGTCCATCCCCTTCCGCTCGAAGAAGGCGCGGGTGAAGGCGGGATATTTGGAGGCCACCCGGCGGGTCTGGTAGGAGCTGTAAAAGTCGAAGCCCTCCTTCACCGCCAGGGCGAAGCGGCAGGCACCGAAGCCCAGATCCAGCACCTCATAAAAGGGATGTCCGTGTTCCAGGATGGTGTCCTTTCCCACGATGCCCAGGTCACAGGCCCCGTGGGCCACATAGGTGATCACGTCGGGAGCCTTAGCCAGCACCGCGTCCAGCGGATAGTTGGGGATGGAGTGGATCAGACGGCGGCCGGGCTTGCGAATGGGCGAGCAGTCCAGACCCATGGCCTCAAACAGCTCCACCGACTGATCCTGGAGGCGGCCCTTGGTCAGCGCGATGCGCAGGCGGTCTCTCATACCGGCACCTCCCGTTCTCCCTCAGCGTCGATCACCAGCACACCGGCGATCCCCTTGCGGCCCGCCAGCAGGCGGGTGTCCTCCAGGCTGCCGCAGGGCGACAGCTGGCAGGTCCCCGGCGCGCGGCCGTCCACCGCCGCCAGCGCCTGGGCCAGAAAGCCCTCGCCGTAGTGGACAATAAGCCGGGGGCGGGGCAGTTCCGCCGGCGGCAGACAGGCGGCCACGCCGTCCACGTCCACCGCAAAGCCGGTGGCCTGGGCCGGCCGGCCGAAGGCCTCCACCAGGCGGTCGTACCGGCCGCCGGAGAGCACCTCCGCGCCGTAGCCCTCGGCATAACCCCGAAAGACCAGACCGGTATAGTAGTCGATCTGATGTACCAGGCCAAGATCGAACCGGAGATGCTCCTGATAGCCCGCACAGGCCAGCTCCCCGTAGACCTGCCGCAGGTAGTCCAGCGCCTCGTTCCGTCCCGCGAGGCGCTCCGCCTCGTCCAGCACGGCGGCGTCTCCGAACAGCCGGGACAGAGCCCGCAGGGCCCGGCTGGCCGGCTGCTCTCCATAGGGCTCCAGCAGCTGGTTCAGAGCCGCGAAGTTCTTGCTCTCGATCAGCTGGCGCGTCCGCTCCACCTGCTCCGCCTCCATGGACAGCCCCTCGGTCAGGGAGCGGAAGAAGCCCACGTGGCCCAGCTCGATGTGGAACTGCTCCAGCCCGCAGCTTCGCAGCGCGTCCACCGCCATGGCCACCATCTCCACGTCGGCCCGCAGGCCGGACGCCCCGATCAGCTCCACCCCGCACTGGGCGATCTCGCTGCTGCCCCCCATGTTGGCGGTGCTGGAGCGGAAAATGGTCTGATTATAGTAAAGCCGCTGGGGGAACACCATATCCCGCAGCTTGGTGGCCGCCACACGGGCGATGGGAGTGGTGCAGTCGGGCCGCATCACGCAGATCTTGCCCGAGCGGTCGATGATCTTCAGCATGGACTCCTGGGGCATGGGGTTGCCCGACATGAGGAACAGGTCGTAAAACTCCACCTCGGGCGTGATGATCTCCGCATAGCCCCGCCGCTCAAACAGCCGGGTCAGCGCCGCCTGGACCCGCCTCCGCTCCGCGCACTCGGCAAACAGCCGGTCCCGGGTCCCCTCCGGGGTATTCGCCGTATAGAACAAGCGCCATCGCCTCCTTGTTGCTTTAATATGCTAACACGCTAAAGTACCCCTGTCAAGAAGAAATGTACGGATACGGCCCGCCCCCTTTTGGTCACAGTGCCCAAAAGGGGGCGGTTGGGTCAAAACAGGGTCAGCTGGCTGGTGTCCGGCATGGTGCCCAGGGCGCCCGCAGCCTTCAGCAGCTCGATATGGGTCTTGGACACCTTGGGGCAGGCCGCGGAGAACTCCTCCACCGAGATGAAGCTGCGCCCCTTGCGCTGCTCCACGATGGATTCCGCCGCCGTCTCGCCCAGCCCGGCCACCGACACGAAGGGCGGGATCAGGGCGTTGTGCTCCAGGTCCATGGTGAACATGGTGGCGTCCGACTGGTAGAGATCCAGGTGGTGGAAGGTGAAGCCCCGGAGGTAGAACTCATAAACCACCTCCAGGGTGGTGAGCATGTCCTGCTCCACCGCGGAAGCCTCCTTGTCCTTGGCCTGGATCTCCCGGATCTTCCGCTGGGCGGTCTCCATCCCCCGGCACATGAAGGCCTCGTCGAAGGCCTTGGCCCGGATGGAGAAGTAGGCCGCGTAGAAGGCCAGCGGCCGGTGGACCTTGAACCAGGCGATGCGGAAGGCCATCATCACGTAAGCCACGGCGTGGGCCTTGGGGAACAGATACTTGATTTTCTTACAGGAGTCGATGTACCAGTCGGGCACACCGTGGTCCTTCATCTCCTGCTCCGCGCCGTCGGGCAGTCCCCTGCCCTTTCGCACCGACTCCATGATCTTGAAGGCCCGCTTCTCCTTCATGCCGCATTTGATGAGGTAGATCATGATGTCGTCGCGGCAGCCCACGCATTCGGACACGCCGCCCGTCCCGCTGGTGATGATGTCCCGGGCGTTGCCCAGCCACACATCGGTGCCGTGGGTAAATCCGGAGATGCGCAGCAACATATCAAACTGGGTGGGCTGGGTCTCCTCCAGCACGCCCCGGGTGAAGCGGGTGTTGAATTCCGGCACCGCCACCGCCCCCGTGGGGCCCAGCAGCTTGTCGTCCTCATAGCCCAGCACCTTGGAGGAGGTGAAGATGGACATGGTGTCCGGATCGTCCAGGGGGATCTTCTTGGCGTCCACCCCGGTCAGGTCCTCCAGGATGCGCACCATGCTGGGATCATCGTGGCCCAGCATGTCCAGCTTCAGCAGGTTGGACTCCATGGAGTGATATTCGAAATGGGTGGTGACGATATCGGTCCCGGTGTCATCCGCCGGGTGCTGCACCGGGCAGAAGTCGTAGATTTCCTTGTCCTGGGGGATGACCACCATGCCGCCGGGGTGCTGGCCGGTGGTGCGCTTCACGCCGGTGCAGCCCTGGGCCAGGCGGTTCTCCTCCGCCTTGGTGACATGTAGCCCGTTCTCCTCCAGGTACTTTTTCACATAGCCGAAGGCGGTCTTTTCCGCCACTGTCCCGATGGTGCCCGCCCGGAACACATGGGTGTCCCCAAACAGTTCAAAGGTGTACCGGTGGGCCTTGGCCTGGTAGAAGCCGGAGAAGTTCAGGTCGATATCGGGCACCTTGTCGCCCCCGAAGCCCAGGAAGGTCTCGAAGGGGATGTTGAAGCCGTCCTTGGCGTAGGGAGTGCCGCACACAGGGCAAACCGCATCCGGCATATCCGCGCCGCAGCCGTAGTCCTTCCCAGCCTCGAAGTCTGAGTGCTTGCACTTGGGGCAGCGGTAGTGGGCGGGCAGGGAGTTGACCTCGGTGATGCCCGACATGAAGGCCACCAGCGAGGAGCCCACGCTGCCCCGGGAGCCCACCAGATAGCCGTGCTCCAGGGAGTTCTGCACCAGCTTCTGGGCGGACATATAGATCACGTCGTACTTGCAGTTGATGATGTCGCCCAGCTCCACGTTCACCCGGTCGGTGACTACGGCGGGCGGCTCGTCGCCGTAAAGGTCGTGCACCCGGTCCCAGACCAGCTGCTTGAGCTCCCCGGCGGAATTCTCCAGCTTCGGGGGGAACAGGCCCTGGGGCAGCGGGTCGATGCGCTCGCACCAGTCGGCGATCAGGTTGGTGTTGTCCACCACCACCTCCCGGGCAGTCTCCTCCCCCAGGTAGGAGAACTCCTCCAGCATCTCCGCCGTGGTCTTGAAGTAGATGGGCAGCGGCTCGTTTGCGTCCTCGAACCCCTTGGAGGCCAGCAGGATATGGCGGTAGATCTCGTCCTCCGGGTCCAGGAAATGCACGTCGCCGGTGGCGCACACCGGTTTTCCAAGCTCCTTCCCCAGCCGGACGATGGTACGGTTGAACTCCCGCAGCTCCTCCACACTGTTCACCGTGCCACGGCGTAGCATGAACATATTGTTGCACAGGGGCTGGATCTCCAGGAAATCGTACCAGGAGGCGATCCGCTTGAGCTCCTCCCAGCTCTTGTGCTTGACCACCGCGTCGAACAGCTCGCCCGCCTCGCAGGCCGAGCCGATGATGAGCCCCTCCCGGTTCTCGTTGATGAGGCTCTTGGGCATGATGGGATAGCGGCGGAAATGCTCCAGGTGGGACAGGGAGATGAGCTTGTAGAGGTTGCGCAGCCCCGTCTGGTTCCGGGCCAGCACGATCAGGTGCCGGGGCTGGCGCTTGGCCTTGCCCGCGCCGCGCAGCCGGGTCATGGCAGGGTTGATCTGCTGGAGGGTGTTCACATCCAGGTCCTCCAGCATCTTGAAGAAGGGGATGAGCATGTAGCCTACCGTGGCGGCGTCGTCGTCTGCACGGTGATGGTTGAAGGCGGGCAGATGCAGGTGCTCGGCCACGATGTCCAGCTTGTATTTGCCCAGCTCGGGCAGCAGATTCTGGGCCAGGATAAGAGTGTCCAGCGAGGTAGCCTCGAAGGGGATCCCGTACCGGGCGCAGCCGTCCCGGATAAAGCCCATGTCGAACTCCGCGTTGTGGGCGGCCAGCGGACGTCCGGCCGCGAAGTCCACAAAGGCCCGCAGGGCCTCCTCCTGAGAGGGCGCGCCCCGGAGCATGTCGTCGGTGATCCCGGTAAGGTTGACGATCTCCGGACTGAGCGGGCGGCCGGGGTCTGCGAAGGTGGCGAAGTGCTCGCACACCTCGCCGTTTCGCAGCACCACAGCGCCGATCTCGGTGATGGCCTCCCGCCGCCGGTCCAAGCCGGTGGTCTCGATGTCAAAGCAGACGATCTCGTCCCGGAAGGAGCAGTCGCCAGTTCCATGGACCACCACCCGGTCGTCCACATTGTTGATGTAGTACGCCTCCACCCCGTAAAGGAGCTTGATCTTCTTGGCAGAGTGCCACGCGTCGGGAAAGGCCTGGGCCACGCCGTGGTCGGTGATGGCGATGGCGGGATGTCCCCAGGCCTCCGCCCGCTTGACTACGTTTTTGTCCGGCCCCGCTTTGGGACTGACGCTGGTCAGCGCGTCCATGGCTGACATGGTGGTGTGCAGATGCAGCTCCACCCTCTTTTCGGCGGCGGGGTCCTCCTTCAACGGCTTCACCGCCGTCATCACCGACACGGGCTCCAGCACCATGTCCCCGTAGAAGCGGTCCATATTCAGCCGCCCCTGGATCAGCAGGTGCTGGCCGTTTTTGATCCCCTCCACCAGCGCCGTGCCTTCGTCACCCGGGCAGAACTTACTGATCCGGATGGAGCCGGTGTAGTCGGTCACGTCGAACGCCACCACCCAGGCGCCCCGCTTTTTCAGCTCCCGGTGGTCCACGCAGAATACGTCGCCCTCGATCACCACCGTCCCCATGTCCAGCGCCAGCTCTCCGATGGGCACCGGCTTCTTCTTCACCACATGGCCGAAGATCACCTTGCCCTCTCTCCCTTCCTTCCGGGGCGGGGGCGTGGCAGGCTTGATCTTCTTCAGCGCCTCCCGGCGGATGGCCTCGGTGACGGCAAAGGGGTCCTGCTCGGGCTGCTTTTCTATCTCTTGAGATGCTTGATTTGTAAAGCTATTTTCCTTTTCGTATTTTTCCGGGGCTGTTTTGTCCTCAGAAGCGTCCTGCAGGTCCTGTGCTTCCGACCGGGACGCGTGGCACAGCTGCACCCGGGTGAGCCGGTAAGCCCGTGCAAGCGTCTCCTCCAGCTGGGCGAGCAGGTTGGGGCCAGCTCCCTCCGCCCCCTCCACCGTGATCACCGCGGTCCGGGCGTTCCGGTCGATCTGGGCGGCGACGATCAGCCAGTCCGCCACCGCCTGGGCCAGCTCCGTCCAGTGGGCCAGGGCGGCAAACATCTGCAAAAAGGGTATCTTTTTCGACATGGATGGTCGCGTCTCCTTTTATTCCGTGCTCAAAGCGTGTCGATCAGGGCAAACAGTTCGTCCACCAGCCGGTCCTGCGGGACTTTTTTGACGATCTGGCCCTTTTTGAACAGCAGGCCCTCCCCGATCCCGCCGGCGATACCGCAGTCGGCGGCAGAGGCCTCCCCAGGCCCGTTGACCACGCAGCCCATGACAGCCACCGTGATGGGCTTGTCCACTGCGCTCAGCCGCTGCTCCACCTCATTGGCCAGGGCGATCAGGTCGATGCGGGTCCGCCCGCAGGTGGGGCAGGACACCAGCTCCGCACCCTCCTTCCGCACTCCGGCAGCCTTCAGGATCTCCCGGGCCGCATAGACCTCCTCCACCGGATCTGCGGACAGGGATACCCGCATGGTGTCCCCGAGCCCCAGGGCCAGCAGACCTCCGATGCCCACTGCAGACTTCAGCGTGCCCATGTGTACCGTGCCCGCCTCGGTCACGCCTACATGTAAAGGGTAATTGCTTTGCATGCTCATCATCTGATAGGCCTTCATGGTCATGGGCACGCTGGAGGACTTGAGGGAAACGCAGATATCGTCAAAATCGAATTGATTCAGCAGGCGGATATGGCCGAAAGCGGATTCCACCATGGCCTCAGGGCAGACACCGCCGTATTTGGCCAGCAGCGGCTTCTCCAGGGAGCCTCCGTTGACTCCGATGCGGATGGGGATGCCCCGCCGGCGGCAGGCGTCGGCCACCGCCTTGACCCGGTCCTCTCCGCCGATGTTGCCCGGGTTGATGCGCACCTTGTCCGCCCCGGCGGCGATGGCCTCCAGGGCCAGCTTGTAGTCGAAATGGATATCCACCACCAGGGGCAGCGGGCACTGCTCTTTGATCTTGCCCACCGCCCGGGCGGCAGCCATGTCGGGCACTGCTACGCGCACGATCTGGCACCCGGCGGCCGCCAGGCGGCGGATCTGGGCCAGGGTGGCCTCCACGTCGTCGGTACGGGTGTTGGTCATGGATTGGATGGACACCGGCGCGCCGCCGCCCACGGCGACAGCGCCCACCTTGATCTGCTTCGTCACGTCACTCACCTCATCACGATGCGCACGATATCATTAAAGGCCTCCACGATCATCAGGGCCAGCAGCAGGGCAAACCCTGCGATGTGGACATAGCCCTCGTACTTGGAGGGGATCTTTCTCCGGGCCACCAGCCAGCACACGCCGTTGACCAGCAGGAAGAAGATACGACCTCCGTCCAGAGCGGGCAGCGGCAGCAGGTTCATCACCGCCAGGTTGATGGCGATGAGCGCGATATAGCTGCCCACGCTGCGCAGTCCCGCCAGCAGGCTGCCCGCCTGGCTGCCCATGACCCCGATGGAGTCCACGATGCCGATGGGCCCGGCCAGTTCACTCAGGCCCGCCGCGCCCGAGACCAGATCGCTCAGCCCGTACCAGACCAGGCGGACCATGTAGGCGCAGTTCCAGACGCTGTATTTCAGCACGGTCCAGGGGTTGGCCTCCTCCCGCTCAAAGTAGAGGCCGTAGCGCAGCACAGTCTGGCCGTCTTCCTCATACTCCTGAGGCGCCAGCGGAAATTCCTTCAGCTCGATCCTCTGCTCTCCCCGCTTGATGACCAGGTCCATCTCCGGCCCGGTCACCCTGGTCAGCTGGAGGTACACGTCGCTGTAAGTTGGGGTGGACGCGCCGTTGATGGACACGATCCGGTCCCCCGCCAGCAGGCCGTTTTCTCCCTCCAGAGGGAAACCGTCCATAAAGCCGCCGATGATATTGGTGGAAAAGCCGGTGCTGCCCGCGAACAGGACGAGTATGATCGCAAAGCCGGCCAGGAAATTCATCACGGAACCGGCGGCCAGGATGATCAGCCGTTTCCAGCCCGGCTGGCTGCTGAAGGCGTGGGGATCGTCCGACTCCTCGTCCTCCCCCTCCATGGCGCAGTAGCCGCCGATGGGGAAAAGGCGCAGGGAATACTGGGTATCCCCCCGCTGCCGGGACAGCAGCAGCGGCCCCATGCCGATGGCGAACTCATTCACCCGAACACCCAGCAGCTTTGCCGTGAGAAAATGGCCCAGCTCATGGATGGCGATGAGCAGTCCGAATCCGATGATGGCGATGATGATGTAGAGCATTGAGGGGTTCTCCTTCAACTGTTACTCCGCGGCGACCCTCCTGGCCTCCCGGTCCGCCTCCAGAATGGTCTCCAGGTCGTGGGCCGGTCTGGGATGCACCCGGTCCAGCGCCCGCTCCACCCGCTGCGCGATGTCGCAGAAGCCGATCTTCTCCTCCAGGAACAGGCCCACCGCCGCCTCATTGGCGCCGTTGAGCACCGCGCAGGCGGTCTCCCCGGTGCGGGCGGCACCCATGGCCAGGTCCAGGCAGCGGAAGGTCTTCAGGTCCGGCTGGGCAAAGGTCAGGCTGGGGCAGGACAGCAGATCCAGCGGCGTGGCCGGACCGGGCACGCGGGAAGGCCAGGTGAGGGCATACTGGATGGGCAGACGCATATCGGGGGCGCCCAGCTGGGCAAGCACCGCGTTATCACAGTATTCCACCATGGAGTGAATGATACTTTCCCGGTGCACCACGATGGAGATTTTTTCAGGGGGCATCTTATACAGGCGCATGGCCTCGATGAACTCCAGGCCCTTGTTCATCAGGGTGGCGGAGTCCACCGTGATCTTGGCGCCCATGGACCAGTTGGGGTGTTTCAGGGCGTCCGAGCGGCGCACGGTGCGCAGCCGCTCCTCCGTCCAGCCGAAGAAGGGTCCGCCGGAGGCGGTGAGGATCAGCCGCTTCACCTCTCCCCTGTCCCGATTGCCCTGGAGGCACTGGAACAGCGCGGAGTGCTCCGAGTCCACCGGAACGATCTCCGCGCCAAAGCGGTCGGCTTCGGCCATGACCAGCTCGCCCGCACACACCAGGGTCTCCTTGTTGGCCAGGGCGATGCGTTTCCCTTCCCGGATGGCGGCCAGGGTGGGCCGCAGGCCCACCATCCCCACCACCGCGGTGAGGACCGTGTCCGCCTCGGGCAGGGAGGCGGCCTCCAGCAGCCCCTCCATCCCCTCAGCCACCCGGATATCCGTGTCCTTCAGACTGATCCGCAGCCGTCCGGCCGCCTCCGGGTCGAAGGCCACCGCCAGCTTGGGGCGGAAGGTCCGGCACTGCTGCTCCAGCAACTCCACGTTCCGGTTGGTGGTCAGCGCGGCCACCTGGATGCCGCAGGCGGCAATCACCTCCAGCGATTGCCGCCCGATCGAGCCGGTAGAGCCTAAAACAGAAATCGTCTTTGTCATATCTATCACCTAAAACATGGGGAACAGGTGGGCGCACAGCAGCACCACCGGTCCGCAGAAGATCATGCTGTCAAACCGGTCCAGCATCCCGCCGTGACCGGGCAGCAGGTGCCCGTAATCCTTGATCCCGGTCTGCCGCTTGATATAGGAGAAGACCAGATCGCCCAGTTCGGTCACAAAGGCGCCCAGCAGGCCGTAGAGGGCGAGCTCCGGCAGGTGCACCGGCAGCTGCGTGATAGCTCCCACCACCCCGCCGTAGGCCACGGCGAACAGCGCCCCGATGGCAAAGCCGCCGATATAGCCCTCCCTGCTCTTGTTGGGGCTGACTTTGGTGATGCCCCGGTGCTTTCCCAGGAACATCCCCACAAAGTACGCTCCGCCGTCGGTGACAAAGGCCAGCAGCACCGCCAGCAGCACCAGGTACTTTCCGTGCTCCATGCACTTCAGCTCCACCAGCGCGGTCAGCGCCAGGGGGATGATGAGGCCAGCGAAGCAGCAGGACATCAGGTGGGCCACCGGCACCTCATCTTCCTTTCCATAGGTGCCGATGGCGTGGAAGAAGGGAAACAGCAGCAGGAGCAGCGCCGGAAGATAGACATAATTATAGTCCGCGGGGAGCAGATCAAGCTCCCGGTCCGCCCAGCACAGCAGTGGCGTGAGCGCGGCGGCAGCCACTGTCCACGCTTTCAGGCGGAAGTCCTTTACACCCACGGCGCGCAGGAACTCATACCCTGCCACTCCTGCGATGAAAGCAACCACCACCGTCCACACGATGGGGGGCAAGAACACCATCACCCAAATCAGCAGAGGGACGAAAATGACCGCCACAATGATCCGTTTTGCCATCAGGTGACACCTCCGAACCGCCGGGAGCGCCCCTGATAGGAGGCCAGCGCCCGATGGAGCTCCTCCTGGTCGAAATCAGGCCAGAGCACGTCGGTAAAGTAGTATTCCGCATAGGCCGACTGCCACAGCAGGAAATTGGAGATCCGGACCTCCCCGCTGGGCCGGATGATCAGATCCGGATCAGGGACTCCGGCGGAAAACAGCAGACCGCTGAATGCCGTCTCATCCAGCTGCTCCGGCACTGCGCGGCCCGCCGCGCACTCCCCGGCAAACGCCCGGGCGGCGCGCAGGATCTCGTCCCGTCCGCCGTAGTTGAGGCAGATATTCACCTGGCAGCCCTCATAGTGGGTGGAGATCTCCTCGGTCCGGCGGCAAAGGTCGCGCAGCTCCTGGGAGAGCGGGGTGAGGTCCCCGAAAAAGCGCATCTTCACCCGGTCCCGCTCCATCTGCCCGATGGCCTCCAGAAGATACTTCTTCAGAAGGCCCATGATGGCCCCCACTTCCTCCTCCGACCGCTTCCAGTTCTCGGTGGAAAAGGCGTATACCGTCAGGTACTCCAGCCCGATCTCCTTGCAGTAGGTGGCGATCCGCCGGAAGGTCTCGGCCCCCGCGGCGTGGCCCGCAGTACGGGGCAGGCCGCGCTTGTTGGCCCAGCGGCCGTTTCCGTCCATGATGATGGCCACGTGGCGGGGCAGATGGTCAAAGTCCACCTTGGGGGCGCGCTCCCGCCCCTTTCCAAACAGTCCCATTACGACACCTCGGATAACGAAATCTTGCGGGGCAGCCCAGGGCCGCCCCGCAAGTCAGGCAGGCTCCATCAGACTGCCATCAGCTCCGCTTCCTTCTTCGCGGTCAGATCGTCAAGTTCTTTGCAGCGCTTGTCGGTCAGCGTCTGAAGGTCCTTCTCGCACTGCTTCAGGTCGTCCTCGGTCAGCTCGCCGTCCTTCTGCAGCTTCTTGCACTTTTCCATGGCGTCCCGGCGGATGTTGCGGATGGCCACCTTGCCGTCCTCGCCGTACTTGCGCACCTGGCGGGTCAGCTCCTTGCGGCGCTCCTCCGTCAGCTGAGGGAACAGCAGACGGATGACCCGCCCGTCATTCTGAGGATTGATGCCCAGGTCGGACACCTGGATGGCCTTCTCCACCGCCTTGAGCAGGGAGGCGTCCCAGGGCTGGATGACCAGGCTCCGGGGGTCGGGAGAGGAGATGGCCGCCACCTGGTTGAGGGGGGTGGGCGCGCCGTAATACTCCACGGTGATCCGGTCCAGCACAGCGGCGTTGGCACGGCCGGCGCGGACGCTTCCGAAGTTGCCCCGCACCGAGTCGATGGTCTTCCCCATCTTGACGTCAAAATCCTTCAGCAGCTCATTCATCTCACAGTTCCTCCTTCACAATGGTCCCGATCTTCTCCCCCATCACGGCCCGCAGGATGTTCCGCGGGTCCTTCAGGGCGAAAAGGAGCACGGGGATCTTATTGTCCATGGACAGCGAGGTGGCGGTGGAATCCATCACCTGCAGGTGCTGGGCCAGCACGTCGTCGTAGCTGATGCTGTCGTACTTCACCGCGCTGGGGTCCTTGTTGGGATCTGCGCTGTACACGCCGTCGATATTCTTGGCCAGCAGGATCACGTCCGCGTCGATCTCCGCGGCGCGGAGCACCGCGGCGGTGTCGGTGGAGAAGAAGGGGTTGCCCGTGCCGCAGCCGAAGATGACCACGCGGCCCTTGTCCAAATGGCGGATGGCACGGGAACGGATGTACGGCTCAGCGATGGCGCGCATCTCGATGGCGGTCTGGACCCGGACCTCCACGCCCCGCTGCTCCAGCATATCCGCCACCGCCAGGCTGTTGATGGCGGTGGCCAGCATGCCCATATGGTCCGCGCGGGTGCGCTCCATCCGGTCACCGCCGTCCTTGACGCCGCGCCAGAAATTACCGCCTCCCACGACGATGCCCACCTGCACGCCCATCTCGCTGCATTCCTTGACCACATCGCAGACCTGCCCGATCACGTCAAAGTCCAGCCCCCGGCCCTTGTTGCCGGCCAGAGCCTCACCGCTGATTTTCAGTAGGACCCGCTTGTACTTCGGCTGCTCCATGTCGTACCCACTCCTTTATAATCATGATTGTCTTTCCCTTGAAAAGCGCGCGCGGGAGGTACGGTGTCCCGCGCATCGCGTGTGTTCATTGGACAATATTTTAATATAATTTTGTCCTTTTGCATAGGGGGTAAGACAAAGTTTTTGCTTTATTTTCTCCGGCCCCCGTTATCCCCGTTCCAATGCGCTTCCCGGCCCGGAGACAGCCGGAACGCCGCCGCACGGCTGACCGTCCGCGATGCTTTCTGCCCTCCTGCCGGACGGCGCTCCTCCCCTGCTCCCTTTCCACGGTCTCCATGATCAGAGAGATCTTTTCTTTGATTTTTCCCTTGACATCCATTTTTACATCTGGTATACTGTCATACGCAAAACAAAGCAGGAGCGGTGCCCGTTCCTCACCCCAGGCAGGGAGCCGAAGGGTCAACATGGTCAAGCGCCGCCGGTCTCCGGCGTGTGTTTTCGTGTGTGCGGGCGCCCTTCCGGGCAGTCCGCATTTTATTTTGTTTGGAGGTGCTTTCTTATCAGTAACGCAGGTCATCAGATCAATGAAGACATCCGCGACAAGGAGATCCGCCTGATCTCGGCGGAGGGAGAGCAGCTGGGCATCATGTCCGCCCAGCAGGCGCTGAATATGGCGGAGGAGCAGGGCCTGGATCTGGTCAAGATCTCCCCCAACGCCGTCCCCCCCGTGTGCAAGCTGATGGACTATGGCAAGTTCCGTTTCGAGCAGACCAAGCGTGAAAAGGAAGCCAAGAAGAATCAGCATGTGGTGGAGATCAAGGAGATCCGTATGTCGCCCAGCATCGACGTGAACGACTTCAACGTGAAGCTGCGCAACGCGCTGAAGTTCCTCAGCGAGGGCAACCGGGTCAAGGTGACCGTCCGCTTCCGCGGGCGCGAGATGGCCCACACCGACATCGGCCGGGACCTTCTGCTGAAGTTCGCCGAGGGCTGCGCCGAGGTGGCCGTCAAGGACAAGGACCCCAAGCTGGATGGCCGGCACATGTCCATCTTCCTGGCCGCCAAGAATGCCAAAGATACCAAAAAGTAAATCATAAAGGAGTAAGCGAAAATGCCTAAAATCAAGACTCACAGCGGCGCCAAGAAGCGCTTCAACCTGACCAAGACCGGCAAGGTCAAGCGCGCTCACGCCAACAAGTCCCACCTGCTCAACGGTCACGGCAAGACCACCAAGCTGAAGAGAGGCCTCCGCAAGGGAGCCTATGCTGATGTCACCAACGTGGCTGCCATCAAGCGCATGATCCCTTACAAATAATCCAACCAAATTCATAACTCACATATAGGAGGCTTTTTACAATGGCAAGAGTGAAGGGCGCGATGATGTCGCGCAAGAGAAGAAATAAGGTTCTGAAGCTGGCCAAGGGCTACTGGGGCGCCAAGTCCAAGCACTTCAAGATGGCCAACCAGGCCGTGATGAAGTCCCTGTCCTACGCTTACACCGGCCGCCGCCTGAAGAAGCGCGACTTCCGTCAGCTGTGGATCACCCGCATCAATGCTGGGTGCAAGATGAACGGCATGAACTACTCCACCTTCATGAACGGTCTGAAGAAGGCCGGCGTGGACATCAACCGCAAGATGCTGGCTGAGCTGGCTGTCAACGACAAGGCTGCCTTCGCCCAGCTGGTGGAGCTGTCCAAGAGCAAGCTGGCCTGAGTTTCAGGCATATCTCCCGCCCTCCCGGCTCCGGCCGGGAGGGCGGTTCTTCTTCCGAGTTGCCGATTTACAAATCCCGGAGGCGCTGGTATACTGGAATCACAGAACGATTCGCTGATAGGAAGGAGGTTCTCCCATGCCGTCCAGCCGCCTGTTTCAGCTGCTCTCCCTGCTGCTGGAGTGCCAGCACACCACCGCTCACGCCCTTGCCGCCAGTCTGGGCGTCTCGGAGAGCACGGTATACCGGGATGTGGACGCCCTGGCGGCCGCCGGGGTCCCCATCCTGACCAGTCAGGGCCGCGGCGGCGGCGTGTGGCTCGCCCCGGGTCACTGTCTGGACCGGGACGTCTTCTCCCCTGAGGCACAGCGGGCCCTGCTCTCTGCTCTCCAGTCCGGTCAGGAGCAGACCGAACAGGCGGCGCTGGCCCGGCTGTCCGCCCTGTTCCGCCCTCAGCAGCCCCTCTGGCTTCAGGTGGTCCCCGCCCGCCGGGGCGGCGAGGGAAGGGACGCCGCGCTGTTTGATACGCTCCGTACCGCCATTTTGGAGCGTCAGGTCCTGGAGCTGACCTACGCCGAGTCCCCGGAGGAGCCACTGCGCTTTTGTGTGTTCCCCGCGCGGCTGTCCTGTCTGGGGCAGATTTGGACCTGTCAGTGCTGGTGTCCCCGGACGGAGGAGTACCGCACCTTCCGGCTCAGCCGCATTCTGTCCCTCTCCCCCACCGGCCAGTACTTCCACCGGCCTCTTGACCCCCCTCCGCTCACCCTGCCCCACGATATCCCGCCCCTGTTCCGGGTGGAGGCCGAGCTCCGCTTCTCCCCCGCCGCCGCCCGGCGGGTGTGGGACGAGTTTGACGGGGACTGCATCCAAACCCAGGCAGACGGCTCGCTCCTTGTCCGCGCCGTCTTCCCCCGGGAGCCCTGGCTGTGCGGCTATCTGCTCTCCTACGGGCCAGCGCTGGAGGTGCTCGCCCCCGCTGAGTTGCGCGACCAGCTGCGGCAGATGGCCGCGGAGATCTGTGCCATCCATCAGGGCTCCTGAGAAAAGAGACCCCGGGGGATCTTTCCGATCCACCCGAGGTCCCTCATTCAGTTTCATCCCAAACCATCACTCAAAGATAAATGATCTCCAGCCGGAGCCCCTGCCGCATGGCATAGGCGATGGTACGCATGGTGCCGCCGGGAGAACCGTTGTAGGCGGCCAGCAACAGCCCCGACCGGTCCACCATGTAGCGGTTGCGCCGCTGCATGCAGCCCCGGTCATATTCATGCTGCACCACGGTCTCGAAGTCACACCGGGCCAGCAGGCGCTCACGCCGCGCCCGGTCACGCTCCGGCCAGCGCTCCGCCTGCCCTTCAAAGGGGATGGCCGCCTCCACGGTGACCTCCCCGTGCTCCTCTTTCAACTCCAGCGCCGCCTCGCAGAAATACAGGTCGCACCCCTGGGCCATCCCGCAGATATAGTGCCGGCAGCCCTTCTCATAAGCATTCCGCACCTCCTCCGCCAAGCGGCGCTTCAGCGCCTGACACCGCGGGTCCTCCTCCCGGTCTCCCCACGGCAGCTTCGAAGGCCGGTGCCCGGTAAAACAGCAGGTCGTCTCACGCTCCATCCCTTCACCTCCCGGTCTGCTCCTATTGTAGTCCATCCCCCTTTTCAAGTCAACGAAAATCGAACATTTATTCGAGTTTAAGCTGAAAAATACCTCTTGCATTTTTCATCCTCCATGCTATAATAGGGAACGAAACAACTGGATAATCCACTGTCTTCAGGGCGGGGTGAGATTCCCCACTGGCGGTATAGTCCGCGAGCGGAGCGCAGCAATGGGCTCCTGCATGACCCGGTGTAACTCCGGGACCAACGGTCATAGTCCGGATGGAAGAAGATGTGTTGATTTTTCGCGCACCCTCTGAGTTGATCAGCACCTGGAAGGCAATGCTTTTCCAGGCGTTATCTTGATTCAGGGAGTGTATTTTTTATGTCAACTGAAAAAACCGCAGCCGTTCCGTCCGCCGCCCGCACCAGGATCAGCGCTTACAGTCTGGCCGTCACCGCCATGCTGTCCGCCGTGGCTTTTGGTCTGATGTTCCTGGACTTTCCCATCCCCTTCCTCATCCCCAGCTTTGTGCAGATGGACATCTCTGAGGTGCCCGCCCTGCTCGCCTCCTTCAGCCTTGGGCCCGCCTTCGGCGTGGCGGTGTGTCTGATCAAGAATCTGCTGCACCTGCTCATCACCTCCACCGGCGGTGCGGGCGAGCTGTGCAACTTCCTGCTGGGCGCCTGCTTCGTCTTCCCTGCGGGTCTGATCTACCGCCTGCACAAGTCCCGCAAGGGCGCGCTGGTGGGCGCGCTGGTGGGCGCCGTGATCATGGGCCTACTGTCCATCCCCCTCAACTACTTTATCTCCTATCCCATCTACACCAACTTTATGCCCATCGACGCCATTCTGGCCATGTATCAGGAGATCCGCCCGGGCGTGAACGGTCTGCTGGAGTGCCTTGTGATCTTCAACGCCCCCTTCACCCTGCTCAAGGGCCTGCTGGCCACGCTGATCTGCTTCCTGATCTACAAGCCCCTCTCCCCCATTCTGCACCACAGGAGCTGAGCCAGCGCGATCCTGCCGCATATCAGCGCACACCCCCTCGTACAGTAGACGAGGGGGTGTGCTTTTTGCTTCTGGAACTGTCCGCGTGCGGCCAACTGCTCTCAGCGCATCCGGAGATCCTGCTGGCCTCTGTGCTGACTCTGGGCGTACTCTTTGTCAACGGCTGGACGGACGCACCCAATGCCATCACTGCAGTGGTGGCCTCAGGCGCGCTGTCCTTCCGCCGGGCGGCGCTGCTGTCCGCCCTCTGCAATCTGCTGGGCGGTCTGTGGGCCGTGTCCGCCTGCTCAGGCGTGACCCTTACCATCGCCACTCTCGCCGAGTTCGGCGGGGATGGCGGCTCAGCTCTGCGTGCTGTGTGTGCCGCTATGGCCTCCCTCATCATCTGGAGCGTAGCGGCCTGGTTTCTCGGTCTTCCCACCAGTGAGAGCCACGGCCTGGCGGCAGCGCTGACCGGAGCCGCACTGGCATCCGGAGGCGGGATGCAGGCTCTGAACTGGGCCTCGCTGGCCAGAATACTGCTGGGTCTGGCGGGCTGTGTCCTATTCGGCTTCATTCTGGCACGCGTCTGCTGGCACGGGGGCGCAGCACGCATGGGCAAGGGCAGCTGTGCCCGGCTTCAGCTGCCCCTTGCGGCGGGGCTTTCCTTCTTTCACGGTGCCCAGGATGGTCAGAAGTTCATCGGCGTGCTGCTGCTCTGCCTCACCCTCTCCCCCGGCGGCGGCACGGGGCTTGCAGATACCGTTCCTCTCTCAGTCGCCCTTCCTGCACTGGCGGCCATGGGCGCGGGCACCTGCGTGGGCGGAAGGCGGATCATCCAAACACTGGGTGCCGAGATGGTCCGGGTGGATACCCGGCAGGGGTTTGCTGCCGAGCTTGCCTGTGTGCTCTGTCTGGGGGGTGCCACCCTGTTGGGGCTGCCTGTGAGCACCACCCATACCAAAGCCGCCGCTCTTTGGGGCGCGGGCACCGCGAATGGCGGCCATGCCGACAGAGGTGTCCTGCTGCGGCTCTGGTTGGTATGGCTGGCCACCTTTCCCTGCTGTGGGCTGCTCAGCTTTTGGCTGACCCGGCTCCTGGCCGGATAAAAAAATATACCGTATGGCACATGCCATACGGTATATTTTCTGCGTTGGATGATCAGGCCAGCTTGCTCTTGTCCTTGCCCACAGCCAGGCCGATGAACATGATGATCAGGCCCACCGCAATGCCGGGGAACACGGCGTCGCAGGGCAGATCGATGATGCCCAGGATGCTGTCCAGGATACCCAGGACCAGCGCCACGAGGGAGCCGCCCAGGATGGACACCAGAGCGAACTTGCCGTCCACCTTGCCCTTGGCCCAGATGAGGAAGCACAGGGGGGCGAACACGGTGCAGCCCCGCAGGCCCATGGACATGAAGGCAAAGGTGAGGATGGTGTCGCCGATGGGGGTGCAGGAGATCAGCGCGGCCACAGCCAGCACCACCACGATCAGCAGCTTGTTGATCGTGTCGGGGCTCATCTTGTGCTCCTTGCCGTTCTTCTGGATCAGCTCACGGTTGATGATGGTAGCGATACCCAGCGCCAGGCCGGCGCCGGTGCCCACCGTGGCGATGAACAGCGCGCCCAGGACCAGGCCGGCGATCAGCGGAGGCATACCGGAATAATCCAGGATGAAGCTGGTCAGCGCGGTGCTGGTGACGAAGGTGCTGGGATCGGTGACGGTGCGCATGTACAGGCCCACGATGATGCCGAAGATACCGATGATGGGGATCAGCACGGCGCTGACCACCGCGCCCACTCTCGCCTGAGAGGTGGACTTGGCGGAGAGGACCGCCTGCGCGTAGGTCTGGGTGGTCAGCACGCCCAGCAGCAGGCTGATGCCGGCGCCCAGGTCAGTGCCCACGCCGCGGCAGAAGGGGCTGAACAGGTTGCGGCCCAGCTCGGCGTTGAAGCCGCTCACCGTATCCATCAGGGCGCCCACGCCGCCGATGTGGCTCAGAGCCAGGATGCCGCACAGCACCATGGACACATACAGCAGGATCAGCTTCAGGATGCCCACGACGCCGGCGCCCTTGGTGCCGCCGAATACCACGTACAGCACCATCACCACCGCCGCGATCACGATGGTGGCGGGAGCGCCCATGGTGGGCCACACCACCAGCACCACCGCGGAGGCGGACAGCAGCTGAGACAGGATGTTGATGAAGGTACCAACGGAGTTCAGGATGGAGGCAGCCAGGCCGGAGGTGGCGCCGTACTCCTTGGCCACCATGCCCACCAGAGTGGGAACGCCCTGCGCGCGCAGAGGCTTGATGTAGAAAATAGCCAGCACCAGGCAGGCGATGCCGCCGCCCAGGGTGAACCACCAAGCGCTCAGGCCATAGTTATAGGCCAGCTGCGCGGTGCCCACGGTGGAGGAACCGCCCACCAGGGTGCCCATGATCAGGCCGGCCACCACGGCGGCGCTGATCCCGTCCTTCTTGCCGGTGGACTTCTGCGCGCCGGTGTAGATCGCAAGGCCGACGATCAGCGCGATGGCGATGATCAGGCCCACATAAACCATGACATTCATGCTAAAAACGGGGCTTTATTCTTCTGTGAAGTGGCCCCTTGTCTCCCCTCTTTATAAAATCTCATTCAAAAATCTCAAAGTTGCGGCTGCCCGCGAAACACGAACAGCCGCAACTTGGACCCTCTTGCCTCAGGTCTCTGCTCAGAGCATGCAGCCGATCTTCTCAGGGATGATCAGGTCGGCCTCGGTCTTGGAAACGACCTCCTCGACAGTGACATCGGGGGCCAGCTCTCTCAGGACCAGCCCCTCGGGGGTAACCTCCAGCACGCACAGCTCAGTGATGATGTGGGTGACCACGCCGGCGCCGGTCAGAGGCAGAGTGCACTGCTTCTTGATCTTGGAGTTTCCCTCGCGGTCGCAGTGGATCATGGTGATCAGCACGTTCTTGGCGCCGGTGACCAGGTCCATGGCGCCGCCCATGCCGGCGCAGGTCTTACCGGGGACCATCCAGTTGGCCAGGTTGCCGTGCTGGTCCACCTCATAGGCGCCCAGAACGGTGTAAGCCACGTGGCCGCCGCGGATCAGGCCGAAGGAGTCGAAGCTGCTGAAGCAGCAACCGCCCACACGCAGGGTGCCGGGGAAACCGCTGGCGTCCACCAGGTTGAAGTCCACAGGCTGGCCCTCACCGGGGGCGGACATCAGGCCCACCACGCCGTTCTCGGAATCGAACCACACATCCACATCCTCAGGGATATAGTTCATGACCTGAGTGGGAAGACCAATTCCCAGGTTGACCACGTCGCCATCCTTGAAAAACTTCGCAGTTCTGCGAGCAATCAGTTCTTTCGCGTTCATTGTCGTCTCCTCCTCCTTACTTGCCCTCGGTGGGAGCGCCCTGAACGATCATGTCCACCAGGCAGCCGGGGGTCATGATGTAGTCAGGCTCGAGCATGCCCACCTCAACGATCTCTTCGGCCTCGACGATGACAAAGTCAGCGGCGGTGGCCATGATGGGGTTGAAGTTACGAGCAGTACGACGATAGATCAGATTGCCCATCTTGTCAGCCTTCCAGGCATGGATCAGAGCCACGTCAGCGTGGAGAGGCAGCTCCAGCAGATACTTCTTGCCGTTGACCTCGATGACCTGCTTGCCCTCCTGCATGGGAGTGCCCAGACCGGTGGGGGTCAGCACGCCGCCGATGCCGGCGCCGCCGGCACGCATGCGCTCGCACAGGGTGCCCTGCGGAGTGAAGGTGACGTTGATCTCGCCGGCGACCACCTTCTCCACGGTCTCGGTGTTGGAGCCGATGTGGGAGCAGGTGATGTGCTTGATGCGGTTCTCGTGGACCAGACGGCCGATGCCGCGGCCCTTCACGGAAGTATTGTTGGAGATGACATCCAGGTCGGTGACACCCTTCTCAATCATGGCCTTGATCAGGGTCTCGGGCACGCCGCAGTTCACGAAACCGGGAATCATCACGGTCATTCCGCTGTAGCAATGCTCCATGGCCTGGTCGATGGTGACGACTTTGGACTTGGGAAGCTTGGACATTGTCGCTCTTTCCTTTCCATTCAAAATTCAGTAGGAACTGTGTCCCTCTGTTCTATCTTTCCGGGTATGGCCCGGGAAACATAGACGTATCCTGTTGGGACGGTCCGACTCAGCGAAGCAGAGCTGATCCCGAGGGGTCAGCTCCGCTTCGTGAGCCGCTGTGCGCTCAGGCTGTCAGATCAGCCCTCGTCGCGCAGGCAGTGACGGGTGATGCCCAGGATCTCACGGGCCTGCTCGGCAGTGGCGATCTTGCGGCCGGTCTCCTTGGCGATCCGGATGGTGCGCTCCACCAGCATCTTGTTGGTGGCGATGATCTTGTTGCCGTTCTCGTCCTTACCGTACATGACATTGTCCTCCAGGCCGACGCGCAGACCGTCGCAGCCCAGAGCCAGGCCGGCCAGGATCATGGGCATATGAGCCTTACCGATGCCGGAGACGGACCAGATGGCGCCGTCGGGCAGCTTGTCGACCAGGAAGGCCAGGTTGCCGGCAGTGCCGGGCATGGCGCCGCCCACGCCCATGATGAACTGATAGTAAGCGGGCTGGGGGATGTTCCACTTGTCGCAGTAGTACTTCACGCTGTCGATGTGGCCGGTGTCGAAGACCTCAAACTCGGGCTTGACGTTCTGCTTCACGACCTCTTCGCCCAGCTTGTTCAGGAAGCGGGGGCTGTTCTCGAAGATGTAGCTGTTGGCCCAGTTCAGGGTGCCCGGGTCAAAGGAGCACATCTCGGGCTTCAGCTTGCCCAGGTGCTGCAGGCGCTTCTCGTCTTCGTACTCGCCGCCGGAGGTGGTCAGGTTGATCACGATGTCAACACCGGCCTCCTTGCACTTCTTGCGGCACAGCTCGACGGTCTCGGTGAACTTCTCGATGGCCATGGACTTGTAGCCGACGATCACGTTGCCGTTGACCTCGGTGTCCTTACGGACGTGGATGTGGGCGACGGCGGCACCAGCCTTGGCGACCTCCACCACCTGATCGGAGATCTCCTCAGGGGTGTAAGGGACGGTGGGGGCCTGCTCCTTCCGGGTGCCGGCGCCGCACAGGCAGCAGGAGATGATGACGGGGTTATTGTTGACGTAATTCAGAAATTTCTTGGGCATTGTAATTACTCCCTTTCAAGTGATATTAGGTGGACGCTATTAAATAACGCACCCGCGTCCGGGGCGCGGACGCCCCGGAGCAAGGTACAGTTATTTACTTCAGCGGACAGCGAGGCCGTTCAGGCTCAGCTCAGTCGCACAGCTCGATGACGGTGGCCTGGCCCATGCCGCCGGCGATGCACAGAGTGGCAAGGCCGTACTTCACACCACGCTTCTTCATCTCGTTCATCAGGGTCACGATGATCCGGGAACCGGAGGAGCCCACGGGGTGGCCCAGGGCGATGGCGCCGCCGTTGACGTTGATGATGTCCATCTTGTCCTCCCAGTGCAGCTGCTTGATGCAGCCCAGGGACTGAGCGGCAAAGGCCTCGTTCAGCTCGATCAGGCCGATGTCATCCATGGAGATGCCGGCATTCTTCAGAGCCTTGGGCACGGCGGCCACAGGACCCAGGCCCATGACACGGGGATCCACGCCGGCAGTACCCATGCCGATGATCTTGGCGATGGGCTTCAGGCCCAGCTCCTTGGCCTTGCTCTCGCTCATCAGCAGCAGAGCGGAGGCGCCGTCGTTACGGCCGGAGGAGGAGCCGGCGGTCACAGTGCCGGTCAGCTCGGAGGTGCCGAACACACGGCCCTCGGCGTCCTTCTTGATGTTGAAGCAGGGCTTCAGCTTGGCCATCTTCTCCTCGTTGGTGGAGCGGTTGGGAAACTCATCGGTGTCGAACACGATGGGATCCTTCTTGCGGCCCTGAGGCACGACGACGGGAACGATCTCATCCTTGAACCGGCCGGAATCCACGGCGGCGATGGCCTTGCGCTGGGAATCCAGGGAGAAGGCGTCCTGCTCCTCACGGGTGATGCCCAGAGTCAGAGCGATGTTCTCAGCGGTGGCACCCATGTTGTACTTGCCGTACATCTCCTGAGGCTGGCTGCGGAACTGACCCTCGGTCAGGGCGTCCACCAGCTCGGTGTTGCCGGTGCCCACGCCCCAGCGGGCATTGCGGATGTAGAACACAGCGTTGGACATGGACTCAGTACCGCCGGCGATGACCACGTCGTTCACACCGCTCATGATAGCCATGGCGCCGTTCTGCACAGCGGTCATACCGGAAGCGCACTGCCGCATCACGGTGTAGGCGGGCACGGTGTCGGGGATACCGACCTTCAGGGCGGCGACACGGGCGATGTTGGGCTCGTCAGAGGTCTGACGGCACTGGCCCATGATGACCTCGTCCACGATGCTGGGATCGATCTTGGTCCGGTCCAGCAGGCCCTTCAGCACGGCGCAAGCCATGTCGTAAGCGCTCAGGGGCTTCAGCCCGCCGCCCATCTTACCGACAGCAGTACGGCAACCGTCAACGATAACTACATTTTCCATGATGAACTCGCTCCTCAATTTTTAAAATTATATCTGGAATTATAATCCATTCAAAATCAGTTCGGCCTGCAGCGGTCGCGGCCCACGACGGTCCGCGACTGTCTGACACGATCCTCATCGTGACCAGCCACCGCTACACGCTCCGACAGGGGGAGGCGCACCCGGAACGCTCCGGGTGCGCTGGCTCCCCCAGTCATGTCAGTATGGCTCAGGCCTGCTCCAGGTAGGTGATGCCCACGTAGTGGTCAGCCTTGGTGCCGGTGCCGGTCTCGGTCTCGATGACCACAGGCTTAAAGCCGTCCATGGTGATCTCCACGGTGAACTTCTTGCCCTTGGGCAGGTTCTCGATCTCCCAGTCGCCGGCCCAGTTGGTCACAGTCTCAAAGACGCTGCCGCACTCCTTGCAGGTCACCTTGACCTTGGCGCCGATGCAGACCTCCTCCAGCTCCTTGGGATAGGCCACGGTACCGGCCAGGAAGGCACTGGGGATGTTCAGGTGCACCACGCTGGTGCCCATGTTCTCCAGGCCCTCCAGAGGAGTCACCCGGTTGGCGGCGATCAGCTTGCTGATCTCGCTGTTGGGGTCGGCCAGATCGCCGAAGACCAGAGCCTGGTTGGGGCAGGCCTCGACGCAGCGGGGCTCAAAGCCGGGATAGTCAGGATCATCCAGCAGCTCGGCGCACATGGAACACTTCTGGGGGATCTGAGCCTCCTCGTTCCAGTAGATGGCGCCGATGGGGCAGGCGTCCACGATCTGCTTCTGGCCCTTGGACTTCTCGGGATCGATGATCACGATGCCGTCCTCGCGCTTATACACGGCGCCGTCCTTGCCGGCGGCCATGCAGGCGGGGTTGTCGCAGTGGGCGCAGGGGGTGGGGACGGTGGCAGTCTTGATGTGGCGCTCGTTGTCGCCGCGCTCCCACTCCACGATGTTCATCCAGTACTGGCCCATCTCGGGCTGAGACTTGGTCAGAGCGGTGTCCCAGCCGCAATGCTCATCCTTACAGGCCATAAAACACGCATAGCAAGCCATGCAGCGGGCGGTGTTGACCGCGATGCCGGGCTTCTTGATTCCGGGTTTCAGCATGCTCAACCTACCTCCTTATTTTCTTTCTCGCCGAACAAGAGGTCCGCCTCCGCGGAAGTACGGATGGGACGCTCAGTCTCCAGCTGCTGCTTGTCGACGGCATCCAGGATATGCTCGAAGCCCTGGCCGTAGTTGGGATCGGGCTCGACCTTCTCGATGTCGATGTTGCAGCTGTAAGGAGCCATGGCGGGCACGTAGTCGCCGATCAGGCGGCCGGGGGTCAGCACGTTGATGCTGCCGCCCTTGTCCCAGCTCTTGTACACGCCGTACTCAATGGGGTTGTAGATGCCGGAGGAGGTGTAGGCGTGGATGGTCTCGGGATTCAGACGGTAGGTCACGCGGGCGACCATCAGGACGCTGCCGCGGTCGTTGAACATGCGCACCACGTCGCCATCCTTGATGCCCTTCTGCTCCGCGATCTTGTGGTTGATGTGGCAGACCAGATAGGGGTTGCCGTTGATGACCACACGGTTCTTGGGGATCTCCCACAGCCACTTGGCATGCTGATTGTAGTGGGTGTGATAGTCGAAGCGGGGGTGGGGAGAGATCAGGCCGAACGGATACTTGTCGGCGGTGAGGGACTTGAAGCCCTCCCAGGAGTCCTGATACTGCGGGATGGGACGGCGGGCCTCGTCGTCAGGCTCCCAGTACAGCAGGGACTCGGAGACGAACTCGAACTTGCCGGAGAAGGTGCCCAGACGGCCCTCCTCCTGGAAGACCTTGTGGTTCATGGTGTCGCAGGGACGGTTCTCCGCGAACCACTGGAAGCCGGGATAGCGGTCCCAGTTCTGGTACAGGCCGGTCTTGGGGTCCTTGTCCTCCTCCTTGTAGGAGACGGGCGGGATGTAGTAGCCCTTCTTCTTGAAGTCCTCCCAGGAGATGTGCTTGGGCAGGTCGGAGAACTGCCAGAAGCGCTTGGCCCACTCCTCCTCGGTGCGGCCCTCGGTGAAGCGCTCGCCCCAGCCCAGACGGGCGGCCACCTGCGAGAAGATCCAGTAGTCAGACCGGGAGTCCCACATGGGCTCGATGGCCTTGTCCTGGTACACGATGACCTGCCAGCTGTTGCCGGTCTGAGAGTGAGAGCAGTAGCCGCCGTTGCCGGAGTTGCCCACCTCGCCGATGTCGATGCGCTCCAGGTTGGTGCAGGCGGGCAGGATCACGTCGGCGTGACGGGTCTCGGGGGTCATATAGATGTCCTGGTTGATGACGAACTCCAGCTCGGGGCTCTTGTACATCTTCACCCACTTGTTGGTGTCCAGCATGGTGCCGATGAAGGAGCCGCCGTAACGCCAGAAGCAGTGGACCTTGTTGTACCCGGGCAGGGGGTAGACGTGACGGGTGAACTCCAGGTCCACGCCGCCGCCGCAGAAGCCCTCGCCCAGCCACTCATAGTGGCCGTCCAGGATGGCATCGGGGACGTTGGGACGATACAGCACCTGCTCCACGGAGTTCATGGGCACCTCATCGCAGATGGGGGCCTTGGCGATGGAGGACAGGGGATCGGAGTAGCCGCCGAACCAGAAGTTGTAGTTCATGGGGCCGCCGCAGGCGGGAGACCAGTAGGCGCGGCCGGGCTTGCCCATGCCCTGCATGGCGGACAGCAGAGTCATCAGGCGGGCGTACTCAGTGCCGTTGGAGTGACGGCAGGCGCCGCCGAAACCGCCGCGCATGCCGGAGCCGCTGGTGGTGACGGTGCTGGCCCAGCGGCGGGCGATGGCCTTGATGTCCATGGCGGGCACCAGGGACAGCTCCTCGGCCCACTTGGGGGTCTTGGGGGTGCCGTCGGGGCCCAGGCC
>CALXCT010000087.1 GCA_944386865.1 uncultured Oscillospiraceae bacterium | reverse complement strand
TCCCGGGTGCGCTCGGTGACGGTGACCAGCATGATGTTCATGATGCCGATGCCGCCCACCAGCAGGGAGATGCCCGCGATGCCGCCCAGCACCAGGGACTGCATGAGCAGGTAGTCGTCCATACTGTTCATGTTGGCGTTGTTGTTCTGGACGTAGGAGTAGCCGCTGTTCTCAGGGATGAGGGCGGAGAGGTAGCCCCGCAGGCGGACCTCCGCCTCGTCGGCGGCGGAGGCGGACACCGCCTTCACCGAGTATTCGCTGATGCTCTGATTATTGTTGAGCGTACGGTTGAGTGTATAGGGCAGCAGGATCAGATTGTCCCACTCAGGCCAGTTGTCCACACTCTTCTTTTCATACACCCCCACCACCAGATAGGGATTGCCGTTGATGGTGATGGTCCTGCCCACCGGGTCCAGGAAGCTGAACAGCCGCTCGGCCGCCCCGCCCCCCAGCACGCACACGTTGCTGTACCGCTGCACGTCCAGGTAGGACAGGTCCCGGCCGGACTTGAGGGTGTAGTTGTTGCACAGCCCGTACTGGTCGCTGCCCAGCACGATCTGGGCGGCCTTCTGCCAGTCGTCGCTGGTGGACATGGTGTTGGTGCCGTATTTCACCGTCATGGTATTGTGCAGCTGGATCTGGGGGGTGACCCCCACGATCAGGTCGCTCAGCCCCAGGCAGTAGTTGTACAGGTCCTGGGAGATGTCCCCTCCGCTCCAGCGCATGGCGGACACGGTGAGCTTGTTGGTGCCCTGGCTCTCGTAGTACTCCAGGCTCTTCTTGTTCTGGCCCTGGATGACCGAGACCATGATGACCACCGAGGCCACGCCGATGATGATGCCCAGCATGGTGAGAAAGGAGCGCATCTTCTTGGCCGAGATGGATTTGAAGGCCATTTTGAACGCCTGCAAAAGATTCATTCCCAGTCCACCTCCTGTGCCTCGTCGGAGATCACCACACCGTCGGACAGCCGCACCACCCGGCGGGCGGTGGCGGCGATGCCGTTGTCGTGGGTGATGAGGATGATGGTGGTGCCCCCCCGGTACAGCTCCCGCAGGATCTCCAGCACGTGCTGGCCGGTCTTGGAATCCAGCGCGCCGGTGGGCTCGTCGGCCATGATGATGGCGGGGTGGGTGGCGATGGCCCGGGCGATGGCCACCCGCTGCTGCTGGCCGCCCGACATCTCAGAGGGGCGGTGGTGGGCCCGGCCGTCCATCCCCACCCGGGCCAGCGCCTCCATGGCCCGGTCCTCCCGCTGGGTGATGGGCACCCCCTGGTAGATCAGGGGCAGGATCACGTTCTCCAGGGCGGACAGCTCCTGGATGAGGTTGTAGCCCTGGAAGATAAAGCCGATCTGCTTGTTCCGGATGTGGGCCAGCTGCCGGTCGGTGAGGGCGGTGACGTCGGTGCCGTCCAGCCAGTAGTCCCCGTAGGTGGGGATGTCCAGGCAGCCCAGCACGTTCATCAGGGTGGACTTGCCCGAGCCGGAGGCCCCCACGATGGCCACGAACTCGCCCCGGTCGATGGACAGGGACACCCCGTCCAGGGCGCGCACCTCGCTCTCCTTCCCCTCGTTGTAGATTTTATAGATATCCTTGATCTCAATGAGCATGGTATCCGCTCCCATCTGCGGGCCGTCAGCCCACCGCGATGCCGCCGCCCATCTGGTCCTCGGCGGCCATGTAGCTGGTGAAGACCGTGTCGCCCTCCTCCAGGCCGGAGAGGATCTGCACGTTATATACGTCGTTGATCCCCACCTCCACGGGCACGGCGTAGAAGCCGTCGGCCTCGGTGGGCACGCCGGTCACCCCCTCGGGCACGGTCACGGCGTTGTCCGGCCGGCTGCTCTTTTCCACGAACACCACCGACATGGGGTTGCCGTTCTCATCGCTGATGTTCTTCACCGCCTGGACGGGCACCACCAGGCAGTTGTCCGCCTGACTGGCCTGGAAGCTGTAATTGATGGACATGTTGCTCATCAGCGAGCCGCCGGGGTTGTCCATCCGGATGGTCACCGGGAAGGAGGTGGCGCCGTTTTCCATGTTGCCGTTGAGGCTGATGTTGGTCACGGTGCCCATGTACATGTTCCCGTCCCAGTCAGTCAGGTCCACCGTCATGCCCATCTTCACATAGTTGATGCTCCGCTCGTCCACGTTGATCTCCACCGTCATCACCGAGGTGTCGGCGATGATGATGGCGGTGGTGTTCTCGGCCACCTCGGTGTCGGGCACCAGACCGCAGGAGATCACCGTGCCCGAAATGGGGGCCACGGCGTTGAAGTTGTTCAGATTCTCCTGGGCCTTGGTCAGGGCCTCCTGGGCGGTCTTGATCTGGTTCTCCAGGGAGGCGATCTTCTCCTCGTTGTCCTCGGCGCTGAGCTGGAGCAGGGTGTCGCCGGTGGTCACGTCGGCGTAGTTGATGAGGTTCACCGCCAGGATCTCTCCGCTGGCCTTGGTGACGATGTCGGCGGTGCGGTTGTACTCCAGCTTGCCGTTGTCATAGGCGTAGATGTCCTCGCCGGCGGCGCCGGTGAGGATGGCGGTGGCCCCCATGCCCGCGGTGAGGGTGCCGGGGTTCTTCATGCCGATCACCACCTGGAAGCAGACCGCCCCCTCGGGGGTGATGTAGCGCACCTTGTTCACCTGCTCCACCTGGCCGTCGATCTGGCTCATGGAGGCGGGGATGGACACCCGGACAGCCTGTCCCACCGAGATGTCGTTCTCATAGGTGTAGTTGTAGTACAGGGTCAGCTTCATCCGGCTGTCGTCCACCAGGGTGGCCAGCTTGGTGCCGGTGGACATGGTGTTGCCCACCGCCAGGTTCTGCATCCCCTCCTCCAGCAGCAGCTTGCCGTTGAAGGGAGGGCGCACGTTCAGGTCGTTGTAGGCGTCGTAGATGGCCTGAAGCTGCTTCTGGTAGTTGTCCACCGTCTTCTGGGCCTCCTCCAGCGCCTTGTAGGCGTCGGTGGAGTCGATGGTGTAGAGGGGGTCGCCCTGGTTGACGAAGTCGCCCTCCTTCACGAAGACCTCCTGCACCAGGCCCTTGGTGGACAGGGTGATGGTGGCCGAGCTCTGGGCCTTGGTAAAGCCGTAGCCCTCCACCTTGTTGGAGATGGAGCCGATCTGGGCGGTGTCCCGGAGGATCTCCTTGGGCTTCTCGCCGAACAGGAACTTCCACATTCCCAGTCCGATGCCCACCGCCGCGGCCAGCACGACGGCCAGGACGATGATCGTCTTCACCGTGCCCTTCTTCCGCTTTTTCTTCTTGCCCGCGGGCTGGTTCTTGACCTTGGCCTCCGCCGCGGGGGTCTGGGCGGTGTCCGTCACGGGTGTCTGCAATTCTGCCATATCGTTGCCCTCCTGTCTCCGGGTGTTTGGTCCTACCCATTATATCGGCGGCCCCATGGGGAAACAACAACAAAGCCGTAACAACAGTTTAAGACTTCTTTAAGTCCTGTCCTTCCCCGCCGGGCTCCCGCTCCTCTTCTTTTGGACGGTCCCGGTCCGGCAAAAGTTCCCTCCCGCCGTTCCCGGGAAAGGCGGCCCGGCGCACGTTTCCCGGTTGACAAGGGGGACAATCCACCGTATCATGGAACCATCAAGTTCAGACAAAAAAGGAGTATGATCGCTATGGCTTCGGTACATGCTATCTGCGTCAGTCCCCAGCGGGGCACGCTGAAAAAGGAGATCCCCCAGGGGCAGTTCCTGGCTGACAAGGGGATCGAAGGGGACGGCCACCAGGGCGACTGGGGCCGCCAGGTCACCCTGCTCAGCTGGGAGAGCGTGGTCAAGTCCAACCGGGACAACGGCAAGGACATGGGCCCCGGCGATTTCGCGGAGAACGTCACCATCGAGGGGATGGACGGGCTGGACCTCCAGCCCGGCGACCGGGTGCAGCTGGGGGCCGAGGTGGTGCTGGAGGTGACCCAGATCGGCAAGCCCGACCACCCCAGCGTGGTCACCCGCACCTTCGGCATCTCCCTGCTGCCCTACGAGGGCCGCTTCTGCCGGGTGATCCGGGGCGGCTGCGTCCGGCCGGGGGACCAGGCGGTCAAGCTGTAACATCCAGCCCCTCCCCCGGGAGGGGCACGGGAAAGAGGACAGAGAGATGAAGGCATATTATGATGTGGCCGTGATCGGCGGCGGCCCGGGCGGCTATACCGCCGCCCTCTACTGCGCCCGGGCGGGCCTGTCCGTGCTGGTGCTGGAGAAGCTCACCCCGGGCGGCCAGATGGCCACCACCGAGTGGGTGGACAACTACCCCGGCTTTGACGAGGGGGTGGACGGTCTCGGCCTGGCCGAGCGGATGCAGCGGGGGGCGGAGCGCTTCGGCGCGGAGACCGAGTACGAGGAGGTGCTCTCCGCCGAGCTCACCTGCGACCCCAAGCGCCTGGACACCACCGGCGGCACGGTGGAGGCGGGCGCGGTGGTGCTGGCCACCGGGGCGGTGCCCCGGGAGTTGGGCCTGCCCGGGGAGGAGCAGCTGCGCTCCCGGGGGGTGTCCTACTGCGCCACCTGCGACGGGATGTTCTACAAGGGGAAGACGGTGGTGGTCAACGGCGGGGGCAACTCCGCCGTGGCCGAGGCGCTGTTTCTCTCCAAGCTGTGCGCCAAGGTCTGCCTGGTCCACCGGCGGGACAGCCTGCGGGCCTCCCCGGTGTACCTGAACAGTCTGAAGGACAGCGGGGTGGAGATCCTGTGGAACACCAAAGTCTCCGGCCTGCTCCAGGAGGGCGGGCAGCTGACCGGGGTGGAGCTGGAGCGCACCGACACCGGGGAGCGCAGCCATCTCGCCTGCGACGGACTGTTCGTGGCCATCGGCCGGATGCCGGACACCGGGCTGTTCCGGGGCCAGGTGGAATTGGATGGGGAGGGCTATCTGGCCTCCGACGAGACCACCCGCACCAGCCTGCCCGGCGTGTTCGCCGTGGGCGACGTGCGGGCCAAGCCCCTGCGTCAGATCGTCACCGCCGCCGCCGACGGAGCGGTGGCCGCCCACTTTGCCGAGGAGTACCTGCTGCAGCGGAAGGGTGGCTGACCCCCTTCGCGGCAGAACGGCCAAACAGCAAACAGGAGGGAGCGTCCCCGCGGGGCGCTCCCTCCTTCCGCTTGTTTTCTCCCCTGATCCGGCGATCCTCCGGCGGACGGGGCGCGGCGGGGGCAAAAAAGGACCGCCTGCTTCAAGCAGGCGGCCCTTTTTTCGTTTGCGGTAAGATCGCTGAAGACGAAGATCAGCCCATCATGCAGGCGCCGCCGTCGATCACGAAGTGAGCGCCGGTGACCCAGGTCGCCTCGTCGGAGCAGAGGTAGGTGGCGGCATAGGCGATGTCCTTGGGCTCGCCCAGACGGCCGATGGAGCAGACGTTCTTGCACATATCCGCCTGGATCTCGGGGCTCTCCAGGACCTCCTTGGGGGTCATGGCGGTGGTGACGGGGCCCGGGCAGATGACGTTCAGGCGCACGCCCAGAGGAGAGAACTCGCGGGTCAGGTTCCGGGTCATCAGGTCGATGCCGGCCTTGAAGGCGCCATAGTAGTAGGCGTAGGTCTCGGGCTTGATGGAGGAGATGGACGCGATGTTCATGATGGAGTTCTTGCCGTGGCTGTTCTCCTTGGTCATGAGGGGCAGGAAGGCCTGCATCATCCAGATGTACGCACGGAAGTTGGTCTCATCGATGAAGGCATAGTCGTCATCGTTGTGCTCCAGGAAGGGCTTGTGGACCAGCACGCCGGCGCAGTTGGCCAGGGTGGTGATGGTGCCGTACTTGGCGACGGCCACTTCCTTGATCTTCTCCACATCAGCCTTCACACGCAGGTTGGCCTGCACAAAGGTAGCCTCGCCGCCCTTGGCGTTGATGCCGTCGATGGTGGCCTGGCCGTTGTCGGCGTTGAAGTCGGCGCCGATGATCTTCGCGCCCTCTTCGGCCCACATCTCGGCGATGGCCTTGCCCAGGCCGGAACCGACACCAGTGACAACAGCGATCTTACCTTCCATTCTTCCCATGTTGATTACCTCCTCAATATTAAACGGTGCACAAAGTGCTATCATGGATGGGCGCTTGCGCCCAAAGGAACACGAGGGGAATTACTTGCTGCCGGCCTTCAGGCTCTTGGCCAGCTTGCCGTTCTCGCCCAGCTCGGGCAGCAGGATACCGCCCACCACGGCGCAGATCACCAGGAACACGGCGAAGATGGTGAAGATGCCGGTGTAGTTCTGGTCGAACACGGAGGAGACGATGACGGGCACCACAAAGGCGCAGATGCCCACCGAGGTGTTGTTCATGCCGGCTGCGGTGCCCACGCACTCGGGGCCGAAATCGCCGGTCATGGTCAGCAGGGGGATACGGGCCATGTTCACGCCGATGGAGCCGGAGATGATGATGCCGCCCACGAAGACCAGCACATAGGTCAGGCCGCTGATGGGGAGCATGTAGGCCAGGTAGTACAGGGCGGCGCCCACCACGCAGATGAAGATGTAGGGGGCGTTATAGAGGCCCAGCTTGGACACGACCATGCCGGAGATCACACCGCCGATCAGAAGGGCGATGTTCAGGATGGTGGCCACGCCGCTGGCGGCGGCGGGATCCAGGCCCTTGGCCACAAAGGCGTTGACCAGATAGGTATTCAGCAGCAGGGCCGCGCCCACGGACAGGCCGCCGCAGATCATGACCATCCACATATACTTGCTCTTGGCCACCAGGCCAACGGCGCCCTTGGGAGCGGCGGGGGGAGCGGCGGGCGCGCCGTCGGCGCCGGCGGCCACGGGATTCTCACGGCCCAGCAGCAGCCACAGCACCAGCATCAGCACATAGCCGCCGGCGATGAAGATAAAGGCCGCCTTGGTGGAGGGGAACAGATTGCCCAGGCCGAAGGCCAGGGTGGTGCCCAGGCCGGCGGCGGCGCCGTAGATGCCCATGGAGAAGCCCATCTCCTCGGGGGGGAACCAGGCGCCGATGCACTTGGGGGCGGCCACGCTGATGGGCAGGAAGAAGGCGCCTGCCAGCAGGGTGATGATGAACAGCTCCACATAGCTGCCGGCGAACACACGCCAGATCATGCAGATGGCGGCCACCGCCAGCATGATAGCGGTGATCTTCCGCACGCCCTTGCGGTCCAGCAGGTTGCCGATGATGACGCTCAGCAGGGCGCCGGGCAGCTGGCTGACGGTGGAAACAGCGGTCAGCTGTGCCTGACTCATGCCGTACATCTCCATGACGTCCGCGGGACGGGAGGCAAAGATCAGGCTGCCGAAGTTCAGGATCGCGGTACCGAACACAAACAGGAACAGAATGACCCAGCGATAGGATGTTTTCTGATTCATTGCTTCTCTCACACTCTCTTTCTTCCCTTTAATTGTTGGATTCCCGGATCACCGGGAGCTGCCGCACTGCCACGGCGCCGCAGGGGCCCCGTTACGCACGCCTGCTCCGGCGGCCACACCCCCCATTGCGGGCTGCCGGCGCATGGGCCCATGCCTGTGATATAAGTGTAGTATTTCGAACGCTATTTGTAAAATAGTTATAAATCGTCATGTAATAAGGAGAACTTTTTGTGAACAAATTAACAAATATTTTCTCCCCTCCGCCCCTGTTTCCCCTTCACAGAGCAGGTGTCACAGGACGATCTTCATGTCGCCCAGCACGGAGACGAGAGACTGGAGGGCGGGGTTCTGGTTGTTCTTCATGTGGGCCACGGCCAGCGTCACGGTGGGCTGCTCCTCCTTGGGCATATCCAGGGGACGGAAGACCAGCATGCCGGTGGAGTTATAGGCCACATAATTGGGCAGCAGGGCCACCGCGTCCTCCAGCTCCACATAAAAGAGGATCTCCTCCATCTTGTTGACCCTGGTGACGCTCAGGGGCTCGAAGCCCATCTGCGCCCAGCTGTTGCACATGCTCCGGTAGGAACTGGACATCCCGTTGAGCTCGATGAGCACGCTGTTCTGCTCCCGCAGCAGGTCGGGCGGTACCTTCTCCATCCGGGAGAAGGGGTGGTTGATCCCCGCCGCCACGCAGATGGGGAAGGTGCCCACCAAGGTCACGTCCAACTCCGCGTCCAGTTCCCGGTCCTCCGGCCAGCACAGCGCCGCGTCGGTCTCCCCCCGCTTCAGGCTCTCGATCAGGTACCGGGGCTCCAGCAGCTGCACGTCCAGATTGATGTGGGGATACAGGTCCCGGAACTTCTTCAGCCGGGGCATGATCACCAGCCCGTCGATGCAGCTGGGCACCACCAGCTTCACGTTGCCCATCTTGCCGCTGGCGGTGTTCCGGCTGTGGTTCACCGCCTCCTCATAGGTCTTGACCACCAGCCGCGCCCTGTCGTAGAAGTCCCGGCCCGCCACCGTCAGCTTCACGGTGCGGTTGTTCCGGTTGAACAGCTGAAAGCCCAGCTCCTCTTCCATCTTGGCGATGTGCAGGCTCATGGCGGTCTGGGTGATGTAGCAGTCCTTGGCCGCCCGTGTGAAATTGAGGCATTCCGCCGCGCTGATGAAATACTTCAACCCTCTGATATCCAAAGCCTCATTGCCCCCTCTTCCCTCCGCCCGAGGCGGAGATATCGTTTCAGACCGCACCGCGCCGCGGTCCGGTGCCCTTTCCGGGCGGGATCGATATGCGTTGCTTATGTCACCACAAGATTTTCAAATCCCCCGCCCCACCCCCTTGTAAAAATCCGTCAAAGGTCTAATATTTAAAGTAGATTCGGATTTTTGTCTGGAGGCGAGAGAACGATGCTGAAAAATATGACCCAAGGCACTCCCTGGCGGCTGATCGTGATGTTCGGCCTGCCGCTGCTGGTGGGGAACGTCTTCCAGCAGGCGTACAACCTGGTGGACACCATCATCATCGGTAAATATGTCGGCCCCGTGGCTCTGGCGGGGGTGGGCGTGGCCTCTCCGGTGTTCAACCTGATCAGCGCGCTGCTCATCGGGCTGTCGGTGGGCTCGTCCATCATGGTCTCCCAGCTGTACGGTGCCGGCCGGCACCGGGAGCTGCCCACCGCCATGACCACCATCTTGGTGGTCTCCTTCGGGATGGCGGTGGTGCTCACCGCGGTGGGCCAGGCGGTCACCGTGCCCCTGCTGAACCTGCTGCAGACCCCGGCGGAGGACCTGCCCTTCGCGGTGGAGTACCTGCGGGTCATCATCCTGGGCCTGGTGTTCAACGTGTTCTACAACCAGCTTTCCGGCCTGCTGCGCGGGCTGGGCAACTCGGCGGTGCCCCTGTATTTCCTGATCTTCTCCTCGGTGCTCAACGTGGCGCTGGACCTTCTGTTCGTGGCCGGCTTCCAGTGGGGCGTGTCGGGCGCGGCCTTCGCCACCATCCTGTCCCAGGCGGTCTCCGCCCTGCTGACCTGGGTGTACATCCGGGTGAAGGTGCCCCTGTTCCGCCGGCAGAAGGGCGACCCCATTTTTGAGAAGAAGCTGCTGTCCACCACAGTGCACTTCGGCCTGCCCATGGCCCTGCAGCAGAGCAGCATCTCCCTGGGCCACCTGCTGATGCAGGGGATCATCAATCCCTTCGGCACGGTGGTCATCGCCGCCTACGCCGCCGGCACCAAGGTGGATATGTTCGCCGTGATGCCGCTGATCAGCCTGGGCTCTGCGGCCTCCACCTTCGCCGCCCAGAACGCCGGCGCGGGCAATATGGACCGCATCCGCTACGGCTACCGCACCACCAACTACCTGGCGGCGGGCATCGGGGTGTGCCTGTCCATCCTGGTGGTGACCAACCGGGAGTTCCTCATGAGCCTGTTCGTCTCCACGGAGGACTACCCCCTGCTGGCCCCGGACATCATCGCCACCGGCATGCAGATGATGACCATCATGCCCTGCTTCTATGTGGTGCTGGCCCTGATCCACAGCTGCCTGAACACCATGTCGGGCGCGGGAGACACCACCTTCTCCATGTTCGCCATGATCCTGATGATGGGCCTGCGCGTGGTGCTGGCCTGGTGCTTCATCAACCTGGGCGGCACCGACGAAGTGGGCATCTGGTGGGCCTTCCCCGCCTCCTGGGGCATCGTGCTGGCCATCGTGCTGATCCACTACTTCCGGGGCAGCTGGACCAAGAAGGCCCTGGGCAAAAAGGCGGCCCGCTGAACCGTCCGGCACAGGCTTCCGGTGCGCCGGTCCTTGTCTATCCAAGTATTTTATCATAATTCCACCCTCTTGCCCACCCCCTTTTTCCCGGGGGTGGGCGGACGGCGCGGCAGGGTCAGAAGTTTTTCTAATTGCATCAACAACAATTGCTATTTTACAAGGTCCCGGCGGATTGTTACAATGTACTTGTATGATGGGTAAGGTATGGCGTTTTTTCGTCGAAACTGCCCGTTTCCCACGGCTCATCAAATCTGAATAAGAGGAGGGTAAGTCTCCCCCGGGGCCCGGTGTGAGCAGCCGCGGTTTTGGGGCGAGAGCTGCTATGGCAGAAAAAGTATACGCCAAGGAACCGGCCACTCCCGAGGAGCTGGCCAACTACGGCAACCACATCGTCCAGTATTCTCCCGACTACTCCTTCTGCACCGGCTGCGAGAGCTGCTCCATCCTGTGCGGCCTGACCCACGAGGGCTTCACCGGCCCGGGCAACAGCCGCATCAGGATCGACCTGGGCACCCGCTCCATGGTCCACACCGTGCTGGCCTGCCAGCAGTGCAACGACCACCCCTGCTATGACGCATGTCCCAAGAAGGGGCAGGCCATGAAGATCGACGAGAAGGGCATCGTGTACATCGAGGAGGAGTTCTGCATCGGCTGCGGGCTGTGCGCCCGGGCGTGCAAGTTCCAGCCCTCCCGCATCGCCATGAAGAAGAACAAGGACCGCAAGCAGTGGAAGGCGGTCAAATGCGACCTGTGCCGCAACCGGCCGGAGGGCCCCGCCTGCATCCAGTACTGCCCCGCGCGGTGCATCGGACTGAGCGAGGACTCCACCTTCGTCAGCGGCGGGGTCAGGCCCGCGCAGGCGGAATAACGGGGAGGAGGGACTATTATGCCGAACTTTTCTATTTCTGACATTCTGGACAATCCCAGCAACAAGCAGAAGCTGTACGGCTACTGCGGCAGGATCGCCCGGATCAACCTGACCACCGGCGAGGTCTCCTGCCTGGACACCTACCAGTACGTGCCCAAGTACGTGGGCGGACGCACCCTGATCCACCGCATCTTCTGGGACGAGGTGCCCGCCGGCACCGGCGCCTTCGACGAGGGCAACAAGTTCATCTATATGAACGGCCCCACCACCGGCACCGGCATCCCCGCGGGCGGGCGCAGCGCCGCCTGCGCCATCGGCCCCAGCGTGCTGCCCGAGCAGTTCACCTTCGGCAACATCGGCGGGTGGTTCGCCACCGAGCTGAAGTACGCCGGCTACGACGGCTTCATCATCGAGGGCAAGTCGGACACCCCCGTCTACATCAAGATCGAGGACGACAAGATCGACATCCTCCCCGCCGACGACCTGTGGGGCATGCGGGTGCACCAGACCCAGGCCGCCCTGGAGGAGAAGTACGGCCATGACTTCAAGAGCATGGTCATCGGCCCCGCCGGCGAAAACCTGGTGCGCATCGCCTCCATCACCACCAGCAACGACTGCGCCTTCGCCAAGGGCGGCTTCGGCGCCGTCTGGGGCAGCAAGAAGCTCAAGGCGGTCACCGTCCGCGGCACCGGCATGGTGGCACCGGCGGACATCGAGAAGGTCAAGACCCTTCGCATGACCATGAACAACCCCAGCATGCGCCCCTCCCCCATCCTGCACCTTGACAAGCTGGGCGTGCCCGGCGGCGAGTTCGACGTGCAGTACGACCGGGGCAACGTGGCCTGCAGCCCGGGCTGCAACCAGCGCTGCAACGCCCTGCTGTTCAACGGCGTGAGCGCCTTTGAGGACCAGCCGGTCAACCACATCGAGAAGTGCGTCAGCGCCAGCACCTTCTCCTACAAGACCGACATCCCCGCCCCGGTGGGCATGTTCTGGCCCACCAAGCAGAACTACTGCGCGCCCTGCAAGCTGCTGGGCCGCGACTTCCCCGCCCCCGACTTCACCGACCCCGACTTCGAGGCCCAGGGCAAGGTGATCCTGCCCGACGTCTATGACCTGTGGAAGCCCGACTACGAGCGGGGCACCATCGTCAACGACCTGTGCAACGAGTACGGCATCGACAAGTGGGAGATCGACGTGTGGCTGCAGACCTGGCTGGGCATGGGCAAGAAGGAGGGCCTGTTCGACGGCATGGACCTGGGCACCGGCCGTGAGGTGGACGTGGAGGACACCCAGTTCATCCGCACCTTCATCGACAACCTGGTCTACCGCAAGGGCTACTACGGCAACCTGTTCGCCGAGGGCATGGCCCGGGCCATCCGGGAGATGGGCTACGACAAGTACAGCGACACCATCTACCACGGCCGCCACTCCCAGATGCTGAACGGCCAGCGGCTGGACATCCCCGTCAGCCTGGAGGGCGGCTGGGGCCAGAGCGTGCACTGGCAGGGCCGCGGCTATGAGGGCAGCGTGGAGAAGCCCACCTGGCTGGCCGCCTGCCTCATCCGCATGCTCTCCACCCGCGATGCCAACACCGTGGAGCACTTCCACAGCGAGTTTGAGTACCACGCCGAGGCCATGGCCGACCCCTACCACAGCCCCAACCTGATCCGGGCCATCATCAATGTCCAGAACAACGCGGAGATCAAGGACTCGGTGATGAGCTGCGAGTGGCAGAGCCCCGACCCCTGGTGGCCCACCATGGAGGCGGAGATGTACGCCGCCGCCACCGGCTACCCCATGACCGCCGAGGAGCTGCACGAGGCCGCCTGCCGGTCCAAGCTGCTCATGCGGGCCATCCTCATCCGCAACCACGGCCGCAACCGCAAAATGGAGATCGAGCAGGTCTGGCGCACCATGTGCATCCCCGACTCCTGGGGCGAAGTGGCCGACTGGCAGCAGTGGAACGAGATGGTGGACCTCATTTATGAGGCCCGCGACTGGGATCTGGAGACCGGCTGGCCCTACCGGGAGGCCTATGAGAAAGTCGGCCTGAAGGACGTGGCCGACGAGATGGAGAAGCTGGGCTACCTGCCCAAGCGTCCCGCTCAGCGCTGGCACGACTACGGCGAGCCTCCCTTCGTCAAGTTCCAGGAGTACCAGAAGCAGGAGGCGGCTCAGGGCTGAACGCCCCCTCCTTCTCTCCCTTAACCCCCCACTTCTCTCCGCGGAAGGGGCCGCCCCGCTCGGGGGCGGCCCCTTCCTTTTTCCTCTCTCCCGCCGGAGCCGTCCCCCCGCCGCCCACATACCCGCCCCTCCCCGCGCATAAGGTGTAGCAGCCTGTAAGAAACGGAGGAACGAGTCCTATGAAGCGTATCCTGTCCAAACTCCCCCTGCGGGTGCTGCTCCTGCGCCGGAGCTGGTGGACGGCGGCCTTCTGCCTGCTGGCGGCGGCAGCCATGTTCTATGTGGTGAACTACCCCGCGGCGGTGGGGGCGGCGGCCGCCGTGCGGCAGCTGCCCATCTACTGCGTCCAGCGGGACCACAAGCTGGTGTCCATCTCCTTCGACGCCGCCTGGGGCAACGAGGACACCCAGCAGCTCATCGACATCCTGGCGGAATATGACATCCCGGCCACCTTCTTCGTGGTGGGCAGCTGGGTGGACAAATATCCAGAGTCTGTCAAGGCCCTGGCCGACGCGGGCCACGAGGTGATGAACCACTCCAACACCCACGCCCACTATCCCCAGCTGTCCGCCGCGGAGGTGGTGGCCGACCTGAACGCCTGCAACGACAAGATCGAGGCGGTCACCGGCGTGCGCCCCACCCTGGTGCGCTTCCCCTACGGCGACTATGACGACAACTCCATCGCCGCCGCCCGTTCCATCGGCATGGAGCCCATCCAGTGGGACGTGGATACGCTGTCAACAGCTGAAATCCATTGCGGCCCAGCATGTTCCACGCAGGTCGCTCTTTCCCGGCAGACACTCTTTAGCCACCGTTTCCCCCTCAGCCGGCAGAAAATGGCGGCTTCCCCGGTTTCAAAAAGATCGGAGAAGCCGCCGTTTCCTTTCGTTTTCAAAATACGATAGGTCTCATCTCATCTGCCAGTTTTTGATTAAACAAGGATCCTATCACCTTCACAGCATCAAGCAGCAGAGTCAGTGTAAACACACCCATCTGCACGGTGGCAATGCCATAGACAGGGTAGACAGGAGCATACAGGGTAGAAGAAACCACACCCTGCTGCAGCGCCTTCATAGTCTGGTTCCACATCTCCACCGTGACCAGCCCCCCAATGAGAACAGATAATACCAGGACAATGCCCAAGACCAAAAACCCGGCTTTCTCAGGTAATCTGGTTATAATCATGTTCACATAGACATGTTTGTGCCGAATCTGCGCATAAGACCAGCTGCCAAACACTATGACAAGCAGAAGAAATTGGGAGATGTCATAGCTGCCAGCGATGGATCGCCGAAAGAAATACCGTCCAACCACATCCACAGAAATGAATAAAACCATTACACTCAGTGAGATTACGGAGATGGTGGCCATCAGTTTGGCCAAACCGTTTATAATACGAGTTAATCTTTTCATAGGCTCACTCTCATTTCACTGTCAGCCACAGCGCCCCCTCACTCTGCGTATTCCGGCGCTAACCGATCCACAATTTCCTTGAAGTCCGCAACGCAAGTCGCGGCGTCCAGCCCCTCCGCTTCCATGGATTGGATCCATGCATCCGTTGCCTGCTGTGCGGCCGTCTCAAAGTCCTCTATCAGTTCCGGAGTGGGTTCATAAATCTCTACCCCGGCACTGATCGCGTTAGAAACCAGATTCTCCTGGTTTTCATAAATCATTTTGGAGGCCTCCAACCAGTTTGACTCATCATTTGCCACTTCATCCACGATGGCTTGTAAATCCGCCGGAAGGCTTTCATAAGTGCTGGGACTCATAAAAATGTAGCCCATCGCCCAGTTTACCGTATAGTCCAATGCGTAATCGATAACTTCAAAGGTATTGAATACATTTAACAGGTTCCAATCGTTAAAGCAGCCATCCGCCACGTTCTTGCTCAAGTTCTCATAAGTCTCCGGTCCACCGAACGACATGGCGCTGCCCCCCATTGCTTCAACAAACTGTTGCAGCGGTTTCGTCGGCGCACGCAGACGCAGTCCCTTCATATCGCTGCCGTCGCTCAGTTTGACATTTGTGGTTGACAGCGGACCGGCATCGGCAAAATGCATGGTCAGCAACTTGTAGTCAGAAAACTCATCTGAGATATAGCTGTGATTCTGATACATCTCATAAAGTGCCGCAGTCCCGTGCATGGTATTTTCAATGCCCAGACAGGGGAGAGTGGTGACTTCCGTCAATTTAAACCGTCCGGTCACACCCGAAGTCGGTACCCAGATCATGTCAACCGTGCCGGACTGGCAAGTATCCAGTGCCTGCGCTGCGCTGGCCAGCGTTCCTCCCCAGTAATACCGGAACTGCAGCCGCCCCCCGGACGCCTGCGTCAGCTGGTCACAAAGCCATTTAGTATAAACGCTGGTCGTACTGCTTTCTGTGTCTTGGGAAGAAACACTCAGGGTAAAAGCTTCTCCATCATTTCCACTGGGCTCCTGATTCCCCTCTCCTGGCTGTACGGGTTCCCCACTACATGCGGCCAGCGAACAGCACAAGGCCAGTGCAAGGGACAGTGTCACAATTTTTCTCATATGAATGCTCCTTTCTCACTTTATCGTATCTTTTTCCAGCTATCCGCAGACTTATCCTCAATCCACAACAAGCGACGGCAGCCAGGTACAGATTTGCGGGAAAACAGTGCACAGGGCAATGCACAAGAGGATCGCGAGACACATGGGATAGATTCCTCTTATCACATCGGACAGAGAGATATCATCCGCAATCCCGGAAACAATATAAAGGCAGATACCCACAGGAGGTGTTAGTGCTCCCAAATTCGCCACCAGGACCATGATCGCACCAAACCAAATCGCGTCAAATCCCACTCCTTCCACGATCGGAAGAAAGATCGGGACCAGGAGCACAATGAGAGCCAGTGAATCCATCACACAGCCCAGGATGGCAAAGACCAGCAGAATACCAATCAAAATTATATATTTGTTTAGTGACATGCCGGTGATTGCCATCGCCAGATTCTGTGGAAGCTGGGTGATGGTGAGGAAGTAGCCAAACACGTATGCGCCGATCATAATCATCAAGCTCATACCAGCGGTCTCAAGTGTCTCAAACAGAGCTTTTATCGTCTCCTTGAGGCAGGAGCGCTTTCGTGCCATCAAAATCAGGAAGGAAAGCAGCGCGCCGATCGCTGCAGCTTCTGTCGCGGAAAACGCCCCGATAAACATACCGCCGATTACCAGAATGAACATCACAAAGGTTGACAGGCAGTTTTTCAGGGAAGCGATCTTTTCCCTCCAGGAAAAGTATTCCCGTTCCGGCGCATATTCCGGGTGCAGCCTCACTCTGATTGCAATCACCGCACAGAAAAGAACGATCATCAGCAGTCCCGGCCCTACACCTGACGCAAACAGCCGACCAATGGACTGTTCCGCCACAATACCATACATAATAAATGGAGTGCTCGGCGGAATCAAAACACCCAATGTCCCGCCTCCGGCCAAACTGCTGGACGACAGAGTTTTTTCATACCCTCGCTTGCGCATTTCCGGCAGGATCGTAGTGGTCATAGTAGCAACTGTAGCAGGAAGTGAGCCACAAATCGCGCCAAATGCGGCACAGGTCACCACAGAAGCCATCGCCAAGCCGCCCTTCACTCCGCCGAACCATTTGTGCGCGGCATTAAACAAATCCGTGCTGATTCCAGATCGAAAGCAAAACAGCCCCATTAGGATAAACATGGGCATGACACAAAATGAATAGGTCATGGCGCTGCTGATGGGCACAGCCTGCAGCACCCCCAACGCTGCATCACAGTTCACCACATAAGCATATCCCGCAAATCCTACCAGGAATGTGGACAGCCCGATATTCATCCCCAGAAATACCAAGAGTAGCATCGCCGCAATCCCGATCACAGCGACAACATTCAAATTCATATCATCACTTCACTTCCTTTTCATCAATCCGTCTCCTTGGTAACTCATCGGGATACAGCTAATATTTTGCGTATTCCCTTTTCAAGCCTACTCCTGTTGGCCTCATCGTCTATTGTGATCTTCAGCGCGCCAAACGGGCACACCCGTACACAGGCTGGCTCACGTCCAGATTTGACCCGGTCGTTGCACCCGTCGCACTTATGCATCCTGCCATCCTCGCGGAAGGCCGGCGCCGCATAAGGGCAAGCCATGCTACAGCTGCGGCAGCCGATGCAGCCGGCAGGGTCTGCAAGGGTAAAGTTTGTCCGGGGGTCTTTGCGCAAACAACCACAGGGACACGCAGGAATACAGGGCGCGTCCATGCAGTGCATGCATGCAAGAGACAGGCAGACCATCTCTTCCATCCTTGTTCCGGGACGCTCGATCATCACCACCTTCCGAAATGCATCCAGCTGGTCGCTCGGATCCAGATCATTGCGGTCCATGCAGGCAACCGCACATGCCCCACATCCTACGCAGCGCTCGGCAGAAAACTCAATCACATAGCTCAAATCGTCGTCTCCTTTCCCACCTTCTCTACACGAACCGGGAACTGTTTATAACTCGGGAATCCGGTGTAGGGGTCCAGAGATCCCTCCGGAAGGATGTCGTTGATATTCGCCCGCTCATACCCTTCAAATATCTGGACCTCCCCGATGTTGGTCACCGTGGTAATGTTGGCTTTTACACAGATGCTGCCCACTTCTGTAATAATCCGAACTTTATCTCCCTGGACGATCCCTAATTGTCTGGCATCCTGAGGATGGATATCCACCAGAATATCGGCCCGGAGCGCCCTCGGCCAGCGGCATTTGTGCAGTCTGGAGTTGATCGCGTTGGGGATTCTCGCTCCCGAGGACATGATCAGCGGGTATTCTTCTGTCGCTGCCAATGGCGGTATATATCGAGGAAGAGGATCCAGTCCCTCTATCCTTGCCACCGTCTGACTGTACAGTTCAATCTTCTTCGTGGACGTATGTACACGAACAATTTGACCGCCCCCTGCATCCTCGTCGTTTTGCATCGTGATTTCCATCGGCGTATCCAGCGAACGGAATGCCTCCCAATCTTCCACGACGGCATCCAGCATGTAGCGCATACAATGGTCATATCCAGCACAGAGGAGCTTATCCTGCGGGCAGAGCTTTTGCGCCAATAGCCGGATAATCTCAACATCGTCTTTGCTTTCAAACAGCGGTTCGATCACTGGTGAAGTATAAAACAGGTACCGGTCGTCATAGCAGAGGACCTGGCTGCGCTCGAAAGAGGAACAGGCTGGCAGCACCAGATCTGCTATTTCACATGTCTGTGTCCAAAACAGATCGTCCGCCAGTACAAAATCCAGCGAAGCAAGCTGCCGCAAAAATTCCCGGGACTCCGGATACATCATGTGGTTTACACCAAAGCACACAGCCGCCTTCATAGGATATGGCTTTTTACTCCGGATGCATGAGGCCAAACTCATTCCTTGCTTTTCCAGAAACATTTCGCTCCACAGGGGGAACTGTTCTTCTCCCACAGCCCTCAGCTCGCGCGGATACACACCGCCCGTAAATTCCCGCTCCTTTTCAATCACTCCACCTGTGAAGTGGCTGAACCGCCCTTCTGTTAGCAGCTGTGTGCCTTTCTGCCCCACGCGTCCTGTAATCACGCTCAGAGCCAAAATAGCCCTCGTGGTATTGAATCCATTGATTTGGTGCGTAATGCTGTTATCAGCATGAATTGCAGCTCTGGGCACGGCCGCAAACAGCCGGGCTGCCCGGTAAATGTCCTCTGCCGGTATGCCTGTGATCTGCTCCGCCGTTTTCAAGTCAAACGTATTAACATATTGTTTATACGCTTCATAGCCGAAAACATGTTTCTGAATAAACGCATCATCGGTCCACCGGTTGTCAATAATCACCTTTGCCATTGCATGGGCCAGGGCGCAATCCGTTCCCAATCGGGGCCGCAAAAAGAGGTTTGCTCTTTGCGCGGTTACCGTGTTGCGAGGGTCAATAACCATTAGCTTTCCGCCTCGCTCAAGAAGCGCATTCACTTTCTGGCCCAACTGGTAAGCGCTGTGATAGGGATTCCATCCCCATGCGATGAGCAGATCTGCATTAGAAATATCCGCCACGCTGAAGGTCCCATATACCGCCCGGTGCGCCATGATCTTTGAGTTGTGGCACGCCGATGAGCCAGTGATGTAGTTGGGGCTTCCGAATTGGTAAGCCAGTCTCTGCAGAAACGGCCGGAACCATTTGGGATACCCGCACATCCAAACAGTAGATTGGGCTCCGTGCTCCATCTTTGCCTTAAGCAATTGCTGTGCTGCAAGATCTATAGCATCTTCCCAGAGAACGGGCTTGAACGTGCCTCGCTCCCGGGCTCCCACCCGCCGCATCGGAGTTCGGATCCGGTCCTCCCTATAAATGTACTGGCGGTTGCTGGCACCCTTTGCACACAGCTTTCCGTTACTTCGCGGGAACCCCTTCGTCCCCTCCACTTCTAATACCTTTCCGTCTTTAACATAAGCATCAATACCACAGTGATAGTCTGGCGAGCAAATATCACAGATGGTGTGGCGCACAACAGCCCCTTCCCTTCCTTCACGATCTCCCGGGCCGTTAAATGCAGATCCCATTTTTGTCACCTCCTATTTTGTTGATAAGATCTTTTGTCAGCCCTGCCTGTTTCAAGATTGCCTGCTGACAATCAGAAATTTCCCCATCCGGAGAAAGAATCCGTTTGAGCAGAATGCTCTTCAGCACACCGCTGATCCTGCTGTTCCCCAAAAGGTTAAAACAGATAAGCTGTCCCCCGTCCAAGACGAGTTCCAGATCCATCTCACGGGTTGACAACATAAAACGCTCTCCCTCATAGGACGGGTCTCCTGCGCCAGCAAAGGTAGTTCCCAAAAAGCGGGCGGTATTGTGCGGGATTGTACCATAATATTCTCTGCTCATGCCGACCATATTACTTCCTGCACAGATCCCCTGTGCCGCTGCGTTGGCCCACAGGCCGATGGGGGCCGTGCCCCCTGTCTGAAGGTTTCCCCCCTCACAGCAGTCTCCCGCTGCAAACACGCCGGAACAGGAAGTCTCCATTCTGGTGTTCACAACGACGCCCCGGCGTGTCTCAGGAGCCATGGCACCGTCTGCAGGCAAAAAATCAAGATTTGCCCGTGTTCCCACGCACAGGCACACGATGTCACATGGTACGTCCGCCTGATCTGCAAGCTCCACTCCGCCTGCGCCGATCCCCAACACCCGCACTCCACATCGAAGTTCGATGCCGTGTTTCTGTAATACCTCCTCTATTTTCCCCGCCATAGAAGGAAACGCCGCGAGAGGGAATATTTGTGGAGCGCCATCCAGTAAAACAGTCTCCACCTGTGCCAAAAACAGTGCCTCCGTTACCTTGATTCCCACCATGGACGCACCGATCACTACCGCGCGTCGGACTGAATGCCTCTGCAGATATTCCTTCAGCAGTTGCGCATCCTGCTCCGTGCGCATAAAGAAAACGGGCTTGGAGGCTGTCTTTGCAAACGGGGGAACCGCTGCTGATGCCCCGCTGGCAATCAGAATACTGGTGTACCTCTGGTTCATTCCGCCCGCGGTGATCTCCATTCGTTCGGGCCGCAACTGCTCCACCTTCGCGCGAACCAGATTCAGAGACAACTCACCGCACACCGAGTCCGGATCTCCAAAGGGGTACATCTGTGGCTGGTCCAGTTTCCCTTCAACAAAGTAGGTAGTCAGCATAGGATTTAGCAGTCCTCTTCCGCTTTCAAAAATATCAATCTGTGCCCGCGGGCGGAATCGGCGAATGGTTTTCGCAGCATGATATCCAGCACACCCAAAGCCGATAATCCCATATCTGTCAGTCTCCATAATCCCCTCCGAGTCATGGTAAATGTGCCTATATTGTCGATTTTCTCGTTGAGAAAATTATAGCATATGACAAATTTGATTGGAAATTCTGATGCTTTATGGGGAAATAAAGCTATTTTATGCATCAACAAATAGGAGTCCCCCGGCCGATAAACCGGGGGACTCCTATTTGTTGATGCATATTTCAAAAAGCTTTGGATATAAGGCACGTCAAATCTGGCTTTTCTTCTGACGGTCTTCCTTTATCCCCTTGCGGTACATTTGCATGGTCACGGCAATAAAATGTGCTACGGCTTGGTTCGTGGTATCTGTTTGCCAACAACAGCCCGTTGGAATAATGGCGTCATCTCCCGCAATAGGCAGTGCCAACACATCTCCCGAGAAATTACACCCCTGTGTTGCGTCAGGTAGGATAGCAAACGCTTGTTTGTTATTTACAAATGCGCTTAAAGACAGGAATGAGTCACAAATATAACTATGGTCCAGGTCAATCCCGCGGTTTCTGCACAGCGCCTGTATTTCCTGCATCAGGTAAGGAGATGCTTGTTGGGACATGCGCACCATGGGCAGAGCGGGATAGGTGCGGGGATCGTCTGCATCCACTTGTTCTGCAAGGTCCCTGTGGATAAACAGGCAACACCGTTCCTCTGTCAATGGAACGTAACTGTAGTTTAGATTACTCTCGACTTGAGGCAAGCAGGAAAAGTAGATGTCATGCCTACCTTCATTCATGGATGCCATCTGTTCGCACCCTGTCATAATATCCAGCCCAACATTGATATCCGGGTAACGAGAGGAAAATTCCGCGATAATCTCAGAAACGATATTGATAGAGCCGGCAACTCCAGCAATTCGAAGCTGGCCAGTTTTCCCTTCATTAATATGCCTGATGGCATTGGCCGACCGCTGGGACAAATCGATGATCTGTTCTGCGTAAGGAAGCAGTGCTCGCCCCGCGTCCGTCAAATGGATGCCCTGCCTGCTATCCCTGGCAAAGAGTTTTGCTGCATATTCTCTTTCCAGCGCACGAATCTGGTGGCTGATTGCCGGCTGAGTCATGTGAAAAAAGCGTGCCGTTGTTGTAAAGCTCGACGTATTTGCAATGCTGACAAAGTATTTTAACTGCATGATATCCATAAGCGGTGACCTTTCTCCACAGCATCGTGTTTCTAATTGTTAGCATAGCACATCCAGCTGCAAACCTCAACCTCTGCATCTGCAGGGTCACCTTCTTTGTCCTCTGGTTCCGGCCTCACAAATCCCACTGTTAAATTTTCCATAGGATCTCTGCGGAGTCGTCCTGAAGCAGGATCTTGTCAATAAATGCGCCGGCAATCAGTTTCTTTTCTTCAAAATTTGCCTTTTTAAACTCCACCCGCTCAGGTTGTGTGGCCGGAGCACGGCATCGTTCAAGCAGTTGCTCTCTTTCCCTGTGAAGCATTTCAATTTCTCGTATGATATAGTCGGTAGAGATATCGCCGCCCCGTGATATTGCCTCGACCAGGCAAGCGATTTTGCGCTCCGTTTCCAAGATCATCCGCGTCGACTCCGGTAAGTCCGGGCAAATCTTCTCTGGAGGACAGTTTGATAGAATCTCATCAATCCGAAAGGCTACTTGCTCCTCCAGCTCTCTGAGATCAAGATGTATTACGCTGTCACAGTCAGCAAAGTTAGCCCGCCCCGAGCAGGCCAGATAAAATCTGTCCTCCGCTCTCGCATGAATGATCTTAACTGCATACCCACACTTGGCGCATTTCATTAGTCCCGTCAGCCAGGAATACCGTCCGGCATTTTCTTTTGGGATCTGTCTGTTCCCTGCAAGCTTGTCCTGAACTTCCAGCCAAAGGTCTGAGGAGATAAATCCCCTGTGGTTAGCCACGGTAAGCATCTGCCCACAGTGGCTGCCGCATCTGTTTCTCCCCCGATCCCTGCGCCCGATCACATTGCAGGCATGGTTTCCCGTGAACGCCTCAATTCCCTGCCTTGCCTGTATTCCTTGTGCAATGTAATACCAATACACAGCTTCATCCGCGCAGACATAGAGCGGACTATGCAGGATGCGGGAAAGTGTTACACTGTCCCACGTCTCACGTTTCGGTCCAGGAATTCCCTCCTCTGTCAATTCTCTGGCAATACTTCTCAAAGAAGCTCCCGGCTTCGCGTATTCCCGAAAAAGTCTCTCTACTGTCTCCGCTTTTTCATTTGCCACTAGCGAAGAGATTTTCTTTCCACCGTCCAAGATTTTCGTAAGCTCGAAGCCGTATGGTGCTGGCCCACCGGGCCATGCACCGAGTGTAAAGCGGTGGAGATAATTATCCCTAACTCGTTCAGCTGTCGTCTCCCGCTCCAGTTGGGCAAAGACAAGAACAATGTTCAACATGGCCCGACCAATGGGAGAGGACGTATCGAATTTCTCTGTGACCGACTGAAACTCCACGCCATGCTCATCAAACAGCTCCCACAATCTGCTGAAATCCGCAATGGACCTGCTAATCCTGTCAAGGCGGTATACAATTACTTTCCTGATTTCTCCGGCCTCGACAGCCCGGAGCAGCTCCATAAACGCAGGACGTTTTGTATTCTTACCGGAAAAACCTTTGTCCTGGTAAACCTGGACATTGTCACCCGCATCCTTTTGACATTGTTCTATCTGTCCTTCAATAGAAAGGCTGTCCCTTTTGTCAATGGACTGTCTGGCATAGATCGCTTCCACTACACTTACCTCTTTCCTCGTGTCTCTCGCAACAGCAGGATGCAGTAACGATGAATCTCTCTCTGCCTTTTCATCCGTTCCTGCCACTCAGAAGTAAGATAGGTATCTGTGATCTTCATTGTACCCCCCCCTCGTGCCATGGTATGCATTTTACACGCCGCAATATGACTGGTGCCTCACACTGCCGGATGGCAGAATCGTTAACCTGTGATACCTTTCTCGCTTTCATGGTCTGTTCCGCGGCACCGCATATGTTGAACCCGTTGCCTTTGTGGACAGCCTGGACTGGAAGGAGCTCCCCGCGGACGAGATCGTCCAGCGGGTCACCTCCCGGGTGCAGCCCGGCTCCATCGTGCTGTTCCACAACGCCGCCCTCCACACTCCGGAGGCCCTGCCCGCCATCATCAAGACCCTGCTCCAGGAGGGCTACACCTTCGTGCCCATCTCCCAGCTCATCCTCCAGGGGGAGTGCACCATCGACCACACCGGCCGCCAGTGCCCCGCCGGCTCCTGACGGCCCGGCGCCCCATGCCCCCAACCGCCATGAAAACAGCGGACCCGGATCGCCGTCTGAGCGATCCGGGTCCGCTTATAATTTCAAACAGAGCTCTTTTGCCGCGCGCCCCGCCATCGCCCGCGGCTCCCGGCGGAGAAGGCCTCTCCGCAGGCGTCAGACCTGCTCCGTCAGGCACTGTATGATGTACCGGCAGAAGGCATCCGCCCCGGGGGAGAGCTGGACGCCCTTTTTCCGGAAGAGGTCCACCGTCCAGTGGAACTGGCTGTCCTCGAAGGGGATGGCCACCGTGTCGGGGGTACGCAGGGCGTCCGCCACCGTCTCCACCGACAGGCCCGCGCACTTGTTGCGGCCCACCAGCCGGTGCACGGCGATCACCTCGCCCACCCGGTAGACGACCCTGGGCTGCACGCCCTGCCGCTTGCACAGGTCCAGAAAGTGGTCCGCGCTCTTCAGCTTCTCGTCCACCAGGGCCATGGGCAGGTCCTGGAGCAGCGCGGTGGGGATGCTTTCCCGCCCGGCCAGGGGGTGGGATTTGTGCACCAGCAGCACCAGCCGCTTGGAGAACAGCGGATAGGTGTCGAACTTCTTTTCATCCAGGGGCTCCAGCCCCAGCCCCACCTCGGCCTCCATGTTTTCCACCACCTGGTCGCAGGCCCGGTCCCCGTATTCCCGCAGGAACAGCTTGTACTGGGGATGGCTGTTCTGAAACCCCACGAGATAGTCGGCGGCGAATTCGGAGATCACTCCCTGCACCCCGGCCACGTTCAGCACGCTCTCCCGGGTAGCGTGGCCGTTGAAATACTCCTCGCACCGGGAAAACTCCTCCAGGATGGTCTGGGCGTGCTCCAGCAGGAACTCGCCGTCCCGGGTGAGGGTGAGCCCCTTGGGGGTGCGGAGGAACAGCTTGGCGGAGAATTCCGATTCCAGCCGCAGGATGGCCATACTGATCCCCTGCTGGGAGATGTACAGGCTCTCGGCGGCCTTGGAAAAACTCTTCTGCTTACAGACCTCGGCGAAATATCGCAGCTGCTGAATATTCATCGAGCTGTCCTCCCGTCGTCAGTTTCGATCGGGGGCCCTTTCCATCATATAATAAAGTGCCGGGCAGCGCAATGACGGAAAAAGCTGGGAAGCGGGGCAGAGCGGGGTGACCCCCGCTCCGCCCCGCACAGGGAGGAGAACAATCACTGGTAGTTGTCGTAGGTCCGCTCATAGGCGGCCTTTACGTTCTCCGCAGTGGGCTCCACAGGGCAGTTGATCCGCAGGCCGAAATCGATCTCCATGGCCATCTTGTAGCAGTCCACGAACTGCTGGCGGTCCAGCCCCATCTCCTTGGGACTCTTGATGCCGCAGGCCCGCATCAGGGCCCGGGTGGCGGCGGCGGTCTTTTCGCCGATCTCCTCGGGCGTTTCGCTGCCGGTGAACTGGACGCCGATGGCCTGGCCGATCATCTTCACCTTCTCCGGCACCACGGCGGCGCACATCTTCATCACCTCTGCGTTGACCCAGATGCAGTTGAGCCCGTGGGGGGTGTGGAAGGCGCTGGAGATCCCGTCCGCCATGGTATGGCCAAGGTGGCAGTCGGCGTCGGCAAAGGCGATGCCCGCCCAGTTCGCGGCCAGGGACAGTTCATGCCGGGCCGTTTTGTTCGTTCCGTCCTTCACCGCCTCAGGCAGATTCTTGGAGATCTTCTCCAGGGCGGCCACGGCCAGCAGGTCGGAGCGGGGGTTGCCCCGGTTGGCGGTAAGCGCCTCGGCGGCGTGGGTGAAGGCGTCCAGGCCGGTGTTGGCGGTGACCGAGGCGGGCACGGTGTAGGTCAGTTCCGGGTCCACGATGGCCAGGGCGCTGCGCATGAAGATGGAGGGCTTGGAGTGGTCCTTGGAGCAGGTGATGACGCACACCTGGGTGACCTCGCTGCCGGTGCCGGCGGTGGTGGGCACCAGGATGACGGGGACGGAGCACTCCAGGAAGCTGGGTGGGGCGGTGAAATACTGCTCGATGGGCGCGTCGTGGTTGAGCAGCAGGGAGGCCGCCTTGGCGCAGTCCATGCTGGAGCCGCCGCCGACGCCCACAAAGCCGTCCACCCCTTCCTGCTTGGCCAGCGCGCCGCACTCATTGACCAGCGCGTCGGTGGGATCGGCGGTGATCTTGTCAAACACCACATACTCCACGCCCGCCGCCTTCAGGCTGGCCTCGGCCCGGGGCGCGATGCCCGCGGCCTTCACGCCGCCGTCATAGACGCACATGATCTTTTTGCAGCCCAACTCCTTGACCTTTTCTCCCAGCTGGTCGATGGCGCCCTCGCCGAAGATGACGGGGACAAGCTGATTATACTGATAAATCATGGTAAAAACCTCCTGTCGTTATTGAGTGGGAGCCGTTTATTCGTCGTCCTCCTGACCGCCGGTCTTGCTGTCGCCCACCAGGGCGGTGACGATGAAAACGGCCATGATGAGAATGACGAACACCATCCAGACGATATTGGCAAATGTTAAGGGCATAAAGCCTCCTCCTTTCCGTTCAAGCGGCGGGACTTACTCAAAATCTTCCGGCTCGTGCCAGCATGCCTTGCCGATGATCAGGCCGATCACACCAATCAGCAGGGCGGCCACGACGGACTTGATCAGATAGGGGTAGAGAAACGGCCAGTTAAACAGCAGATCAAACATAGTTCAGGCCTCCTTTATTTGCTCTGAGCGCGCAGCTCGTTGGCGTACTCCTTGGAGATGACGTCGAATTTGTTCTTCTTGTACAGACCGATCATGCCGGGCTTGGCGTTTTTGTCCGTGGCGGTGAGGACGATGGCGACCACAAAGGCCACCACGACCATGCCCACCGAGTTGTTGTTGCCGTCCAGATGCAGCAGGGAGGGCAGGGAGGAGAAGCTCCACACCATGTTGGCCACGGCGGAGATGATCAGCGTCCAGAAGGCGGCGCGGGCGGAGCGCTTCCAGAACATGCCGAACACGAACACCCAGAACGCGGGCAGCAGCCAGGCGAACAGCCAGACGATGGCGCCGTCCACGGCGGGCAGGCAGGTGGAGAGGGCGGTGCCGCTGACGGCGAAGAGGACCACGGCGATGCGCACATAGGTCATCTTCTGCTTCTCAGAGGCGTCCTTCTTGAAGTACTTGAAGACGATATCGTTCATGAAGATGGTGGCCAGGGCCAAGATCTGCACGGCCACGGTGGACAGCATGGCGGCGATGAAGGCCGCGAACAGGCAGGACACCAGCCAGCCGGGCAGGGTGTGCAGCAGCATGGTGAAGTTGGCCAGCGGGGGGTTGCCGATGACGGCGTACTCAGGAATGGTCTGAGCAGCCATGCCGAAGGCCAGCATGATGGCGCCGAAGATCACATTGATGGGCACCGCGATCATGACCGCCTTGCGGATGGCGTCCACGTTCTTGGCGGAGGCGGACACCTGGGCCGCCTGGGGACCGATGGGGCAGTAGAACAGCTGGGCCAGGATGGTGCCCACGATGTAGGTCTTCCAGGTGTTGGGGTCGGACAGGATGCTCAGCTTCCAGTCCTCGCCGTTGTCCAGGAAAAACTGGTTCACGCCTTCCCAGCCGGCGGGCAGCTTGGAGCCGATGACGAAAATGGCGATGATGGCCACCACATACATGAAGATGGCGTTGAACACATTGACCCAGCCCACCTGCTTCATGCCGCCGAACAGCACATACAGCAGGGAGAGCACGCCGCCCACCACGCAGCCGAAGGCGATGTTCCAGCCGGTGAGGGCGCCCAGCACGGTGCCCACGCCCTGCAGCTCCAGGGTCAGCACGCCCCAGGCCGTGCCGGCGGCGATGCCGGCCATGACGATGGAGGTCTTGCGGTCAAACATCTTGGCGAACAGCTGGTTGATGGTGGTAAAGCCGAAGCGGCGGATCCACGGTCCGGTGAAGCAGAGCATGATGATCAGCATGATGCCGGACGACAGGGCGTACCAGTAGGTGCCCACGCCGTAGCTCCAGCCGGCACCCACCATGCCCATGATGTGGCCGCCGCCCAGGCAGGTCAGCGCCTGGGTCGCGCCCACCGTGATGGCGGGCATGGAGCGGTTGGAGGTGGTAAACTCCGTCGCGTCCATCTTCTTTTTGCTGGCCATACCGAGGACCCAGCTGACGCCCACGATGATAACCAGCTCGATCGCGATGGTTCCAATGAGAATGGGTAGGTTCATGTGCGATTCCTCCTTGTCTTTATTTTCCTTTCAGTCCCCTCAGGGACAGGGGTCACAAAACTCAGGGGTCTCGGTCAGTCCAGCCGGGCCGCCGCCAGGTAGCCGGAACGAACAGCGGCGGCGATCCTGCCGACACAGTCGGCGTCCCCCACCAGAACAGCGTTGGGGAAGGCCTCCAGCACCTCCCGGTGGACGGAGCGGTCGGCGTGCACCCCCAGGGCGAGAACCACCTCCTCCGCCTCAAGGGTCTCCTCCGTCTCCTCCAGCAGGTTCATCACCCGCACCCGGTCCGTCCCGATGGCCAGCAGCCGCCGGCTGGGCAGCAGCCGCACCTGACAGGCCTTCAGCCTGGCCAGGATGTCGTCCAGGTTCTGGAAGTACAGGTCGGGTCCCAGGGTCTCCTGCATCTCCACCACGGTGACCCGGTTGTTCCACTGGCACAGCAGGTCTGCGGTCTCCAGCCCGGTCATGCCGGACCCCACCACCACCACCGCCTTGCCCTCGGGGCGGACGCGGCCCGAAAGGATGTCCAGAGGCGAGTGGACATTGGGCCGGTCGACCCCTTCGATGGACTTGGGGAGGGTGGGCAGCGAGCCGGTGGCCAGGATGACGGCGTCGGGACGCTCCTCCCGGATGGTCTGCACGGTGGCGCGGACCCCGCGCCGGACCTCCACCCCCAGCAGCTCCATCTGCCGGGTATAGTACTGGATCAGCCAGTTGATCTTCTCTTTCAGCGGGGGCTTGGCCGCGTAGCGCAGCTGCCCGCCCAGCTCCTCCTCCTGCTCCAGCAGTGTGGTCTGGAACCCCCGCAGGGCCAGCACCCTCGCGGCCTCCAGCCCGGAGGGGCCGGACCCCACCACCACGGCCCGGCGCCCGGCGCCGTCCCGCTTCAGGGGGCCATACTCCAGCTCATGGTGGGAACGGGCGTTGACGGCGCATTCGGTGTGGTTGTGGAATGCCAACTGCTCCATGCAGTGCAGGCAGGAGATGCACCGGCGGATCTCGTCCGCCCGGCCCTCCATGGCCTTCACGCCCCACTCCGGATCGGCCAGCTGCCCTCGGGCCACGCCCACGAAATCAGCCGTGTCCCCCCGCTCCAGCACCTGCTCGGCAAAGTCGGGGTGGCGGATGACGGACACCGCGATGACAGGCACGTCCACCGCCTGCTTGACCGCGCGGGCCAGATACAGCCGCCAGCCGGGCTGATAGGACGACGGCTCCCAGGCGACGTTCTGGGTGTCATAGGTGCCGGAGCTGACGCTCACCGCGTCGAACCCGAAGGGGACCAGCCAGGGGAGGATCTGCAGGGACTCCTCCAGCTTCAGGCCCGGCTCCGGGATGTCCGTCATCTCCATGAACTCGTCCACCGACATGCGCAGCGTCACCGGATAGTCCCGGCCCACCCGCTGCCGGATGGCGCAGACGATCTCCCGGATGATGCGGGCCCGCCCCTTCCAGTCGCCCCCATACTCGTCGGTGCGCTTGTTGGAGTAGGGGCTGAGGAACTGGTTGAGCAGATAGCCGTGAGCGGCGTGGATCTCCACCCCGTCCACCCCCGCCCGCTGCGCCCGCTCGGCCGCGGCGGCAAAGTCCTCCACCAGGCTCCGGATCTCCTCCGCGGTCATGGGGCGGCACTGCTGCGGCGGCAGGGACCGGCGGGCCACGCCGCTGGGGGTGAGCAGCGGCCCGCCCACCAGGTCGTTGAAGGTCTGGCAGCCGGGATGGTACAGTTGGAGGAAGATCTTCGTCCCGTACTGATGTACCCGCTCGGCCAGCCGCGTCAGGCCCGGGATGTGGCTGTCGTCAAAGGCCGCGATCTGCCAGGGGTTGTGGCGGCCCGTGGGATTGACCATGGTCACCTCGGTGACGATCAGCCCCGCGCCCCCCTTCGCCCGCTCCTCATAAAAGGCAAGCATCCCGTCGCTGACCGTGCCGTCGGTGTTGGCCAGGCCGGTGCCCATGGCGGGCATCACCAGGCGGTTTTTCACTGTCAGGCTCCCGATCTGCTTGGGAGAAAACAAAATGTTGTACGGCATGGCAAACGCCTCCCGAAATAAAATCGGCCCAGGCCGGTTCTGCCTGCATTTTAGCACGGAACCAAAGCTCCAAGAAATAAACATGTCGTTTCATTTCGGTGCAATTTTCTGTTGTATTGCACATATTGTGTTTGTTAAATCACAATCAATCTGTAAAAAATGCACATTTTCACAGGAGATACGATAGAAACAATAGAATTGCGGCAAAAAACTGATCTCCCCGCCGCCGGCGGGCGGCGGGGAGGCGTCATATCACAAATTATTGTTTCCGCAGTGAACTTGTTGTTGCTTCTCCCCCGCGGAGAAAGCACGCTATAATCCAGTCAGAAGGCGCGTTTTCCCGCCGGGGACGCCCGCGGGGGAAACGCAACAACACTGTGAAGACAAAGGAGGAACTTGGCATCATGGATAGAAAAATGCTGATCAACGGGAAATTTGTGGACGCGGCGGACGGCAGGGTGCGCCAGTCCACCAATCCTCTCAACGGCGAGGTGCTGGGCAGCTATCCCGTCGCCACCAGGGCGGATGTGGAGGCTGCGCTGGACGCGGCCCAGGCGGGCCAGAAGGTCTGGGCCGCCATGTCGGTGAACCAGCGCAACAGCGTGCTGCTGAAGGCGGCGGATCTGTTCGACCAGTACGCCGATGAGCTGGCCGAGATGCAGTGCCGCGAGATGGCCAAGCCCATCATGATGTGCAAGGGCGAGGTGGCCGAGGTGGCGCCCCTGTTCCGCTCCTGTGTGGCCGGCATCACCCACAACCACGGCGAGGTGTTCCCCAACAACGACGCCGCGGGCGAGCTGGGCGATCTGGCGGTCACCGTCACCGAGCCTCTGGGCGTGGTGGCCTGCATCGGGCCCTTCAACTTCCCCGTGTCCACCCTGACCTTCAAGACGGCGCCCGCCCTGACCATGGGCAACGCCATCATCATCAAGGCGCCCTCCGACGTGTCCCTGACCGTGCTGCGCTATGCCGAGATCCTCAACCAGGCCGGCTTCCCCGACGGCGTGGTCCAGGCCATCTCCGGCCCCGGCTCCACCACCGGCGAGTGGCTCATCGACACGCCCAAGATCAACGCCATCGGCCTGACCGGCTCTACCGCCGTGGGCAGCCACATGATGGAGGTGGCCGGCAAGTATTTCCACCGGGTGCTGCTGGAGCTGGGCGGCAACGACGCCGTCATCATCACCGCCGACGCCAACCTGGAGCAGGCGGTGGGAGAGTCCATGTGCCGCTTTGTGAACAACGGTCAGGTCTGCTGCACCACCAAGCGCTTCCTGGTGCACAACTCCATCAAGAGCAAGTACATCGAGATGCTCGCCGGCGCGGTCTCCGGCTTCAAGCTGGGCGATCCTATGGATCCCGCCAATGACATGGGCCCCCTGGTCAGCGAGAACGCGGCCAAGGGCGTGGAGGCGCAGATCAACCACACCATCGCCCAGGGCGCCAAGCTGGTCTGCGGCGGAAAGCGGGACGGGGCCTTCATCACTCCCACCGTGCTGGACTGCACCAGGAAGATGGACGTGGCCAAGGATCTGGAGATCTTCGGGCCGGTCTGGTCCGTCATCGGCTATGACACCGAGGACGAGGCGGTGGAGATCGCCAACCAGTCGTCCTACGGGCTGAACGGCGGCGTGATCGCCGGCACGCTGGAGCACGGCATCTCCCTGGCCAAGAAGGTCGAGGCGGGCACCGTGGTGTGCAACGGGGCCAGCCTGTGGCGCCGGGACACCGCTCCCTTCGGCGGCTACAAGAGCAGCGGCATGGGCCGCGAGGGCGTGCTGGATCTGCTCAAGGAGTACTCCCAGCGCAAGACCCTGGTGATCAAGGGCGTGTGATCCCCGCCGCCCGGTTCCCCTGAACAGCGCTCTTTCTCTCTGTTTTCCACCCCACCTGCTCCGGGCGGGACCTTCATCGGTCCCGCCCGGAGCGCCTTTTTGTGCAGCTGCCCCGGTTCGGCGCCCCCCGGTCCGCGCCCCCCTTCCCGGGCCGCGGGCCGGGGTTTTCCAGTTTTTCCTTCGTCCCCCGGATTCTGTCTCCCTGCCATGAATAAAAATCCACAGTTATTAACGCTTTAGATTGTTGAAGTTACCAAAAATGTTTCCACGGAAACATTTTTGCCCCCTCCGCCCTTGTAATGCCCGGCGGGGTGTGGTACTCTTGTGAAAAAACAGTAAGGATGCTGCCTCTCTATGGATGATTTTGTCAAACAGATGGACGAAGCCATGGGCCAGCTGTGCAACTTCGACCGGATGTTGGACAGCAAGCGCCGGGACTACGGCTGCGGGTATGAGATGAGCACCCGGGAGATCCACGCCCTGGAGATCATCTGCAACCACCCCCACCTCAACACCACCGAGCTGGCCGAGCTGGCCGGCCTGCAGAAGGGGACCTTCTCCAAGATGGTCCGCCGCTTCGAGCAGTGGGGACTGATCGAGCGCTACCACGCGCCGGAGAACCGCAAGGAGGTCTTTTTCCGGGTGACCCCGCTGGGCCGGAAGGCCTACGACGGGCACTACCGTTTCCATGAGCAGACCAGCGCCGCCACCTATGAATATTTCCAGCACTATACGCCCCAGCAGCAGACCAGCATTCTGGAATTCATCAACCACTACACCCAATATCTGAGGGACTATTTCTGATCCCTCCGGACGGAAAGGAAGCCTGCGCCATGTCCGAGATGTACATTCTGAGAAACGCCAACCTCATCACCATGGAGGACGACCGGGTGCTGCCCAACATGGACCTGTTCGTGGCCAACGGCAAGATCTACAAGATCGCTCCCCACATCGAGATCTCCGACGTGGCCGAGCGGGACTGCACCGGCAAGTACGTCATGCCCGGCCTGTTCGACTGCCACATCCACATGGACTCGGACGACATCACCGAGATGCTCATCGCCTGCGGCGTCACCAGCTGCCGGAACATGTGGGGCTTCCCCGAGACCCAGCAGTGGCGGCGGGAGATCGACGCGGGCATCCGCCCCGGCCCCCACGTCTACTCCACCGGCCCGCTGACCGACGGGGTGACCTACTGGGAGGGCTCCAAGATCGTCACCACCCCCGAGGAGGGGCACCGGGCGGTGCTGGAGTGCTTCCAGGGCGGCTATGAATATGTGAAGACCTACCCCAGCATCCCCCGGGCCGCCTTCCTGGAGATCATGCGCACCGCCAACGAGCTGGGCATCAAGGTCATGGGCCACGGCAACTACGAGGTGTCCTTCCGGGAGCTGGCCGACCTGGGCTACTACTCCATCGAGCACATCAGCTGCCTGCCCGACACCCGGCACGAGGAGGACATCATCTACCTGGCTGAGTCCGGCATGTGGAGCTGCCCCACGGTGGAGGTGGCGCTGACCATCGAGAACTTCGTCCACCAGAACGGCGATCTGTCCAAGGTGCCCCACTTCGAGAACATGAACCCCTACTGGCAGAAGGACTGGTACAAGGTCACCCAGTGGCGCAAGGACAAGCACCGCTATGACGACTACGACTTCATGGAGGAGATCGAGCGGGAGCGGATCTTCATCAAGCACTCCGACCGCATCCTGCTGGGCACCGACGTGCCCAACCCCGGCGTGACGGGCGGCTTCTCCATCTACAATGAGCTGGAGCACCTGGTCAAGTACTTTGATTTCACCCCCTACCAGGCCCTCAAGTGCGGCACGGTGAACGCCGCCGCCAGCCTGGGCGTCAGCCACAAGGCCGGCATGCTGAAAGAGGGGATGGACGCCGACCTGCTGGTGATGACCAAGAATCCCCTGGAAAACGTGTCTAACGCACGCTCCTTCATCGCGGTGATCAAGGATGGGTGCTATTATGACAAAGCGTGGTGCGAGGACCTGCTGGCGCGGGTCAAGAACCGTACCGCGGACGACATCATTGCTTTGATGTAAGTAGAAAAAAGGAGGAAAAGCAAACATGAAGCGAATTCTTGCCCTGATCCTGGCGCTGTCCATGGCGCTGGCCCTGACGGCCTGCACCGGCTCCGGCGACACGGAGCAGCAGCCCGACGGCACCGCCCCCGCCCACACCGACGCCGGGGACAACGCCGGCCGGGACGACCTGGTGGTCATCCTGGGCGCCGATTTCACCACCCTGGACCCCCAGAAGCTGCCCGCCGTGGCCGACATCAACTTCTGCACCAACATCTTTGACGGCCTGGTGGCCCTGAACGAGGACAACGAGGTGGTGCCCATGCTGGCCACCGACTGGGAGCCCTCTGAGGACGGCCTGTCCTACACCTTCCATCTGCGCGAGGGCGTGAAGTTCCACAACGGCAACGACTTCACCGCCGACGACGTGAAGCTGTCCGTGGAGCGCTTCCGTGACCAGTCCTGGATGCAGTTCGCCTCCTTCGCGGTGGACAGCTGCGAGATCGTGGACGACTACACCGTCACCATCAACCTGAAGTACGCCTACGGCAACTTCATCAACATGCTCTGGTACTGCTCCATCATCGACTCCGACTACTACAACAGCGTCAGCGAGGAGGAGTTCGCCCGCAACCCCGTGGGCACCGGTCCCTACAAGTTCGTGGAGTGGACCCCCGCCCAGCACCTGATCCTGGAGGCCAATGAGGATTATTGGGACGGCGCTCCCGCCATGAAGAAGCTGACCTTCAACTTCATCTCCGACGTGAACACCGCCCTGATCGCCATGGAGACCGGCCAGGCCGACATGGTCTTCGGCACCGCCCTGTCCGCCACCACCTTCCTGCAGGCCCAGAAGGACGAGGAGCTGGCCACCGATTCCACCGTGGGCAACAGCTTCTACTTCATCAACTTCAACAGCGACCGCATCTCCCAGGAGGTCCGCCAGGCCCTGTCCTACGCCATCGACCGGGAGGCCATCAACATCCTGGTCAACGAGGGCACCGGCTACGTGGGCGACATCCCCCTGGTGGAGGGCCAGGAGGGCTACACCACCGACCTGACCACCTATGAGTACAACGTGGACAAGGCCAAGGAGCTGCTGGCCGCCGCCGGCGCCGAGGGCCTGAGCTTCACCTTCTACTACGGCGAGTCGGCCGACAACACCAAGCTGGGCCAGGCGCTGCAGTCCCAGCTGGCCGCCGTGGGCGTGAACGTGGAGCTGCAGCCCGTGGAGAACGGCACCTGGTGGGCCACCTTCGGCGAGGGCGACTATGACATCAGCCGCGGCGGCTACCCCATGGAGGCCGCCAACACCGACAGCTGCTACTACGACATGTTCCACTCCACCGGCACCTTCAACGTCTCCCGGGTGAACAACCCCGAGATCGACGCGCTGCTGGACGAGGCCCGCGTCTGCCTGGACTCCGCCACGCGCAACGAGATCTACATCCAGGTCAACCAGCTGCTGTCCGAGCAGGCCTACTACATCCCCCTGTACTTCTCCGCCTCCATGCTGGTGTATGACCCCGACCTGCAGGGCGCCCACGCGGTGTCCACCCAGAACTATCAGTATAAAGATCTGTCCTGGTGATCGACCCACAGCACCGCATCTTTAAAGCCGCGCGCGGGGGGAGAGAGAAGGCCGCTTCTCCCTCCCCCCGTTCCCGTTTCGTCCCCCCGCCGGGCGGGGGGCCCTTCCCCGGGCCTTCGCCCGTGAACTAAGGAGTGATTCCATTTGGTCAAGTATGTGATCAAACGCATCCTGATCCTCATCCCCATCATGCTGGCGGTCTCCTTCGTGGTGTTCTCCATCCTGTACTTCACCCCGGCGGACCCCGCACGGATCATGCTGGGCGCCAGCGCCCCCCAGGAGGCGGTGGACCAGCTGCAGGAGGAGCTGGGGCTGAACGACCCCTTCCTGGTGCAATACGGCCGGTACCTGTCCGGCGTGCTCCACGGGGACTTCGGCACCTCCTACCGCAACGGTCAGTCCGTCTTCTTCGAGATCTTCGCCCGCTTCCCCGTCACCCTGACCCTGGCGGGGCTGAGCATCCTGGTGGTGGTGGTGCTGGGGATCACGCTGGGCATCATCTCGGCGGTGAAGCAGTACTCCATCCTGGACTATGTGCTCACCGTGCTGTCCATGCTGGCCGCCTCCATCCCCAACTTCTGGCTGGCGCTGATGATGATGCTCTTCTTCTCCCTGCAGCTGGATATTCTGCCCGCCTCCGGCCTGGATGACGGCTGGCGCTCCTATGTGATGCCGGTGATCGCCCTGTCCCTGCCCCCCATGGCGGAGGTGGTGCGGATGACCCGCTCGGCCATGCTGGAGACCATCCGCCAGGACTATGTGCGCACCGCCCGGGCCAAGGGCCTGATGGAGCGGGTGGTCATCTGGCGCCACGCCCTGCGCAACGCCCTCATGCCCATCATCACCGTCATCGGCTCCAACTTCGGCAGCCTGCTGGGCGGCGCGGTGGTCATCGAGACGGTGTTCGGCCTGCCCGGTCTTGGAAACCTGGTGGTCACCTCCATCCGTTCCAAGGACGTGCCCCAGGTGATGGCGGGCACCCTGTTCATCGCCCTGATCTTCTGTGTGGTGCTGCTCATCGTGGACGTGGCCTACACCTTCATCGATCCCCGGGTGCGCACCCGGTACCTCAAGGAGAAAAAGCCCCGCGCCAAGCGGGAGGGGAAGGAGGCCAGCGCCGCATGAACCTGTTCAGCTACAAGGCGGGCAAGGCCCCCATCCCCCCCGGCGGCCCCGCCGTGCCCGTCCCCACCGAGGAGGAGGAGTACATCGCCCGGGAGCGCTTCCAGTTCTGGCACCGCTTCTGTGAGAACAAGACGGCGGTGTTCGGCCTGGTGGTGCTGGCCATCATCATCCTGGCGGCCATTTTCGCCAACCTGATCGCCGACCCCAATCTGGTCACCTTCCAGGACGTCTACTCCCGGAGCGTGGCTCCCTTCGCCCACAGCGAGGCGGAGCTGGAGCGCATCGCCGCCGGGGAGGACGTGGTCACCCACATCCTGGGCACCGACGGCTACGGCCGGGACATCTTCGCCCGGATCGTCTACGGCGCCCGCTCCTCCCTGACCATCGCCTTCGCCACCATCGCCATCTCCTGCCTGTTCGGGCTGCTGTTCGGCATCGGCGCGGGCTACTTCGGCGGCGTGCTGGACACGGTGGTCATGCGCATCGTGGACGTGTTCATGTGCCTGCCGCCCCTGCTGTTCTCCCTGTCCATCGTCTCGGCCCTGGGCAACGGCATGGGCAACCTGATCCTGGCGGTAAGCATCACCATGACGCCCTTCTTCACCCGTGTGGTCCGGGCCACGGTGCTCACCGTGTCCTCCATGGACTACATCGAGGCCGCCCGGGCCAACGGCGCCACCCACACCCATATCATCCTGCGCCACATCATCCCCAACTGTCTGGGCCCCATCATCGTGGAGGCCACCATCAGCCTGTCGGTGATGATCATGCTGGCCGCCGGTCTGAGCTTCATCGGCATGGGCGTGCTGCCTCCCTCCCCCGAGTGGGGCGCCATGCTCTCCGAGGCCCGGGAATTCATGCGGGACGCGCCCTGGATGGTGCTGGCTCCCGGCCTGGTGATCATGGTCACCTCTCTCTCCTTCAACCTGGTGGGCGACGGCGTGCGGGACGCGCTGGACCCGCGGCTGAAAAAGTGAGGAGGGCCGGACATGGAATGGAATGAGCATCACCACGCCTGGATCGTCTCCGACTACTACCGCCTGCTGCGGGAGCGGCACGGCGAGGCCGGCCGGCGCGCCTTTCTCCAGGCGGCCCGGACCTATGGCGAGCAGCGGGGCAAGCGGATGGCCATGCGGGCCATCGCCGACGGCCGCCCCCTGGGCCTGCTGGAGTACTTCGCCTACGGGGAGTACGGCAGCACCGACGCGTTTTTCGACGTGGACATGTGGGGGGAGCCCGGCGTGGTCCACGAGAAAGTCACCCGCTGCCCCTGGGCGGACGTGTTCGCCCGCCGGGGCCTGAAGGACTGCGGAGACGACTACTGCCGGGAGATCGACCGGGCCATCGTCCGGGGCTTCAACCCGGAGCTGGAGCTGGAGACCGCCTCCACCCAGCACTACGGGGGCTGCTGCCGGTTCTACTTCCGCCAGCCGGGCATCCCGGCGGACACCCTGGACCGGGCGGACGCCCTCACCGCCGGGCGCCGGGACCTGATCCTGCCCCTGCGCTACCACTGCGCCCATGTGTACCACGTCTTTTCCAGCACCGTGGAGGGCGTGTTCGGCGCGGAGGGGCGGGCCGTCACCGCCCTGGCGGAGGAGAGCTTTGCCCGGGAATTCGGACAGGACATGCTGGACGCGCTGAAGGCCGCGGCCGCCGCGCCCTTCGACAGGGCATTGAGTTTGGAGGAGTGGTCACACTATGATACAGATGCAAACTGCTTATGACGTGGTGGTGGTGGGCAGCGGCGGCGGCGGACTGAGAGCCGCCATCTCCGCCGCCCAGGCGGGGGCCCGCACCCTGGTGATCTGCCGGGGCAAGGCCAACCGCAGCGGGGCCACCCTGCTGGCCGGGGCCAACATCAGCGCCGACATCGCCTGCGACGGCGCCACCCTCAGCCGCCTGGGCATCAGCCAGGGCAAGAAGGACGACACCCCGGACGCCTGGTTGGAGGACGTGGTCCGGGAGGGCTTCTACCTCAACAACCAGGACATGGTCCGCCTGTTCGTGGACACCGCCGGGCAGCGCCTGGAGGAGCTGATCGGCTGGGGCCTGACCATCCGGGGGATGGAGGGGGAGCGGGAGGTGTCCGTCTTCGGCTCCGACATCCTGGACGCCCTCTACGGCAAGGCCCGGGAGCTGGGGGTGGAGTTCCTGCCCGACACTCTGTTCACCGATCTTCTGGTGCGGGACGGCGCGGTGTGCGGCGCTTTGTGCATGGAACTGGCCACCGGCGCGCTGAAAGCCGTCCCGGCGGGGGCGGTGGTGCTGTGCACCGGCGGGGCCCACAACCTGTTCTCCGAGAACAGCGGCTCCACCGACCTGTGCGGTGAGGGTCCCGCCGCCGCCCTGCGGGCGGGGGCCGAGCTGATCGACATGGAGATGATCTCCTTCTGCCCCACCGTCACCCGCTATCCCACCATGTACAAGGGCAACATCCTGCCCTACATCTTCATCTCCACGGGCTACGGCAGCCTGCTGAACAAGTACGGCAAGACCTTCACCCACCGCTACCTCTCCCCCAGGGTGGAGCAGCTGGCGCTGGACAGCGAGTGGAACAAGATGCTGCTGTCCTACGCCATCCAGTCGGAGATCCTGGCCGGGCGGGGCGCCCGGAACGGCGGGGTGTACTTCTCCCTGCCCGACCACCCCAGGGAGATCATGGACGAGCTGTACCATGACCTGCCCCCCCTGACCACCGGCATCTACGCCGACATCATGAAGATCTTCGCCGCCGGGCGGTCCATCACCGTCCAGCCCGCCGCCCACTACTTCGAGGGCGGCGTCCGGGTGGCCGTTGACATGAGCACCAACCTGCCCGGCCTGTACGCCGCCGGCGAGTGCACCGGCGGCATGTTCGGGGCCAACCGGGTCTCCGCCGCCACCACCGAGATGCTGGTGGAGGGGGCCGTGGCGGGCACCTCCGCCGCCGCCTATGCCGCCGGCTGCAGCGCTCCCAGCCCCGACAGCGCCCAGCTGGAGCAGCTGGAGGGCGAGCTGCTGCGCCCCTTCGGGCGCAAGGGCGGCCCCGCCCCCTACCAGCTCAAGCGCCGGCTGCATGAGATCACCGCCGGGAGCCTCACCGTGGTGCGGCGGGAGGAAGAGCTGGTCAGCGCGCTGGAGCAGCTGGAGCAGCTGGAGCGGGAGCTGGACCAGGTGTCCTTCACCGACGGCCAGCGCACCTACAACCGCCAGTGGCGGGAGTATCTGGAGCTGCGCAGCATGCTCCCCTGCGCCCGGGCCATCGCCAAGTCCGCCCTGCTGCGCCGGGAGAGCCGCGGCGTGCACGTGCGTGCCGACCACCCGTACACCGACAACGGCCGCTGCCTGTCCAACATCGTGCTCTCCGGCCAGGCGCTTCAGGAGACGCTGGCCCCAGCGGTGCTCACCGCCCTCCGGCCCGAGGCCGGGCGCTGGAGCTACACCGATTACATCGAGCGGGTCGTGGAGACCCTGGACTGAAAGGGGCGCTGACTGTGAAAGAATACCATGTGACCGTGCGCCGCTCCGCCCCGGAGGGCGGGGAGGGCTATCTCCAGGAGTACACCGTCCCCTTTCCGGACGATGAGATCGTCTCGGTGCTCAACGTGCTGGAGTACATCTACCGGGAGCTGGACCCCACCCTGGCCTTCTTTGACCACGCCGCCTGCCGCCAGGCCGCCTGCGGCAAATGCATGGTGAAGGTGGACGGCGCGGTGAAGCTGGCCTGCAAGGAGCCCGCCCATGAGACCATGCTGCTGGAGCCGTACAGCACCCGGGTGGTGCGCGACCTGCTGTGCGAGAGCTGAGGGAGGCGGAGACTATGGAGGAAACCAGAAACGACGACGTCCTGCTCCAGCTCAACGACCTGCACACCAGCTTTTTCACCAAGCAGGGGGTGGTCCGGGCGGTGGACGGCGTCACCCTCACCATCCCGGCGGGCAAGACCGTGGGTCTGGTGGGCGAGTCGGGCTGCGGCAAGAGCATGACCGCCATGTCCATCATGGGCCTGGTGGCCAAGCCGGGCAAGGTGACCGGGGGCGAGATCCTGTTCCGGGGGGAGGACCTGCTGGCCCTGTCCCCCAAGGCCCGCCGCCAGCTGTGCGGCGACAAGATCTCCATCATTTTTCAGGAGCCCATGACCTCCCTCAACCCGGTGATGACGGTGGGCTTCCAGGTGCGGGAGGCCATCCTCACCCACAACAGGAAGCTGTCCCGGCAGCTGGCCCGGGAGCGGGTGCTGGACCTGTTCCGCCAGGTGGGCATCCCCGACCCGGAGCGGCGCTACTCCAACTTTCCCCACCAGCTCTCCGGCGGCCTGCGCCAGCGGGTGATGATCGCCATGGCCATGGCCTGCAATCCCGGCCTGCTCATCGCCGACGAGCCCACCACCGCCCTGGACGTGACCATCGAGGCCCAGATCCTGCACCTGATGCGCAAGCTGCAGCAGGACCACGGCACCTCCATCCTGATGATCACCCACAATTTGGGCGTGGTGGCCGAGATCTGCGACTACGTCTACGTCATGTACGCCGGAAAGGTGGTGGAGTGCAGCGAGGTGCACGAGCTGTTCAAGCGCACCAGCCACCCCTACACCCAGGGCCTGATCCGCTCCCTGCCCAAGATGCAGGCCAATCAGGACCGGCTGTACAACATCAAGGGCATGGTGCCCGACCTGCTGCACCTGCCCCAGGGCTGCCGGTTCGCCCCCCGGTGCGAGCACGCCTGCCAGCGCTGCCACGCCGAGATGCCCCCCCTGTACGACATCGGGAGCGGGCACCTGGTGCGCTGCTTCCGGTATGAGGAGTCTGGCACTCCCGTGGACGAGGCCGGACCGGCCGCCCCGGAGGGCGGGGAGGCACAAGCCCCCGCCCCGGAAGGAGGGAACCCCTGATGGATCAGAACATATTGCTCCAGGCCGAGGGCCTGGTGAAGAACTTCCATGTGCCCGGCGGCACCGTCAGCTCGGTGGCCGGGGTGGATCTGGAGATCCGCCGCGGGGAGACCCTGGCCCTGGTGGGCGAGTCGGGCTGCGGCAAGTCCACCCTGGGCCGGCTGCTGCTCCGCCTCATCGAGCCCACCGAGGGCAAGGTGACCTTCGACGGCATCGACCTGGGCTCGGTCTCCCCCGCCCGGCTGCGGGCCCTGCGCCAGCGGATGCAGATCATCTTCCAGGACCCCTTCTCCTCCCTGGACCCCCGGATGACGGTGGGCCAGATCATCGAGGAGCCCCTGAAGATCCACAAGCTCTGCGCCAGCAAGAAGGAGCGGGAGGAGCGGGTGCGCGCCCTGATGGCGCGCATCGGCATCCGCCCGGAGTACTATAACCGCTACCCCCACCAGTTCTCCGGCGGCCAGCGCCAGCGCATCGGCATCGCCCGGGCGCTGGCCCTGCAGCCCGAGCTGGTGGTGTGCGACGAGCCGGTGTCCGCCCTGGACGTGTCCATCCAGGCTCAGATCCTGAACCTGCTGCAGGACCTGCAGCAGGAGTTCCATCTGACCTACCTGTTCATCTCCCACGACCTGAGCGTGGTGCGCTACCTGTCCGACCGGGTGTGCGTGATGTTCCTGGGCCGTATCTGCGAGATCGGCCCGGCGGAGGAGCTGTACTCCCGCCCCCGGCACCCCTACACCAAGTTCCTGATGGAGTCGGTGCCCCTGCCCGACCCGGACCTGCGCAAGGAGGACAAGGACCTGCTCACCGGCGAGGTGCCCAGCCCCATCGCGCCCCCCAGCGGCTGCCGGTTCCACACCCGCTGCCCCTACGCCCGGGACATCTGCGCCCAGGAGCCCCCGCCCCAGCTGCGGGACCTGGGGGGCGGGCACCGCTGCGCCTGCCATTTCCCCCTGGAAAACGGCTGACCCCGTCCCACCCCCACCTCATAACAGGAGTTGATCGTTATGGAGCCTGTCTGTCACCAGGCCGCCGGCCGCGCCCCCGTCCAGCCCCTGTCCCCTGAGCGGACCGCCGCCTACGTGCGCATCCTGCGGGAGGAGCTGGTGCCCGCCATGGGCTGCACCGAGCCCATCGCCGTGGCCTACGCCGCCGCCAAGTGCCGCGAGGTGCTGGGCGCGCTGCCCGAGCGCTGCCTGCTGTCGGTCAGCGGCAATATCATCAAAAACGTCAAAAGCGTCATCGTGCCCAACACCGGCGGGCTGAAGGGGCTGGAGGCCTCGGTGGCCGCCGGCGCGGTGGCGGGGGACGCCGGGGCCGTGCTGGAGGTGGTCTCCCATATCCCGCCGGAGCGCCACGGCGACATCCGCGCCTACCTGGACAGCCATGAGATCCGGGTGGAGCTGTCGGACAGCACGGAGAACTTCTACCTGGACCTGCGCATGTGGGCGGGGGAACACACCGCCCGGGTGGTGATCTCCAACTACCACACCAACATCATCCTGCTGGAGCGGGACGGCGCCGTCCTGTTCCGCTCGGGGGATGCCGGGGCCCAGGAGGGCGGGCTGACCGACCGGAGCGTGCTCAACGTGGCCGATATCCTCACCTTCGCCCGGACGGTGGACCTGTCCCAGGTGCGGGACATCCTGCTGCGGCAGGTGGCGTACAACACCGCCATCGCCGAGGAGGGCCTGCAGGGCAGCTGGGGCGCCCAGGTGGGCAAAACCCTCATGAGCCAGTACGACAGCGCCGACCTGGTGCTCCGGGCCAAGGCCTACGCCGCCGCGGGCAGCGACGCCCGGATGAGCGGGTGCAGCCTGCCGGTGGTCATCGTCTCGGGCAGCGGCAACCAGGGGATGACCGCCTCCCTGCCGGTGGTGGTCTTTGCCCGGGCGCTGGACAAGAGCGAGGACGAGCTGTGCCGGGCACTGATCGTGTCCAACCTGGTGACCATCCACCAGAAGACGGGCATCGGCCGCCTGTCCGCCTTCTGCGGCGCGGTGAGCGCCGGCATCGGGGCGGCGGCGGGCATCGTCACCCTCTACGGCGGCGGCTACGAGGAGGTGGCCCACACGGTGGTCAACGCTCTGGCCATCCTGTCTGGCATGACCTGCGACGGGGCCAAGCCCTCCTGCGCCGCCAAGATCGCCGCGGCGGTGGACGCGGGCATCTTCGGCTACAAGCTCTTCCTCAACGGCCAGCAGTTCTACGCCGGGGACGGCATCGTCACCAAGGGCGTGGACAACACCATCGAGAACGTGGGCCGCATGGCCCGGGAGGGCATGCGGGAGACCGACCGGGAGATCCTGCGCATCATGGTTGGCGACTGAACCAGGGAAAAGCAGAGCGCCGGGCCAAATGGCCCGGCGCTCTTTCCGTTCTCCGTTGCGGACGGTCCGTCCGCCTCGGTTCATTTCTGGCGGTCCAGCTCCCTGCGCACGGTGCGGGAGAGCAGCTCCTGCCCCTCGGGGGAGCGGAGCACCTCCAGCACGGTGTCCCGCAGCAGCTGCCGGAATTCCCCGTTGCGGACAAAGGCGTCCAGCACCGAGGCCTGGCCCTGTCCCCCCTGGGGGGCGGCGGGCCGGGCGGCCCTGGGCCTCTGCCGGGGCGCGGGGGCGGGCTCTTCCGGCTGGTCATAGGCCTCCTCCATCCAGCTGTCCTGCCGGGTGGGGTCGCTGCTCTCCCCCCGGAGATAGGCCAGGGACACCCCGAAAAAGGCGGCGAGCTTCCCCTGCTGCTCCTGGGTGGGGGTCTGCCGCCCGGTCTCGAACTTCTCCGCCGCGTTTTTGGGCAGGCCCAGGGCGGCGGACAGGGCGGGCCGGCTGAGCCCCTTCTCGGTGCGCAGCTGCTCGATCCTCTGTGCCAGTGTGATCATGACGATTCCTCCTTCCCGCCGGCTCCCCCGGCGGCAGATTACCAGATCTTCTCTGCGTCCGCCCGGAGGGGCAGGGTGCGGAAGATCTCCTTTACCACGCTCTGATACTCCGGCCCGTCCTGGCTCTTGCGCAGGCGGCGGGCCAGCTTTTCCCGGCCGTCGAACAGTCCCAGCATGTAGTGCCACAGCTCCTTCATGTGGAAGGCGGCGTTTTTGGGGCTCTGGAACCGGGCGCAGTAGCTCTCGAACAGCGCGTCGTGATAGGCCTCCAGCTCCTCCCGGCCGGCAGGCGGCCCGCCCTTGGTCCGGCGGATCAGGGCCGGGTCGGCCAGCAGCCCCTGGCCCAGCATTACCGCGCTTACGCCCGGAAACCGCTCCGTCAGCTCGGCGCAGTCCGCCGCCGTCACCAGTCCGCCGTTGTAGCACACCGGGCCGGGATAGTGCTCCAACGCCCAGGCAAAGGACTCCAGCCGCACGGGATGGCGGTAGAAGTCCTGCCGCACCCGGGGGTGGATGGTCAGCTCGGCCACGGGATAGCGGGCGAACAGCTCCAGCAGCGCCGGGAACTCCGCCGGGTCGTTCATCCCCAGCCGGGTCTTGATGGACACGGGCAGGGGGGTGCGCTCAAACACCTGGTCCAGGAAGGCCTCCAACTGGTCGGGGACGCTGAGGAAGCCTGCCCCCTTCTTCTTGGCGGTCACCGTGCCCGAGGGGCAGCCCAGGTTCAGGTTCACCTCGCCGTAGCCCATGGCCTTCAGCTCCCCTGCGGCCCAGAGGAAGTCCTCGGCGCTGTGGGTCATCAGCTGGGGGACGGCGGGCACCCCCTCATTGTGCTCCGGCAGCACCTCCCGCCTCTCCCGGGGGGTGAAGCAGTGGTCCCGGGTGGGGGAGACAAAGGGCATATAGTACCGGTCGGCCTCCGGGAAGAACCGGCGGTGGACCTGCCGGAAGGCCACCCCGGTGACCCCCTCCATGGGGGCGAAATAGTAGCGCATCCCCGCGCGCCTCCTGTCCTCCGTGCCGCCGGCGGGACCCGGACCGGAGGGGGCTCCCTGCGCGGGTTCTTCCGCCCCCGGCGCGGGCGATCCCGCCCTTTCCCGTCGGTTCACAAATTCTTCAAAATTTCTTCTCAAATTAGTCAACACTTTCCCCCCGGGGTCTGGTACTATAACCTTGCTGGAGCAAACAGCAAGTTTTCATCTCCTTTCTATTTCCCTTTCTCTACTCTCAAAGCGAAACACGGCACGGCGATGGGATCAGACATCGCCGCGGCGGCGGGACGCCCGGTGCGAAAGCCCGGGCGTCCCGCTTTTTGTCATGCTCCACCCTGCTCGCCCCGGCGCACGCTGTCCCGGTAGGCCCGGGTCTCCTGGGGGGTGCGGGTGGGATGTTCGTTCATCCGCGCCGCCCAGTCCCGCAGCCAGCCGGTCAGCGCCGCCAGCCCCTCCTCGCTCAGGGGGAACCGGGCGCTGTCGTCCAGCTGGGACAGCTCCCGGCAGAAGGGCCCGCACCACACGCACGCGGGCAGCTCCTTCTCCTCCTCCCCCTGGGCCGGCTCCACCTGGAAGCACAGCAGGCCGCTGCTGCCCTTCCAGCCGTTTCCGTTCTGGAAGAACATCAGGGTGGGCAGCTGGATCTCGGGGCGTTCATCCTTCATGGTCTCTCATCCTTTCAGCAGGGCGCGGCGCGCGCGCCAGTCGGGCAGGAACTGCTCCACCCGGCGGTAAAAGTCCGGGCCGTGGTTTTTGTGGGTGATGTGGGCCAGCTCGTGGACCACCACGTAGTCCACCGCCTCCATGGGGTAGGCCATCAGCCGCCAGGAAAAGCACAGGCTGTTTTTCCCGCTGCAGCTGCCGAACCGCCCCCGGGCGGAGGTGATCTTCACCCCTGCGGGCTCCACCCCCATCAGCTTGGAAAAATAATCTACGCGTCGGGGCAGTACCTCCCTGGCCAGCGCGCGCAGCCGCGTCTGCTCCGCCGCGTCCGGATCCGGGTGGGCCTCCCGCCAGGCCCGCCGGCGCTCCAGGTGCTTCCGGGCCCAGTCCTCGTGGGCAGCCACGAAGCGGTCGATCTCCCAGCGGGGCAGCAGCGCCGGGGCGCGCACCACCACCCGGCCCTCCCGGTCGATCTCCATGGCCAGCGTGCGCCGCCGGGACCGGATCAGCTGATAGTCCACCGCGCTCCCCCCTCAAAAAACGCCCAGGCGCACGGCACCGCCATGCGCCTGGGCCGCTCTGTTCTGTCCGGGACGGCTTACTGCTCGCTCTCCGCCGTCTCCTCCAGCTGCCGCACCCGGATCTCCAGCACACGCCGGTGGTCCACCCGGGTCACGGTGATGTCCAGGTTCTCATAGGTAAAGTGGTCGCCCTCCCGGGGGATGCGGTCGATCTGCTCCATCACCCAGCCGCTGACGGTGGTGGAGTCGCACTCGCCGCTGATGGCGAACAGGTCGTACATATCCGACAGGTTGGCGCTGCAGGCGATGAGGTAGCTGCCGTCCTCCTGCCGGGCGAAGGTCTCGATGACCTCGTCGTGCTCGTCCCAGATCTCGCCCACCAGCTCCTCCAGGATATCCTCCAGGGTCACCAGGCCCTCGGTGCCGCCGTATTCGTCCACCACGATGGCCATGTGGTTCTTGGTGCGCTGAAGGGTGCGCAGCAGGCTGGAGATCTTGGTGGTGCCGGTGGTATAGATCACGGGGGTGACCAGGCTGGCCACCTCGGTGATCCCCCGGCTGCGGGCGGCGTAATAGTCCTTCTCGTGGATGACACCGATGATGTTGTCGATATTCTCCGAGTAGATGGGCAGGCGGGAATAGCCGCTGGCGGCGAACCGGCTGCCCAGTTCCTCCATGGGACAGTCATCAGGGGCGGCCTCGATGTCCACCCGGGGGGTGAGGATCTCCTCCACCTCCAGGTCGTTGAACTCGATGGCGGCGCGGATGAGCTGGCTCTCATGGGCGTCCAGCCCGCCCTCGTTCTCCGCCTCGCTGACCATGGTGATCAGCTCCTCCTCGGTGATGCCCTCGTCCTCAGTGTGGCTGAAGACCTTGTTGAGCAGCTTCTTCCACAGGGAGAACAGGGCGTTGAGGGGCCGCAGGATGATCAGAAACAGCCGGATCACGGGGGCGGAGGCCATGGCGAAGCGCTCCGCGGACTCCTTTGCCAGGGATTTGGGGCTGATCTCTCCGAAGATCAGGACCACCACGGTGAGCACCACGGTGGACACCGTGGGGCCGTAGAGGGGGATCAGCTTGGTGAACAGCACCGTACCGATGGTGGTGGCGGTGATGTTGACGATGTTGTTGCCGATCAGGATGGTGGAGAGCAGCCGGTCGTAGTCCTCGCTCAGCTTCAGGGCGAGGGCGGCCCGCTTGTCCCCGTCGTCCGCCCGGCTCTTCAGCCGGATGCGGTTCATGGAGGAGAAGGCAGTCTCCGTGGCGGAGAAGAAGGCCGACATGCCCACAAGGCATACGATGGCTACGATCATGATAATACTGGCACTGTCCATTTGGGAACTAATCAACTCCGCTTTCTATGTTGTTTTTCCTGCGAAACATCGCATGATTATGGGTATTGTAGCACAGATCCTGCCCCATTGCAAGCCCGGCGCGCGTTCTCCTCCCCTTCCGGGGCGGCCCGGAGGCCGGAGGACTCCCGGGGCCGGGGCCGGGGAGAGACCATGAATGGCCCTCCCGGCTTCCGGCGAGGCGGCACGGGCAAGGCTTCAGCGGGGCGGGGACCGCGTCCCCGGGCATGCCGGGCAATGTGTCACTCCCCGCGCCGCTGCAGGAGTCGGCAGAGGGCCGGGCAGGCGCCTCCCTCTCCTCCGCCGCCCGGGGCCGGGAGAGAAATGCAGGCCCCGCCGCGGACGCGGCGGGGCCTGCTTCTGTTTTGCCTTGGGGACAGGGGTCACACCTGGGCGTTGTCGGCCTGGAAGCTCGCCACAGCCTTGGCGTCCTCCTCCCGGCGCTCCTCGATGGCCTCCTTCAGGATCATATCCTTCACCTTCATCAGCCGGATGGTGTTGGAACGCTCGTTCTCGTCCAGCTTCATGGTGATATACTTGATATTTTCCTGCATCTCGGGGATCTTGACATACTCCAGGGCGTTGACGCGCCGGCGGGTCTTCTCGATCTCCTCGGCCAGCAGCTGGCTGGTCTTCTCGATCTGGGCCAGACGCAGCATGTCCTGGAACACGGAGGACAGGGCGTCCACCGCGTCGTCCAGCTCACCGGAGGTGTTGGCAAAGCCGTAAGGATAGACCTCGCCCGGGTTGTCGCTGCGGGTCTTGAAGTGGTATTCGGGCACGTTCACCGACATGATGTTCTGGAAGGTCATGTCCAGCTCCACGCTCTGCTTGGGGTAGAGCAGGGACTGCTCCAGCATCTCGGCGGACATCAGGGCGGAGGCCACGGTAAAGGAGCCGTGGGCCCGCATCAGGGCCTCCTCCACCTTCTGGCGGAGGGCCCGGTTCTCCC
>CALXCT010000086.1 GCA_944386865.1 uncultured Oscillospiraceae bacterium | reverse complement strand
CAAGCCCCTGCCCCTGACCTGGCTGGAGCTGTGCCAGGAGATGCCGGTGAACGGGTGCATGGAGCCGCTGGACGGCTTCGAGCGCTATGAGCTGTCCGAGATGGAGCGCACGGCGGAGGAGAACGCCCCCGCCGCCCTGTACCGCAAGCGGCTGGCCTTTCTCATGGGGTTCCAGTCGGTGAGCTGGGACACCGTGTGGGCCGCCCGACGGCGGGGCATCTACCAGCTGGGCGCCATCCAGCTGCGCTCGGGGGACGGCTTCGGCCTGACCCAGACCGCCGCCCCCTGTCCGCTGCCCCACGTGCCCACCTTCGCCGTCTACCCCCGGCGGGTGGCGGTGGACCCGGGTCCCTTCCTCAAGAACCTGTGGAACGGGCAGACCGGCGCCCGGGGCTGGCTGGAGGACGTGACCGTGATGAAAAATGTCCGGTCCTACCGCCCGGGGGACAGCTGGAAGCGCATCGACTGGCGCATGGCCGCCCGGCAGCAGGGGGTGCTGGTGCGGGAGTACGACACCATCCAGCCCCGCACCATCCACTTCATCTTCGACGGAGCCTCCTTCCTGGGCCTGTCGGAGGGCAATGAGGAGCTGGAGCACGCCCTGTCCCTCCTCAGCTCCCTGCTGGTGGAGCTGGATCTGGCGGGGGTGCGCTGCGGGCTGTCCCTGCCCCAGACGGGGCGCAGCCCCAACGTGGACCTGCCCCCCGACGACCGCTCCCTCACGCTGTCCGATCTTCTCTTCCAGCTGGCCGGCTTCGACGGGGACACCGCCGGCGGCCTGTTTCCCGGCGCGCTGCTGGCCTCCCTGCAGAACTCGGTGGGCCAGCTGTGCCTGATCACCCACAGCCGCGCCCGCCTGGCCTGCGGCCCGCTGCTCCGGCAGCTGGACCCGGGCCGCCTGCTGGCCCTGCCCTATGAGGACGACAGGGCGAAGGACGGCGGGCGCGATCCCCTGGCGGGCTGTCCCGTCCTGCCTCTCCGGCAGCTGGAGCGAGGTGGAAGCCATGGATAACCGCACTCAGATCACGGCGGGAGCCTTCTACTGCGGCCTGTTCTGCCTGCCCTTCCACGTGCTGTTCCTCACCTTCCAGTTCCGGCTGGACCCGCTGCCCACCCTGCCCGCCCTGCCCCTGTTCGCCGCGCTGGCGGCGGTCTACCTGCTCTGCGTGCTGCTGCTCCGCCGGGGCATCCCTCTGCCCGCCCTGGCGGCGTGCGCCCTGCTGGCCCTGGCTGGCGTGGAGGTGCTGGTGCTGCGGCTGGCCGTGCTGCCCGGCGTGGGCAGCGGGGTGTTCGCCGGGCTGATCGTGGCCGCGGGCTGGGGCCTGTGCCTGTACACCGCCTTCCGCCCCGTCACCGTGCCCCGGCTGCTCACCCAGTGCGACGTGATCGTGCTGTGCACCATCTGGGCCGCCCTCATCCACGAGGGCGGCGGGATGCCGGTGGAGCAGTTGCTGCCCTATCCCGCCGGGCTGCTGGTCAGCCTGGCCTGCCTGCTGGCCCTGCGCACCTTCGGGGAGAGCCAGGAGGTGGTCTACGGCTCCCGGCTGGGCGGCGCGCTGCTGTCCGTGGGCCTGCTGGGAGTCATCGGAGTGCTGCTGTACCTCTTCGTGCGCTTCCTCGCCGGAGGCGCCCGCTCCGCCGTGGCCGCCCTGCTCCAGGGCGCGCTGGGTCTGCTGGGCGGCCTGTGGGGCCTGATCGACCGCTTCTTCACCTGGCTGTCCAGCCTGTTCCCGCCCCTGGAGCAGGAGGGGGCGCCGCCTCCCGCCGAGTCCATGGGCGCCGTGTCCGGGGAGGAGGAGCTGAGCCAGGTGGTGCTGGACCCCCGGCTGCTCATCGCTCTGGGCATCGTGGCGGCAGTGCTGGCAGTGGGCGTGCTGGTCTTCCTCCTGATCCGGATGCGCCGGGTGCGGCTGCACCTGGACGTGGCCGCCCCCGCCCGGCGGCAGGTCCGCCGCGCCGGAAACGCGGGCGCCCTGGGCCGGTGGCTGGCCGGGCTGCTGTTCCGGCTGAAGTTCGCCCTGCTGCTCACCCTGCGCCGCGGCTCCCCCATGGGCACGCTGGTCTGGCTGGAGCGGTGGGGCCGGCGGCACCACGCCCCCCGGGCACCGGGGGAGACCTACCGCAGCTATTTCCTGCGCCTGCTGCCCCTGGCCGACCCGGCCCGCCGGGACCGGCTGGCCCCCCTGCTGGAGCAGCTGGCCGACTGTCTGGACGCGCGCTGCTTCGGCGCCGCCAGGCCCGCCTTCTCCGCCGCCGGTCAGATCCGCGCCCTGCTCCGGTCAGGCGGGACGGCAGCATCAGAACCGTGACGGGAGGAACGCGCCTTGTCTGAGAGAGTGTTGGTGGCCATGAGCGGCGGAGTGGACAGCTCCGCCGCCGCCCTGCTGCTGCGCCGGCAGGGGCTGGAGCCGGTGGGGCTCAACCTTCAGCTGCTGGACGGGCTGTGCCCCGCCGCCGGGGAGGACCCCGCCGCGGCCGCCCGGGCAGCGGCGGACGCGCTGGGCATGGAGCTGACCGTGCTGGACCGCTCTGACCTGTTCCGCCGGGAGGTGGCCGGCCCCTTCGCCGCCAGCTATGAGCGGGGGGAGACCCCCAACCCCTGTGTGGGGTGCAACCGGATGGTGAAGTTCGCCGTCCTGCTGGAGCAGGCCGAGGCGCTGGGCTGCGCCCGGATGGCCACCGGGCACTATGCCCGCACCGGCCGGGACGGCACGGGCCGTCCCCTGCTGAAAAAGGGGCTGGACCCGGCCAAGGACCAGAGCTACGCCCTGTGCTCCCTCACCCGGGCCCAGCTGGAGCGGACGGTGTTCCCCCTGGGGGAGCTGACCAAGCAGCAGGTCCGGGAGCTGGCCCGGGAGAGCGGCCTGCCCAACGCCGACCGGGGGGACAGCCAGGACATCTGCTTCATCCCCGACGGGGACTACGCCGCCTTCATCCGCCGGTACACCGGGCGGGACTATCCCCCCGGCCCCTTCCTGGACGAGCAGGGCGGCGTTCTGGGCGCCCACCGGGGCATCATCCACTACACGGTGGGCCAGCGGCGGGGGCTGGGCCTGGCGCTGCCCGCCCCGCTGTATGTCAAGGAGAAGGACGCCGGGCGCAACGCGGTGGTGCTCGCCCCCGACCAGGCGCTGTACACCGGCCGGCTGCGGGCAGGGAAGCTGAACCTGCTGGCCTGCGACCGGCTGGACGGCCCCGTGCGTCTGCTGGCCAAGATCCGCTACCGCCACCGGGAGCAGCCCTGCACCGTGGTCCAGACCGGGGAGGACACCCTCTCGGTGGTCTTTGATGAGCCCCAGCGGGCAATCACCCCCGGCCAGACCCTGGCCCTGTACGACGGGGACACGGTGGTGGCCGGGGCGGTCATCCTGGGCTGAAACGCCCCATATGCGCAAAAACCCCCGGAGCAGGAGCGTCAGCTTCCTCCCCGGGGGATCTGTTTGTGCAGGGGCCGTCCGGCTTTTCCATCTCATCCAGCCGCCGGATGCGCCGGCGCAGCCGGTGGCGGTACCACACCCGGTTGAACACGCTGCCCAGCAGCAGGATGGTGCCGCACAGGTAGAGCCACACCATCAGGATGATCACCGAGGCCAGCGACCCGTACAGCAGAGAATACCGGGAGGACATCCCGATGAACCAGGAGAACACCGCCGAGGCCAGCACCAGGGCGATGGAGGCCAGCACGCCCCCGGTGATCACCGGGGCCCGGGGCCCGGGCTGCATCCGCCGGGGCGCGCCGATGCGGTACAGGGCCAGCACCAGCAGCATCACGAAGCAGAACAGCAGCAGGAATTTCATCCAGTTCCACAGCCCGCTCACCCCGGGAAAGTCGATCAGCCGCAGCAGGGCGGGGGGGATGAGCTGCTCCAGCAGGGTGAGGAACCAGTCTCCGGTGAGCACCACCACCATGGACAGGTAGACGGTGATCAGCAGCAGCAGGGAGAGCACCACGCTGAACACCAGCCGGCCGAAGCCGCCCTGCCGGGGGCGGTCGTGGATGGCGTCCATGGCGTCCAGCAGGGTGCGCAGGGCCGCCGAGGCGGACACCAGCACCGCCACGATGCCCGCGGTGAGCAGGGCGGCGGACTGGTTCTCCGAAATATAGCCCACATATTCCCCCACCAGGCTGGCGGCGTTGACCGGAACGAACTCCGCCAGGGTCTGGAACACCACCTGCCGGTCCAGCTGGAGCATGCCCACGAAGGCGTTGACGCAGATGAGCAGGGGAAAGAAGGTCAGCAGCAGGAAATAGGCCAGGGCGGCGGCGGCCCGGGCCACGTTCTTTTCAAAGTAGAGGTTCACCGTCTCCCGCACCACCCACACGGGGGTGCTGTCCCACAGCCGTTTGTGCATCGCGCCGCCTCCTCTCCCGGGCCATGGCCCGTTCAGGCCGCCAGCTCCCATGCCAGCCGCCCCACCAGCAGGGCCAGCACCAGCAGGAGCATGGGCCGGATCACCTTCGCGCCGTTTTTCAGGGCCAGGCCGCTGCCCACATAGTTGCCCAGCATGCCGAACGCAGCCGCCGTCAGCCCCACGGCCCACACCGTCTTGCCCCCCAGGGCGAAGGCGGTGAAGGCCGCCACGTTGGAGGACAGGTTCATCAGCTTGGTGTTGCCCGACGCGGTGAGCAGGTCGAAGCCGCAGAAGACGGACAGGGCCAGCAGCAGGAAGGTGCCCGTCCCCGGGCCGAAAAACCCGTCGTAGCAGCCCAGCGCCAGGGCGATGGCGGCGCAGCGCACCCGCAGCACGCCGGCGGAATGGACCGCCGTCCGGTCCCGGGCGCCCAGGTCCGGCTTGAGGGCGATGGCCACCGCCGCCACCGGCAGGGCGCACAGCAGCACCCAGTAGAGATACTTCTCGTCCAGGAACATGTTCAGCTGGGCGCCCAGCCAGGAGCCCAGCAGCGCCCCCGCCACCGACACCGCCGCCGTGGGCCGGTGCCAGCAGCCGTGGCGCAGGTAGCGCACGGTGCTCAGCAGGGTGCCGAACATGGAGCTGCACTTGTTGGTGGCCGCCGCGCTGTGGGGGGGCAGCCCGGCCAGCAGGTAGGCCGGCAGGGTGATCAGCCCGCCGCCCCCCGCCACCGCGTCCACCACCCCGCCCAGGAACACCAGGGGGCAGACGATGAGCAGCGTGTGTATCAAGGGGTCCATCCCGTCCGTTTCCCTCCTCCGCCCCGGGGCCGTCCGCCCCGGGCGGGGCACAGGTTCCGGCAGGGCCGCCCCCGGCGGTCTGCCCGGGCGCGGCCTTCTCTCTCGTAGTCCTCTTATTATAAGACAATTCCACCCGCTTGCCAACCGGATTTTGTCACCCCGCCCGATCTTCCGGCACCGTCAGCGGAGAACCGGCCCTTTCCCCGGGGGAAAATCGTGGACTTTGCCCCTTGTCTTTCCAATGGGAACCGAGTACAATTTCCTGCGGAGCGGTTCTCCCGCCCCTATTTTCTTTCCGGGAGGTGTCCAAATGGGTCTTTTACGCCAGCAGACCGGTGACATCACCCAGGGCGTCATCTGGAAGCAGCTGCTGGGCTTCTTCTTCCCCCTGTGGCTGGGGACCTTCTTCCAGCAGCTGTACAACACGGTGGACACCCTGGTGGTGGGCCGGCTGGTGGGCAAGGCCGCCCTGGCGGCGGTGGGCTCCACCAGCGTGATCGTCAACCTGACGGTGGGCATCTTCACCGGGCTGTCCAGCGGCGCGGTGGTGGTCATCGCCCAGCACTACGGCGCCCGCCGGAACGAGCACGTCCACCGCAGCGTCCACACCGCCATGGCCCTGGCCGTGCTGATCGGCACCGTGTTCTGCGTGGCCGGCTTTCTGCTCACCCCCTTGGCCCTGCGGGCCATGAACACCACCCCCGAGGCCCTGCCCGGCGCCATCACCTACCTGCGCATCTACTTTCTGGGGATGATCCCCAACGTCATCTACAACATGGGCACCGGCGTGCTCCGGGCGGTGGGCGACTCCCGCCGCCCCCTCTACTTCCTCATGGCCGCCTCCCTGTGCAACATCGTGCTGGACCTGGTGCTGGTGATGGGCTTCCATCTGGACGTGATGGGGGTGGCCATCGCCACCGTCTGCTCCCAGCTGCTCTCCGCCGCGCTGGTGGTGCTGTGCCTGACCCGGGCCGCCGGCGCCCCCTTCCAGCTCTACCTCCGGGACCTGTGGCCCCATCCCCGCCCCCTGCTGGACGAGATGCGGGTGGGCATGCCCACCGCCCTGCAGTCGGTGATGTACAACGCCTCCAACATCGTCATCCAGACCGCCATCAACTCCTTCGGCACCAACGCCGTGGCCGCCTGGACGGCCTACGGCAAGGTGGACGTGATCTACTGGATGACCCTCAATGCCCTGTCCCAGGCGCTGACCACCTTCGCCGGCCAGAACTACGGCGCGGGCAAGTACGACCGGCTGAAGAAGAGCGTGCGCATCGCCGCCGCCATGGCGGCGGGCATCGCCCTGTGCATCAGCGCCATCCTGCTGCTCCTCTCCCGGCAGATCCTGGGCATTTTCATCCCCGATCCCGACGTGCTCACCGTGGGCGTGCAGATCATCCACTTCCTCTCCCCCGCCTATGTGACCTATGTGCTGGTGGAGATCCTCTCGGGCGCCATCCGGGGGGCAGGCCGGTCACTGGTGCCCATGCTCATCTCGGTGCTGGGGGTGTGCTGCCTGCGCCTGACCTGGCTGTTCACCGTGGTCCCCCTGTACCACACCATCCCCGTGGTGCTGGCCAGCTATCCCATCACCTGGACCTGCACCTCGGCGGCCATGCTCCTCTACTACAAGTTCGGCCGCTGGCTGACCCCCCGGTCCGCCCCGCCGCCCCCCGCGCCGCCGCCCCGGCGGCAGGGGTGAGTCCCCGACATGCCAAAGGCCGTGCCGTCCTACGAGGACGGCACGGCCTTTCCCTGCTTCCGGACAAAACAAAAACCGTCTGCTTACGCAGACGGTTTTCTGTCCTGCATCAGCCCTCCAGCTTGTTCAGCTTCAGGGTCATGGCGCTCTTCTTGTTCGCGGCGTTGTTTCTGTGCAGCAGGCCCTTGTTCGCAGCCTTGTCAACCGCCTTCACAGCCACCTTGTAAGCGCTATCGGCCTCGCTGCGGTTGCCATCAGCCACCGCGGCGTCAAACTTCTTCAAAGTAGTCTTCAGCTCGGACTTCGCGATCTTGTTCTGCATGGCCTTGGTCTTGTTCACCAGCACCCGCTTCTTGGCAGACTTAATATTCGGCAAACCAAACACCTCCTCCGATTTTTACTGTCCGCACAATCTGTGCAGATATGTATTTTACCATCCAACTTCAAAAAAAGCAACTGTTTTTTTCGATTTTTTCCTCTTTTTTGGATAACCTTCTTCTGAGTGCAAAAGATAGAGGACAGCGTGCCCGCGGGGCACAACATCTTGCGTGAAAGGGAGTGTGCCTATGCTGACCCAGCGCACTGATCTGGCCGCCGAGGCCCGGGAGCTCTGGCGGCAGAGCGCGGCGGCCGCCGGCGAGCTGCCCGGGGTGGAGGCCCGGGACGATGAGCGGGAGGGCTTCCGCCAGACCCGCATCCGCATCACCTCGCTGGAGGGGGCCCGGGCGCTGGGCAAGCCCCAGGGGACCTACCTCACCCTCTACCTGGACGGTCTGGAACGCCGGGAGGCGGACGCCTTCCCCCGGGCGGTGCGGGCGGTGGCGGGGGCGCTTGGTGAGCTGCTCCCCGCCGAAGGGGGCGTGCTGGTGGCCGGGCTGGGCAACCGGGCCATCACCCCCGACGCGGTGGGCCCTCTGGTCCACGACCACACCCTGGTCACCCGCCACCTGGCCGGGGAGCTGCCCCTGGTGGGCATCCGCCCGGTGGCCGCCCTGTCCGCCGGGGTGCTGGGCACCACCGGAGTGGAGAGCAGCCAGCTGATCCGGGCGGTGGCCGACAGCATCGCCCCCGGCTGCGTCATCGCGGTGGACGCCCTGGCCTCGAGGAGCGTCAGCCGGGTGTGCACCACCGTGCAGCTGTCCGACACAGGCATCGCCCCCGGCTCAGGGGTGGGCAACCACCGCCGGGCCCTGGACCGGGAGACTCTGGGAGTGCCCGTCATCGCCGTGGGGGTGCCCACCGTGGTGGACGCCGGCACCCTCACCGCCGACATCCTGGCCCAGGCCGGCCGGCCCGAGCTGGACCCGGACGCCCTGGCCGGTCTGGGGGGCAGCCTCATGGTCACCCCCCGGGACATCGACAGCCGGGTGGCCGACCTGTCCAAGGTGATCGGCTACGGCATCACCCTGGCGGCCAATCCGGGGCTTGCCCTGGAGGAGCTGGAGCTGCTGCTGAGCTGAGCCCCTTTCCCGGTTGACATTTTCCGCCAAGGTGCTATGATGGACGAAGCCATGATCTGAGAGAGAGGTTTTGACCTTGTCCATCCTGCGCTCCTTCGTCCGGCGCGAGCCGGTGCTCACCGTGGCCGCCCTGGCCGCCGCGCTGTCCGCCTTCGCGGTGCCCCCCTCGGCGGCCTATCTCTCCTACCTGAATTTCCGGGTGCTGTGCCTGCTGTTCTGCCTGATGGCCGTGGTGGCCGGGCTGCAGGCCTGCGGTCTGTTCGCCCTGCTGGCCCAGCGGCTGCTCTCCGGCCAGCACCGGGTGCGCACCCTGGCCCTGCTCCTGGTGGCCCTGCCCTTCTTCTCCTCCATGCTGGTCACCAACGACGTGGCCCTGATCACCTTCGTCCCCTTCGCCATCCTGGTGCTCCGCCTGGTGGGCCGGGAGAACCTGATCCTGCGGGTCATCGTGCTGCAGACGGTGGCCGCCAACCTGGGCAGCATGGCCACCCCGGTGGGCAACCCCCAGAACCTGTTCCTCTACGCCCAGTTCAGTCTCTCCGCCGGAGCGTTTTTCCGCACCGTGCTCCCTCTGACCCTAATGAGCCTGGTGGGCCTGGCCGTTCTGACCCTGCTGGTCCCGGGGGACATCATCCAGGTCTCCTTCGGCCAGGAGGTGGCCCTTCAGCGGCCCCGGCAGCTGGGTCTGTGCCTGTTCCTGTTCGTGCTGTGCCTGCTGGCGGTGTTCCGGGTGCTGCCCTACGCCCCCCTCACCGCCGTAGTGGCCGCCGCCTTCCTGGTCACCGACCGGCCCCTGCTCAGGCGGGTGGACTACTGCCTGCTGCTCACCTTCGTGTGCTTTTTCATCTTCTCGGGCAACCTGGGCAATATCCCCCTGGTGCGGGACGGCCTGTCCCGCCTGATGGAGCACAGCGCCCTGCTGACCTCCATCCTGGCCAGCCAGGTGATCAGCAACGTGCCCGCCGCCGTGCTGCTGGCCGGCTTCACCGACGACTGGCAGGGCCTGCTCACCGGGGTGAACCTGGGCGGGCTGGGCACCCTGATCGCCTCCCTGGCCAGCCTGATCTCCTTCAAGTACTACGCCGCCCTGCCCCAGGCCCGGCCGGGGCGCTACTTAGGGGCGTTCTCCGCCCTCAACTTCGGGGCGCTGGCCCTGCTGATCCCCTTCGCCCTCTGGCTGCGCTGACCCTCCGCCCCGCCCTCCCGGCGGGGCGGTTTCGTTTCCCCCCTTCCAACCGGCGGCGATCTGTGGTATAATCCTCTATCATTCCCACCATTTCCCCGCGGCAGGAAAGGAGGCCCCCATGCTCCGGATCGACTACCGCCCCCAGCTCACCGACCCCGGCCTGCTGGAGCAGGTGTGGCAGATGCTGTGCGATTACGACACGGCCTTCGTGCCCCCCCTGTCCGGCCGGCGGGACACCTCCCAGTCCGACCTGCTCCACCCTGGCGCCGACCCCAAGCCCACCGCCTATTTCCAGGCTCTGAGACAGCAGTCCTTCCTGCTGGCCATGGACGGGGATACCGTGGCCGGGTTTTTCTCCTTCACCCCGGGCCGCCGGGTGGAGGCGCTGGGGGGACGGACGGTGTGCTACGTGAGCACCATCATCGTGCGCCGGGAGTACCGGGGCAGGCAGCTCACCCGCCGGTTCTACGAGCGGCTGCTGGCCCTGCCGGACATCACCGACCCCGCCTTCGCCACCCGCACCTGGTCCACCAACACCGCCCACCTGAAGGTGCTGGACCGGATGGGCTTCACCCTGTGCCGCCGGGAGCCGGGCGCCCGGGGCGGCGGGGTGGACACCGTATACTACTGCAAGGAAAAAGGCCCCCGATCTGACTCTATGGAGGGATGACCTATGTATCGGAAGCTCTCGTTCTGGAAAAAGCTCAAGGCCTACAAGCTGGACAGCAACATCTATGTGCTGGCCCTGCTGATCGTCAGCGTGATTGCGTCGGTGATCGTGTACATGGTGCCCGCCGTGCAGCGGCTGGAGTTCGCCCCCGACCTGGCCCTGGCCTGCGCCACCTCCCTGCTGGCCTCCATCTTCTGCCTGATCTCCGACATCTATGTGAAATTCCGCACCTACGAGAACGACGTGTTCCTGGAGAGCATCGAGGAGTTCGGCATCAACAACCTCCACTTCGACAAGACCTCCCTGCTGGAGTACCTGCTGGAGGACTGCCGGTATGAGCTGTGGGTGTCGGGCTACCGGCTGATCCTCACCGCCGGGCTCTCCAAGCTCATCGGGGAGGCCGCCGCCCGGGGGGTGCGGGTGCGCATCCTGATCTGCCCGCCCTGGACCAACTCCTTCCAGTCGGTCTACGGAAAGGACAGCAAGGTGATGGATAACTACGGCCGGGTGTTTGCCGCCCTGATGCAGAGCCCCGACGTGGAGAACCTGTGCCAGGTGCGCTTCACCTCCAAGCCCCTGTTCAACGACACCTACAAGGTGGACGACCATCTGGTCACCGGCCCCTACCTCCACAACCGGGACAAGGAATTCCGGCGCATCTCTGCAAAGGACTTCTTCACCTTCGACTTGGTGCGGCGCAGCCCGCTCTACCAGCTGGTGTCCGAGGAGTACGACACCCTCTGGTCGGAGGCGGAGGAGACGCTGGACTGGAAGGCCTTCGCTCCCCTGCTGGACGAGGTGCGCAGCGGCGACTTCCGGGAGTCGGAGAAGGTGGAGCGGGTCCAGGGGATCTGCCGCCCCCTCCGCCCCGCCGGAGCGGAGGAGGGAGAGGCCTGCTCCGAGCAGGACGCTCCCCGGCCCGCCGGCACGGCTGCGGAGTGAGCCGTCTCCCGCACAAGGCAGAAAAGAACGCGGCGCGCAGAAGCTTCTGCGCGCCGCGGCTTTTTTGTTCCGCCCTGCTCAGCGGGCGATGAGGATGCGGATGCGGCCCCCGTCGGCCATGGGCTTGTCGTAGTAGCCGGTGAGGGTATAGTCCCCGCCGGTGACGTAGTCCAGGCTGGCGGTGTAGTATTTCCCGTCCTTCTGGACGTAGATCACCGCATCGTCGGCCAGGGTGTAGGCCTGGTTGCCCGCCCAGGCGGTGTCCCCCGCGGCGGAGGTGAGCTTCACCGCGGTGAGGGGGGTGATACCGTCGATGTTCCCCCGGATCTGCACCGGGCCGGTGGAGCTGACGGGGAAGCGCACCCCGGAGGAGGGGTAGGTCACCTCCTGATCGCCCAGCTGGTAGGTGTAGATCACGTTGATGCTCAGCTCGGTGGACAGGTCCTGGATCCTGGTGAGCACGGCGTACTGGTACAGGTCGCCGGTGAAGTCATCCAGCACCAGCCGGTCGATCTCCCCGGCGGCGTTCTTGGAGTAATAGAGCACGTCGTCCGCCGACAGGGACGCACCCGCCAGCCGCCCGGGGTAGACCCGCAGGGCGGAGGACTCCCCTGCGTCCAGGATCTGCACGTCGGAGGCGAAGGGCGTGCCGCCCAGGCTGCCGCCGTCAGCGCTGACCTTTCCGGTGAGGGACAGCCGGTTCAGCCGCGACACCGCGGGCTGGCTGCCCCCGGCGCTCTCCACCTTCACCAGGTCGCCCGTCTCATAGGTCACGCCGGTGGCCACGGGGTAGGTGTAGCTGTTCCCGTCGGTGGCCAGCAGGGTGACGGTGGGGGCGGTGTAGGCGGCCCCCTGCTGGTCGTAGTAGGTGCCCCTGCCGATGGCGGTGACCATGCCCACCACCACGGCGGAGGAGGCGGCCGCGCCGCCCCGGATCACGCCGGCCACCGTGTCGTCCCGCCCCAGCAGGAGGGTGACCGTATCCCCCAGTTTGGCGCCGCCCACGTCGGACAGGGCCAGCTGGGCCGCGGCGGAGCCCACCGTATAGGTCCGGCCCGCCACCGTCACCGAGGTGGGGGCGGACAGGGAGGGAGCCGCGGCGGTGTAGGTGCCGGTGGCCTTGTCGGAGTAGGCCCAGACCGCCCGGAGGGAGGCGGAATAGTAGAGCACGTCCTGGCTCTGGATGGCCCCGGCGCTCACCCTGGACCCGTCCCGGTACAGGGTGGCGTTCTCATTCAGGGTGAAGGGCAGCAGGGACTGCCAGTTCCCCTCCGCCACGAGGGGTCCCTCCATGGCGTCGTTGATGAGGGCCAGGGCGTTGATGGTCCCGTTGGCGTCCACCGCCTGGAGCGCCGGCTCCAGCACGTTGAGGTAATAGCTGCCCGACTTGTCCCGGGTGGTCAGCAGGTTGTAGAACAGCTGCTGGGTGTCCCGGCGGGTGAGGCTCTCGCCCTGGGCGGCGGTCATCCCCTCGTCCAGGCCCAGGGTGCGGTAGGCGGTCATCTGGCTGGCGGGCCAGCCGCCGGGGAAGTCCCCGGTGCCGTAGCCCAGCAGCTGCAGCACGATGGTCACCCCCTCCTCCAGGGTGATGGGCTGGTCGGGCCGGTACAGCCCGTCCAGGTAGCCCGCCGTCAGCCCCAGCTTGACGGCAGCGGCGATATAGCCCGCGGCCCAATGGCTGGCGGGCACGTCGTAGAAGGGGGAGACCGCGTCGGAGGCGGAGGCGTAGCGCCCGGTGGTGTGGGCCCGCACCGCCATGGTCACGAACTCCGCCCGGGTCACCCGGGCGCTCAGGTTCAGATCGCCGTTCTCGTCCCCCGCCATGATGTCCAGGGCGGCCAGCACGGCGGCCTTCTCGTCGTTCAGGTCCACCGCCAGGGCGGTCCCGGGCAGCAGGGTCAGGGCCAGCGCCGCCGACAGCAGCGCAGACAGCAGTCGTTTTTTCATTCCAGCATACTCCTTTGCACAGGGGATGGCGCCGTTCCCGGCGCATTGGCGGGGGTCAGTCATAGCGCAGCGCGTCGATGGGGTTGAGCTTGGCGGCCTTGTTGGCGGGCAGGTAGCCGAAGATGACCCCCACCGCCACCGACACGCCGAAGGCCACCCCGATGGCCACCCCGGAGGCGGCCGCCTCGATGCCCACCATGGGGCCCACCAGCTTGGCCAGGGAGGTGCCCAGCGCGATGCCGATCACGCCCCCCACCGCCGAGGTGGTGCCCGCCTCGATGATGAACTGGCGGCGGATGTCCCGGTGCTTGGCCCCCAGGGACTTGCGGATGCCGATCTCCCGGGTGCGCTCGGTGACCGAGACCAGCATGATGTTCATGATGCCGATGCCGCCCACCAGCAGGGAGATGCCCGCGATGGCCACCAGCACAGTCATGACGGTGCCGGTGATGTCCCCCATGATGGACATCATCTCGCTCATGGAGATGACCATGTAATAGTCCTCATCCCCCAAAAGCTGCTCCAGGCGGCTCTCGATGGCCGCCTTGGCCCGGGTATTGGTCTCGTCCGAGGTGGCGGCAAAGAGGTAGGAGGTGATGGTGGCGTTTCCGTTGAGGCGGGTGGCGTTGGTATAGGGGATGTAGACCTGGTTGTCGTTGTAGCTGGTGGGGCCGCTGTCCGGGTCGGAGGCCTCCACCACCCCCACCACGGTGTAGGCGTAGCCGTTGATATACAGGGTCTGGCCCAGGCCCGCCCCGTTGTAGGCCTCCTGGTCGATCCACGCGCCGATGACGCACACGTTCTGCATCCGGTCCACATCCACATAGTAGAGGAAGCGCCCCTGGGTCAGCTCCACCGACTGGATGACGGGCAGGTCCTCCCCCACTCCGGTGACCGAGGCGCTGTAGGTCTCGCTGCCCACCTTCACGGTGGCCCGGACGGAGACGTTGGGGCTCACTGCCGCGATCAGCCCCGGGTTCTCCTGGGCCAGGGCGTACATCTGCTCGTCCTTCACCGTGCGGGAGGGGCTGGGGGACATGACCTCCACCTGGAGCAGATTGGCCCCCATCTTCTCAAACTCGCTGTTGATCATGTTGTTCATGCCGTCGCCCAGGGAGATGATGACGATCACCGACGCCACGCCGATGATGATGCCCAGCATGGTCAGCAGGGAGCGCATCTTGCTGGTGCGCAGGGACTTCAGGGCCAGGCGGAAGGACTGGGAAAAACTCATGTGGCCTCCCCCTCCTCTCCCGGCTCGTGGGGCTGGACCACCGCTTTGGGGTCGTCCGCCGGGCCGTCGTAGATGACCTTCCCGTCGGACAGGCGGATGATCCGCTGGGCCTTGACGGCGATGGAGTTGTCGTGGGTGATGAGCACGATGGTGTTCCCCTCCCGGTTCAGCTCCTGGAGAAAGGCGAGCACCTCCCGCCCGGTGCGGGAGTCCAGCGCGCCGGTGGGCTCGTCGGCCAGGATCACCGACGGGTTCCCCGCCAGCGCCCGGGCGATGGACACCCGCTGCTGCTGGCCGCCGGAGAGCTGGCTGGGCAGGTTTTTGCACTTGGCCGCCAGCCCCACCCGCTCCAGGGCCGCCATGGCCGCCTGGCGGCGGGTGACCGAGTCTGCGCCGCTGTACAGCAGGGGCAGCTCCACGTTCTCCAGCACGTTGAGCTTGGGGATGAGGTTATACTGCTGGAAGATGAAGCCCAGGGTCCGGTTTCGGATCTCCGCCTGCTGGTCGTCCTCCATGGTGGACACGTCCACCCCGTCCAGGAAGTAGCTGCCGCTGGTGGGCACGTCCAGACAGCCGATGATGTTCATGGCGGTGGACTTGCCCGAGCCCGACTGGCCCACGATGGCCACGAACTCCCCCCGGTCGATGTGGATGGTCACCCCGTCCAGGGCGTGGATGTCGGTGTCCCCCATGTGGTAGATCTTGTAGACGTCGGTCAGTTCGATGAGATGGCTCATGGCATCACCCCATCCCCGCCGCCGGCTGGCCGCCGCCCATGCTCATCATGGTGTCCCAGATGGTGGTGAAGCTCTGCTCGATGATCACCGTGTCCCCCTCGGCCAGGTTGTCGCTGGTGATCTGGATGTAGCTGTCGTCATTGGCCCCCAGGGTGACCTGGACCTGCTCCAGCTTGGACGGGTCGATGGAGCCGTCCTTTCCGATGGCCCCCGGGCCGGGGATGAGCACCGTGTTCCCCCGGGCCACCGCCCCCACGGGCACCACCAGGGCGTTCTCCACCTGCTCCACCAGGATGTCCGCGCTGATGTTCATGCCGGGCAGCAGGTCGCCGGGCTCGTCGATGATCACCGTCACCGGGTAGCTGGTCACGCCGCCGGCGGTGGTGCCGTTGATGTTCACCTTGCTCACCCGGCCGGTGAAGCTCTGGCCCTCCAGGGCGTCGGCGGTGATGGACACCTCCTGGCCCACCTGGATCTTGCCGATGTTCACCTCATCCACCTGCATCTCGAACTTCAGGTAGGACAGGTCGTAGATCACCGCCAGGTATTCCCCGGCGGCGGCGGCGTCCACCGTGTCCCCCGCCTTGTAGTTCTTCTCGATCACCGTGCCCGAGATGGGGGAGGTGATGGTATAGTCGTCCAGCGAGTCCACCGCCGACTGGAGAGAGAGCCGGGCGTCCTCCAGGGACAGGCGGGCCGACTCCACGCTGGTGGCCGACTCCAGGGTGCACAGCACCTGGTCCTTGCTCACCCGGTCCCCCTCCCGCACCGACAGGGCGGACACGTCGCCCGTGGCCGAGGCGGTGACCGTCTTCTCCGTGCGGTAGGCGTAAGTACCCGAGGCGGCGCAGGCGTAGCCGCCCACGGTGGCGGTGCCCGTGCTGGCCGAGGTGATGGCCCCGGGGTTGGCCGCCTCGATGGTCACGGTGCGCACCAGTGCGCCCCCGTCGCCCACCGTGTCCGCCCCGGAGATCTCGGTGACGGTGCCGGTGAGCCGGTCGGCATAGCCGTCCACCGTCAGCTGGGCGGTCTGGCCCACGGTGAACTGCTGGGCGGCCTGGCTGTGGAAGGGCACCTTCAGGGTGACGGTGTCCCGGTCCACGATGTCGGCCACCGCCATGCCCGCCGTCACCGTGTCCCCCTCCTCCACATAGAGCGTCTGCACCACGCCGGAGCCGTTGGCGGTGATCTCCACCACGTCCAGCGCGTCGTCATAGGTCAGCTGGGCCCGATCCACGCTCAGCTGGGCCCGCTGGATGGAGGTCTGGACGTCGCTGCTGTCGAAGGTGAAGAGCACGTCGTCCTTCTCCACCGTGTCCCCCTCCTCGAAGGGGGCGTCCAGGATCTCTCCCTTGACCAGGGCGGACACCCGGTAGGAGTCGGCCGGCTCCACCGCGGCGGTGCCGTTGACGCTCACCGTCAGGTCCCGGCGCTCCACCGCGGCGGGGGTGTACAGGGCGTTGGTCAGCTGCTGGGATGCGCTGAGGATGGGGCGCACCACGAAGACGAACAGCAGCGCCAGGATGATGAGCACGGCGATGAGGATATTGCGCCGCTTCCTCCCCTTGGCGGTCTTGGGGGTGAGCTTGGCAAGCAGGTTCTTGATGGCTTTCATAGTGGTTCCTCCGGGTCAAAGAGATGTGGGCCGGGGGGCGGCCATGCCCCGCCGGAGCAGATCGAGAGTCTGCCGGTAGCGCCGGGTCAGTTCCGGTCCGGGCACCCCGGCGGCCTGGGCCGCCAGGGAGGACACGGTGACGCCGGTGAGGATGTGGATGATGTCCGCCAGGTCCCCCTCCCCCTCCAGGGAGAGGCGGGTGACGTCGATGTGGGCCCTGAGCTGGTCCAGCAGCTCCCTCCGGCAGAAAAAGCCGGTCAGCTGGCTGGGGGGCAGGGCGGCGTTGCACCGCAGGACGGCCCCCAGGCGGGACGCGTCGCTCTCCCCCGCCCCGTCCGGGCCGCCCTCCCCCTGCCCGGCCAGCAGGGCGCGCAGCGCCTCGGCCGCGGCGAACAGGTCGCCCCCGCAGCCGTCCAGCGTCCGGCACAGCAGGCGGGTCAGCCGGTCCTGGTAGGTCTCCAGCAGGTGCCGGAACAGCTCCTCCTTGTCCGTAAAGTACATATAGAAGCTGCCCCGGGGGATGCCGGCGCTCTGGATGATCCGGTTGATGGACGCCTGGGGGAAGGGGACCCGGGCGAACTCCTCCAGCGCGGCCCCCAGCAGCTTGCGCCGCTTCTCCTCCGGCAGGTTGTAAAACGTGGCAGAGGGCATGGCTCTCCTCCTCATTCATCACAGGTGAAGATATGACAACCTGTCACTCAGGATATATGACAGCCTGTCAGGTGTCAAGGCCGGTCATGGAAAATTCATAAATCCTTCATTGTTTTACACCTTCCACCGGGGAGAAGGTCAAGGAAAAAAAGATTAAAAAACGAAAAAATCCCCCGGAGGGCAAAAAAGAGGCCCGGAGCGGCGCTCCGGGCTTCCCTCTTTTTTCCCAGTCAGTTCAGGCTGTACGCCCCCACCAGCCGGACCTCCACGGTGAGGCGCTCCCCGTCCCGGGAGAGGGTGAGGGTGACGGTGTCCCCCACCATCCAGCCCAGCTTGACGGCGTTGATCTCGTCCACGGTGCTCACCGGCGTGCCGTTGACGGCGGTGATGATATCCCCCGGCCGCACGCCCTGGGCCCAGGCGTCGGAGCGGCGGTCCACCGTGTAGACCCGCACCCCCGACCCGTCGGGGGCGGTAGCGCCGGTGATGCCGATGGAGGGGGTGCCCTCAAAGCTGCCGGCGGCGATCATGGCGTCCGCCGCCTGCTTGACCAGGGTGCTGGGGATGGCGAAGCCCAGCCCCTCGATGGTGCTGTCGTCCGCCATGATCTTCATGTTGGTGATGCCCACCACCTGGCCGCAGCTGTTGAGCAGCGCGCCGCCGGAGTTGCCGGTGTTCAGGGCCGCGGTGGTCTGGATCAGGGTCATGACGGTGCCGTCGTCCATCTCCACGTCCCGGTTGATGGCGGAGATGATGCCGTCGGTCATGGTGCCCCACAGCTCCGCCCCCAGGGGATGCCCCAAGGCCAGGGCCACATCCCCCACCCGAAGCTGGTCCGAGTCGCCGAATTCCGCCGGGGTCAGGGGCGCGTCGGGCGTCACCCGGAGCACCGCCAGGTCGCTGTACGGGTCGAAGCCCACCAGGCTGCACTCCAGCAGGGTGCCGTCATACAGCACCGCGGTGACCTCCTCTCCCCCCTCCACCACATGGGCGTTGGTGACCAGATAGCCGTCCGCCGTCAGGATGACGCCGGTGCCGAAGCTGCCCCCGGCCTGGCTGGAGGAGTAGATGCCCACGATGGAGGCGATGTTCTTCTCATAGATGTCCTGGAAGGACAGCTCCTGCTTTCCCTCCGCCGAGACCAGGGTGAGGGTGGTGCCGTCCCCGTGCTCAGCCAGGGGGATGGCGGGGGCCACCCCTGCGTTGGGCCGGTCCTGGGCGCTGTAAGAGGGCTGGGGGAGCTGCTCGCCCCAGTCCGCAGCGTACGGGGAGATCAGGCCCCCCAGCGTCAGCCCGCCCAGCACGGCGGCCAGCACCAGGATCAGCCCCAGGGTGACGGCGAAGAGCACTGTTCCCTTCCGCCGCTTCCGGACGGGGGCGGCGGCCGCCGCCTGCGGGACGGGCAGGGGGGCGGCGGGCCCCGGTCGATAATAGCTGCGCAACGGCGCTCCCTCCTCAGGCAAGAGTCAGCGTGAAGGTGAACTCGGTCTCCCCGTCCTCACTGGTGACGGTGATGTCCTCCTTGTGCAGGTCCAGGATGGATTTCACGATATACAGGCCCAGGCCCACCCCGTCCCGGTCCATGCTCCGGGAGCGGTCGGTCTTGTGGAACCGGTCGAAGAGCATGGACAGCTCCTCCTTCGGGATGGTCTCCCCCTGGTTGCGCACCGACACCCGGGCCTTGCCGGCGGAGGCGGCCACCTTGATGCCGATGACCGAGCCGGGGGAGGCGAACTTGACGGCGTTGTCCAGCAGGTTGTAGCACACCTGGGTGATGCCGTCCGGGTCGCCCCAGACCATCACCGGGT
>CALXCT010000085.1 GCA_944386865.1 uncultured Oscillospiraceae bacterium | reverse complement strand
CTTCCCCGCCGACGTGTACCTGGAGGGGGGCGACCAGTACCGGGGCTGGTTCCAGTCCTCCATGCTCACCTCCATCGCCGCCAAGGGCGTGGCCCCCTACAAGCAGATCATCACCCACGGCTGGACGGTGGACGGCGAGGGCAAGGCCATGCACAAGTCCCTGGGCAACGCGGTGGCCCCCGAGGAGGTCATCAAGGACTACGGCGCGGACATGCTCCGCCTGTGGGTGTCCTCCGCCGACTACACCCAGGATATGCGCATCTCCCCCGAGATCCTCAAGCAGCTCTCCCAGGCCTACCTGAAGATCCGCAACACCGCCCGGTATATGCTGGGCAACCTGTGCGACTTCGACCCCGACGCCGACCTGGTGGCGCCGGAGCGGCTGGCCGACCTGGACCGGTACGCCCTGCACTGCTTCAACGAGCTGGTCAAGACCGTCCGGGCCGCCTACGAGCGCTATGAGTTCCACGGGGTGTACCGCGCGGTGTACAACTACTGCGTGGTGGACCTGTCCAACTTCTACCTGGACATCATCAAGGACCGGCTCTACTGCGGGGCCCAGGCCGAGCGCCGCTCCGCCCAGACCGCCCTGTACCACATTCTGGACGGCATGACCCGGCTCATCGCCCCCATCCTGGCCTTCACCAGCGACGAGATCTGGCACGCCATGAAGCACGCCAAGGGCGTGGACGGGGAGAGCGTGCTGCTCAACGATATGCCGCAGGACAACCCCGCCTGGGCCATGGACGAGGCCGGCCAGCAGCGCTGGGCCCGGCTGGTCAGCCTGCGGGACGGGGTGAACAAGGCCCTGGAGAACGCCCGGAACGCCGGGGTGTTCAAGAAGGCCCAGGACACCGAGGTGACCCTCTCCGTCTCCCAGGCGGACGCGGACTTCCTGCAGGAGGCGGACCTGGCCACTCTGTGCATCGTCTCCCGGGTGGCCGTCACCACCGACAGCGTGGAGGGGGAGCGCAACGAGGACTGCCTCGTCCCCTGCACCATCGCGGTGACCCTGTCCCAGGCCCCCAAGTGCCCCCGCTGCTGGAACCACAGCCACACCATCGGCGCCCCCGGCCACCACGCGGAGCTCTGCGACCGCTGCGCCGCGGTGGTCGCCGCCATGGAGGGCTGACGGATCGCCCGCATTTCCCACGATCAGACAAGACCGGCATGGAGCGCGTCTCCATGCCGGTCTTTTTGCCTCTGCCCCGCTCCCGCCCGGCGCGCGCCTCCGCCCGCCCCCGCCGGGGCGGGCTTTTTTCTGCCCGGCCCGGTTTTGGCAGATTTCCCCACCCGCTCCTCCGTATAATGGGCCCACGGGTTGTCCCCCACGGAGGGAGATCCATTCCGTTTTGTACTTATTTTCGGATATATTACAGAAAGGAGCTGTTTACCATGACGGAATGCCACAGCAAACCGGCATCCCAGGTGCTGGCCGACCTGGACAGCGGGGCAGGGGGGCTGACCTCCGTCCAGGCGGCGGCCCGGCTGGAGCGGTACGGGCCCAACCGGCTGAAGGAGGGGGAGCGGCCCGGGCTGGCCGCCCGGCTGCTGGCCCAGCTGAAGGACCCCATGATCCTGGTGCTGCTGGGGGCGGCGGGGCTGAGCCTGCTGTCCTCCGGGGGGGAGGACTTTGTGGAGCCGGCCATCATCCTGGGCATCGTGCTGCTCAACGCGGTGATCTCCATCTCCCAGGAGGACAGCGCCCAGAAGGCGCTGGACGCCCTGCGCCAGCTGTCCGCCCCCCGGGCCAGGGTCCGCCGGGACGGGCGGGTGCAGCGGGTGGACGCGGCGGAGCTGGTGCCGGGGGACGTGATCCTGCTGGAGGCGGGGGACCTGGTGCCCGCCGACGCCCGCATCCTGGAGTGCGCCGGACTGAAGGCGGACGAGTCGTCCATGACGGGGGAGTCGGTGCCTGCCGAGAAGCGCGCCTGCGACCGCCTGCCCGCCGACGCGCCCCTGGGCGACCGGGCCAACATGGTCATCTCCTCCACCGTCATCACCCACGGCCGGGCGGTGTGCGTGGTCACCGCCACCGGCATGGACACCGAGGTGGGCCGCATCGCCCACCTGCTGCTGGGGGAGGAGGAGGGCCGCACCCCCCTCCAGCGCCGGATGGGGGAGATCTCCAAAACCCTGTCCCTGGCCTGCCTGGGGGTGTGCGCCGTGATGTTCGGCATCGGGCTTTTGTACGGCACCGACCTGCTGGAGATGTTCATGACGGCGGTGTCCCTGGCGGTGGCCGCCATCCCCGAGGGGCTGCCCGCCATCGTGGCCATCGTGCTGGCCCTGGGGGTGCAGCGCATGGCCCGCTACCACGCCATCGTAAAGAAGCTGCCCGCGGTGGAGACCCTGGGCTGCGCCGGGGTGATCTGCTCGGACAAGACGGGCACCCTGACCATGAACCGCATGACGGTGACCCAGGTGTGGAGCCGGGGGGGTGGCGGGGACCGGCAGGTGCTCACCATCGGCGCGCTGTGCGGGGACACGGTGTCCGCCCCCGGGCCGGGAGGCGGCGCGGTGCTCACCGGCGACCCCACCGAGGTGGCCCTGGCGGAGGCGGCGGCCGCCGCCGGGCTGGGCCGGGAGCGGCTGGAGGGGCTGATGCCCCGGGTGGCCGAGCTGCCCTTCGACTCGGACCGCAAGCTGATGAGCACGGTGCATGCCGTGAACGGCCGCTACCGGGTGCTGGTGAAGGGGGCGCCCGACGTGCTGCTGAAGCGGTGCACCCACATCCTCACGGGCCGGGAGGGCCGGACGGTGCCCCTCACCGACGCCCTGGTCCGGGAGGTGGAGCGGGCCAACGAGGCCATGGCCGGGCGCGCCCTGCGGGTGCTGGGCTGCGCCTGGCGGGAGCTGGACCGCCTGCCCGCCGGGGAGCTGACCTCCGCCGGGCTGGAGCGGGGGCTGACCTTCGCGGGGCTGGCGGGGATGATCGACCCGCCCCGGCGGGAGGTGCGGGGTGCGGTGGCCGCCTGCCACGCCGCGGGCATCCGCCCGGTGATGATCACCGGCGACCACAAGCTCACCGCCGTGGCCATCGCCCGGGAGCTGGACATCCTCCGCCCGGGCCAGCTGGCCATCACGGGGGAGGACCTGGACTTCATGTCCCAGGAGCTGCTGGAGCAGGAGGTGGAGAAGTTCTCGGTCTACGCCCGGGTGTCCCCCGAGCACAAGATGCGCATCGTCAAGGCCTGGCAGGCCCGGGGCCGGGTGGTGGCCATGACGGGGGACGGGGTGAACGACGCCCCCGCCCTGAAGGCGGCGGACATCGGCTGCGCCATGGGCCTGGCGGGCACCGACGTGGCCAAGGGGGCGGCCGACATGATCCTCACCGACGACAACTTCGCCACCATCGTCCGGGCGGTGGAGCAGGGGCGGGGGATCTACGCCAACATCAAAAAGGCCATCCACTACCTGCTCTCCTGCAACATCGGGGAGATGCTCACCCTGTTCCTGGCCACCCTGCTCAACCTGCCCCAGCGGCCGCTGGAGGCGGTGCAGCTTTTGTGGCTGAACCTGGTGACCGACTCGCTGCCCGCCCTGGCCCTGGGGATGGAGCCGGTGGAGCGGGGGGTGATGGACCGGGGGCCCCGGGACGCGGGGGAGTCCCTGTTCTCCCGGCCCTTCACCCTGCGGCTTTGCTGGCAGGGGGCGATGGTGGGCCTTCTGACCCTGGCGGCCTGGCGGCTGGGCTGGGACCTGGCCGCCCGGCCCGGGCTGGAGGGGGCCACCGCCAACACCATGGCCTTCGCCACCCTCACCTTCTCCCAGCTGTTCCACGCCTTCGACGTGCGCAGCGAGCGCCAGTCCCTGCTCACCCTGGGGCTGACCTCCAACCCCGCCATGGTGAAGGCCTTCCTGGCGGGCATGGCCCTGCAGCTGGCGGTGCTGTGCCTGCCCCCCCTGATGGACGCCTTCTCCGTCTGCCCCCTCACCCCCCGGGCCTGGTGCGCCGTGCTGGCCCTGTCCCTGGCCCCGGTGCCGGTGTGCGAGCTGGCCAAGGCGGCCGCCCGCCGCCGGGCGGGCAGGTGAGCCCCGGGCATTCCTTTCAGCCGGGCGGCCGTCCGGCTTCCCCAAAGACCGGCAGAAAGGCCCGCGCCCCAAAAGGGCGCGGGCCTCGTGTTCTTCCGCGGCGTGCTGACGGAGCGGCAGGGGAGACCTCGTCACTCCACGCTCTTGAGGGACTCCACCATGTCCAGCCGCCTCAGCCGCCCCCGGGCGGTGAGGTTGACCAGCAGGGAGAAGATCACCGTGAGGATGACGGCGTAGACGAAGCTCATGGTGCTGATCTCCCGGCCGAACATGAGCAGGTCGATCTCCACCGTCAGGATCAGCCACTGGTGGAGGAATTTCCCCATCACCATCCCCAGCCCCACGCCGAACACGGTGAGGATCACGTTCTCCCGGTAGATGTAGGCCGACAGCTCCCCGTCGTAGAAGCCCAGCACTTTCAGGGTGGCCAGCTCCCGCATCCGCTCGGTGATGTTGATGTTGGTCAGGTTGTAGAGCACCACGAAGGCCAGGGCGGCGGCGCACACGATGATGAGGATCACCGCGTAGTCCACGCTCTCCAGGCTGGAGGTGAAGGTGTCCCGGATGTCGGAGATGAGGGACAGGGAGGTCACCCCGTCCAGCCCCACCAGCTCCGCGTCCAGCTCCGCCCCTGCCGGGTCGTCCGCCGGATAGTCCAGCAGCACGATGTTGTCCTCGGGCGCATGGCCGAACAGCTGCTGATAGTAGGCGTCGCTGACATAGATGAAGTGCTGGATATAGTGCTCGGTGACGTCGGCCACCCGCAGGGTGACGCGCTCGTCCCCCTCGATGGTGATGGTGTCCCCCGGCTCCACCCCCAGCAGTCTGGCCAGCTTCTCGGTGAGCACCGCCCCGTCGTCGGGCAGCACCACCGGCTCGTCGCTGGTGCGGTGGCGCAGGTTGACGAACCGCTCCAGCTCCGCCTGGTCGGCGGCGGTCTGGAAAGCGCAGTCCACCGAGTAGGTGTCGCTGTGGGCGGTGACCGTCTCCGACCGGCAGACCAGGTAGTCGTCCACCAGCTCGCTTTGATCCAGCAGGCGCTCCACCTCCGCCAGCTCCTCGCCGGTGACCTTGTTCACCAGGCCCACCTGGGCGGTGTAGCGGTAGATCTCGTCATACTGGGTGTCCATGATGGCGAAGATGGAGTCCCGCAGGCCGAAGGCGGTGACGATCAGGGCGGCGCAGCCGCCGATGCCGATCACCGTCATCCAGAACCGCTTCTGGTAGCGGAACAGGTTGCGCAGGGTGATCTTGTAGTTGAAGGACACCCGCCGCCACAGCGGGCCGATCCGCTCCAGCAGGATGCGCCGGCCCATGGGGGGCGACTTGGGGCGCATCAGCTGGGCGGGCACCGCCGTCAGGGTGGAGAAGCAGGCCGCCAGGGCGGACAGGGACACCACCCCCACCGCCGCCGTGCAGGCCAGCACGGAGGTCAGCGGCTCCAGGCTGTACTGGATCTCCCCGAAGGTGTAGATGATGGTCCAGGCGGTGCAGATGATCCAGGGCAGCAGGGTCAGCCCCACCGCCAGGCCCAGCACCGCGCCGATGGCACTGGCCAGGAAGCCGTAGCCCACATATTTGACGGCGATGGCCCCCTTGGAGAAGCCCAGCGCCTTCATCCCGCCGATGGCCACCCGCTGCTCCTCCACCATCCGGGTCATGGTGGTCAGGCTCACCAGCGCCGCCACCAGGAAGAAGATCAGGGGGAACACCGCCGACAGGTTGCCGATCCGGTCGGCGTCCATGGAGAAGCTCAGGTAGCCCGCGTTGGTGTTCCGGTCCAGGATGTACCACTCCGCCTCGTCCAGCTCCTCCAGGTCCCGCCGGGCCTGCTCCAGCTTCTTCCGGGCGTCGCTGAGCTCCAGCTCGGCCTCCTCCTTGCCCTCCAGGTATTCCTGGTAGCCGTCCTGGTACTCCTGCTCGCCGTCCCGGAGCTCCTGCAGGGCGTCAGCGAGCTCCCGCTGGCCGTCCGCCCGCTCCCGCTCCAGGGTGGCCTTCCCGTCCTCCAGCTCGGCCAGGCCGTCGTTGTACTCCGCCCAGCCGTCGTCCAGCTCCCGCCGGGCGTCGGCCAGCTCGGCCTTGGCGTCGTCCAGCTCCCGCTTGCCGTCCAGATACTCCTGGTAGCCGTCCTGGTACTCCGCCTCCGCCTCGTTCAGCTCCCGCTTGGACTTCTCCAGCACCAGCCGGGTCACCTCCAGCTCCGTCTGGGAGGCCTGGAGCTGGGCGTACTCATTGGAGGCGTACACCGCCGCCTGCACCTGGGCGTACACCGTGTCGTAGGCGGCGGCGTAGGCCGCGTCGTAGGCCTGGGCGTATACTTGGGCATACACCTGGTCGTACACCATCTGATAGGAGCCGGGCAGCATCAGCTCCGCCTGGCTGGCCTGGCGGTGGGCCTCGGCGGCGGCCGCCGCCCGGGCCTGCTGGTCGGCCACCTGGGCCGTCTGGCTCTGGGCGTTCTGGAGGATGGCCGCCTCCAGCTGCTTCAGCCCGTCCTCGTAATAGTACATCCCCAGCTGATACTGGGCGTAGCCGTCGTCGAACTCCGCCCAGCCGTCGTCCAGCTGCTTCCGGGCGTCGGCCAGCTCCGCCTCCGCCTCCGCCAGGTCGGGCAGCGCGTCCAGGTACTCCTGATACCCGTCGGCGTACTCTTGTTCGCCGTCCTGCAGCTCCAGGAGCGCGTCGGCCAGCTCCTGCTCGCCGTCCCGCAGCTCGTTCTCCGCGTCGGCGATCTCCCGGTCGAAGGTGGCCACGCCGTCGTAATACTCCGCCCAGCCGTCGTCCAGCTCCCGCCGGGCGTCGGCCAGCTCCGCCTCCGCGTCGGCCAGCTCCCGGGCCACCTCCTCCTCCGCGTCAGAAAGCTCCTGCTCCGCGTCGGCGATCTCCTCCTGGGCCTCCTCCCGGATCTCGTCCCCCCGCAGCGCCGCGCGCTCCTCGCCCAGCGGCTCCAGCTGGTCCACATAGCCGTCCATCAGGTCCTCGTATGCGTCGCTGTAGGTCATCAGCGCCGCGCCCCCCGCCATGCGCAGGTAGATATCGGTGTAGGTCTCCATGGCAAAGGCTTCGGCGGGCAGCATGAGATAGGCGGTCACCTTGCCCGTGCCCAGGGTGGACGAGCCCCGCTCGATGCCCAGGTACAGCGGGGAGGAGGCGGTGCCCACGATGGTGTATTCCGTCGCCGCCAGCGCGTCCTCAAAGCTGCCCGTCCCCGTGTCCAGGGTGATGGTGTCCCCGATCTGCAGCCCCGTCTCCTTCAGCAGCAGCGTCTCCGCCAGGCACTCCCCGGGCCCCTCCGGCATCCGCCCCTCCAGCAGGGCAGGCTGGTTGATGCCGCCCCCGTCTGTATAGGAGATGGCCTTTACGATCACGTCCCGGTCCTCCAGGGCCAGGATGGCGTCCACCGTCCAGGCCCCCTCCGCCTCCTCCACGCCTGGCTGGGCGGACAGCGCCTCCAGGTCGCCCTCCGTCAGGCCCAGGGTGGAGGTCACCCGCAGGTCCATCAGCCCCTGCTCATCGAAATACCGGTCGGCCGACAGCTTCATGTCGGGGGCGGTGGCCCGCAGGCCCGCCAGGAAGCACACCGCCAGAGCGGAGAGCACCATCAGGGAGATGAACCGGCTCCTGGTGTGCCGGATCTCCCGAAAGGCGTCGGTCAGCAGGCGGTTCGGTCTCCTCTTCATGCCGGTTTCCCCCCTTTCTCTGTGTCCTGGTCGTAATATTTCTATCACATTATCCTGTCTGTATCCTGATTTTTGGGGGCATCACCACTCGATGTCCTCCACCGGCATGGGCTGGCGGTTCAGGTCCACCTTCTCCACCCGGCCGTTCTTCACGTGGATGACCTTGTCGGCCATGGGGGCGATGGCGGTGTTGTGGGTGATGACCACCACGGTCATGCCCTGCTGGCGGCAGGTGTCCTGGAGCAGCTTGAGGATGGACTTGCCGGTGATGTAGTCCAGGGCGCCGGTGGGCTCGTCGCACAGCAGCAGCTTGGGGTTCTTGGCCAGGGCCCGGGCGATAGCCACCCGCTGCTGCTCGCCGCCGGAGAGCTGGGCGGGGAAGTTGTTCAGCCGGTCACCAAGCCCCACGTGGACCAGCACCTCCTCCGCCGGGAGGGGGTTTTTGCAGATCTGGGCGGCCAGCTCCACGTTCTCCAGCGCCGTCAGGTTCTGCACCAGGTTGTAGAACTGGAACACGAAGCCGATATCATACCGGCGGTAGGCGGTGAGCTGCCGGGGGGAGTAGCCGCTGATCTGCTGACCGTCCACCGTGATGGTGCCCTCGGTGCAGCTGTCCATGCCGCCCAGAATGTTCAGCACCGTGGTCTTGCCCGCCCCCGAGGGGCCCACCACGATGACGAACTCCCCCTTCTCGATATCGAAGCTGATGTCGTTCACCGCGGTGATGGTCACCTCGCCCATCTGATACCGCTTCACCACGTGCTCCAGAGAGATGTACGCCATAAACGCCCTCCTGTCTGTTACAAAACAGGTGTTGATTATTTCCCGTACTTTTTATTATAATAGAGACGGCGGGAACTACAAGGGACAATCGCCCGCCCGGACGTTTGAAACCCGACACTTGTTCCGGAAAGTGTCGGGAAACAAAAAAAGTTTACAAAGAGAGCGGGGAGAGAGACAGATGGAGCAGGAGCGGACCGACCGCCGGGTGAGGCGCACCCGGGCGCGGCTGCGCCAGGCGCTGACCCAGCTGCTGCTGGAAAAGGAGATCCGGAGCATCACCGTCCGGGAGCTGACCGACCGGGCGGACGTGAACCGGGGCACCTTCTACGCCCACTACCGGGACATCTACGACCTGCTGGAGCAGACGGAGAACGAGCTGTTCGGGGAGCTGCGCGCCATGCTGGACGCCTACACCCCCCAGCACCTCCGCCGGGACACCCTGCCCATCCTCCGGGACGTATTCCGCTTCGTCCACCGCAACCAGGCCCTGTGCCGGGTGTTTCTGGGCCGGCAGGAGGCCGACCGGTTCTTCCAGCGGCTCAACGGCCTCATCTTCCAGAAGTGCCGGGAGGAGTGGAGCGGGATCTACCCCCTCCGGGGGGAGATGGAGCAGGACTACGCCCTGGAATTCGTGGTGGCGGGCATCGTGGGCATGGTGCGCACCTGGTCCCTCCGGGGCTTCCGGGAGTCCCCCGAGGCCATGGCCCAGCTGGCCAAGGAGCTGATCCTGTCCGGCCTGACGGGCCCGGCGGCGGGGGAGGGGTGAGGATCGCTCCTCCCATCTCCCACAGCCCGGCGAAGGGCAGGAAAACAGAAAGCGCCCCACGCGTGCGGGGGGCGCTTGGCATCTGGTCAGGCCCGGAGGAAGCCCTTGCCGAAGATCTCGCTGGAGTTGGAGATGACCATGAAGGCGTGGGGGTCCACCCCCCGCAGGTGCTTGCGCAGGCGGATGGCCTGGGCCCGGGACAGGGCGGTGAGCACCACGGTGCAGCCCTCTCCCGAGTAGGCCCCGGCGGCCGACCAGAAGGTGGCCCCCCGGCGGAGGGTGCGGGTGATATAGCCGCACACCTCGTCGGGGTGGGTGGTGACCACCATGAAGCTCTTTTTCCGGTTGAGGGACTCGATCACCGAATCCACCAGCACCGACTTCAGGGCCAGGCCCAGCAGGGAGAATAGACCGGTGGTGATGTCATAGATGAACAGGGTGGCCCCGGCGATGAGCAGGTCGGACAGCAGCAGGGCCATGCCGATGTCCAGCGAGGTGAATTTTTTCAGGATCATGGCGGTGATGTCGGTGCCGCCGGTGCTGGCCTCGATGTTGAACAGGATGGCCGACCCCAGGGCGGGCAGGATCACCGCGAAGAACAGCTCCAGCATGGGCTGGTCGGTGAGGGGGGCGGACAGGGGGCACAGCTGCTCCAGTCCGGCCAGCATGGCGGAAAAGAGCAGGGTGCAGAAGATGGTGCGGGCCCCGAAGCCCCGGCCCAGCACGGCGAAGCCCAGCAGCAGGGAGGCCAGGTTGAGCACCGAGGCCAGCTCCGAGGCGGAGATGACCGGGATGGCGGGGGCCAGCAGCACCGCCAGGCCGGTGACGCCGCCGGTGGAGAAGTTGTTGGGGAACTTGAAGAAGTAGGTGCCCATGGCCACCAGGCCGGTGCCCAGGATCATCCACACCAGCTCCAGCGCCAGCTGGCGGGGGGGCAGGGGAGGGGAGAGCTTTTTGTCCATAGGGGATCACCTCGTTCACGGCGGCGGGGCGGCGCGCCCCGCCTCAGCCTTAGGATGCCCGGTCCACCGCCATTCTATCACCGCCCCCGCCCCCGCGCAAGGGGGAAGGGGCGCGGAGCGGCAGGGGCATTGCCGCCCCGCCCCTTCCGGCGGGACGGGCGGGGCGGAAGGGGCGGTCCCTTCTCCGCCGGAGGTCGGATGTTCCACGCCGCCGGGGGCGGCAGGGGGCGGATGTTCCGCCGGCGGGGCGCACGGCGGCAGGCCGGCCCCCGGGGGGCTTTTCCCGGGAAAGGGGACAAAGAGGAGCCGGGCGGCGCCGCGAAACGCGGGCCGCCCGGCCTTGTGTTCTTCCCTCGCCACGCCGGGGCGGCTCACCGGTACTTCCGGCTCTGGGCCACCGCCAGCTCGTCGCAGCGGTTGTTGTAGGGGTTTTCCGCGTGGCCCTTGACCCAGTGGAGGTTGACGGTGTGGTAGCCGCACAGCTCCAGCAGGCGCTGCCACAAGTCGGGGTTCAGGGCGGGCTTCTTGTCGCCCTTCACCCAGCCCCGGGCCTGCCAGCTTCTGGCCCAGCCCTTCTCCAGCGCGTCGATGACGTACTTGCTGTCCGAGTAGAGCTCCACCACGCAGGGCTCCTTCAGCGCCTCCAGGGCGGAAATCACCCCGGTGAGCTCCATGCGGTTGTTGGTGGTGGAGGGCGCGCCGCCGGACAGCTCCTTGCGGTGGGGGCCGTAGAGTAAAATCGCGCCCCAGCCGCCGGGGCCGGGGTTGCCCGAGCAGGCCCCGTCGGTATAGATGGTCACTGTTTTCATGCTCTCTCGCTCAGCCTTCCCCGTGCTCATGGGTGTGACCGGCTCCGTGGCCCCCCTTGCGGTGGATGGTGCTCATCACCACAAAGTCGGTCAGCCCCAGGGCCAGCTCCCGGTTCACGTCCCCGTAGTCCATCCCCAGGGACCGGGAGGCCCCCTTCACGATGGCCCGGATGGGGTTGGGCAGGGGCTGCTCCAGCTCCTCCTGATAGGCCCGGGTGATCTCCTCCGCCGCCTCCCTGGCCCGGCGGAGCATCCCCTCCGCCTGGCCGGGGGTGAGATACTCCTCCTGGGCCAGGTCGCGCACGTTCTCCTGAAACTCCCGCTGGAGCGTCTGGGCCTCCTGAGCCGGGACCTGCATCACGGCCTCCACCGCGTAGTAGTACATGGCGAACAGCACCGGCAGGCAGACGGTCAGGTCCGTGGCCCCCAGCTTCTCCAGCGCGCTCTGGCTCCGGTACAGGTGCTGCCACAGGGCGGCCCCCACGTGGGCCATACGCTCCTGGGATGGATACATCGCTCTCCCTCCTTACAGCTGCTCCAGGATCTCGGCCCGCTTGGCCTCATACTCCTCGGTGGTGATGAGCCGCCGGTCATAGAGGCTCTGCAGCTGCTCCAGCCGCTCCTGGGGGGAGCGGCCCTCCGGGCCGTCCCCTTCGCTCTCCTCCTCGGCGGAGATCTCCATGGTGGCCACCCCCTTCTTGCCGAAGGCGTTCAGGCCGTTCATCACCGTGACGGCCGCGGCCACCCCCGTCCACAGAAGGCCGAACAGACCCGCCGACGGGATCACCACCGCAAGGCCGATGAGCACAAAGAAGATGCCCACCACGAAGCCCATGGCCGACTGGGCCCGGCCGGGCCGGACCCGGATGTTCCGTCTGGCCATGGCTTACTCCTCCTCCGCGGCGGCGGGCCCTTCCGCCTGAGGCGCTCCGGCTTCCTCCTGTTCGGGCAGCGGGGTCTCCTCCTCCGGCTCCTTGTCCGCCAGGGCGATGGCGATGACGCTGTCCCCCTCGTCCTTGAAGCGCATGACGATGACCCCCTGGGTGGCCCGGCCCGCCAGGCGGATGGCGTCCACGTCGGTGCGGATCAGGGTGCCGCTCTGGGTGACCAGCAGCACGTCCTCGCTGCCGTCCACCACCTTGATGCCCACCACCGGGCCGGTCTTTTCGGTGAGGAGATAGTTTCGGATGCCCAGCCCGCCCCGGTTGTGGACGGTGTACTCCTCCACCGGCGTGCGCTTGCCGTAGCCGTTTTCGGTGACGGTGAGCACTGCCTTGCCCGGGGTGGCCCGGGCGGAGCCCACCACGTAGTCGCCCTCACGCAGACGGATGCCCCGCACGCCCATGGCGGCGCGGCCGGTGGGCCGCACGTCGTTCTCGTCAAAGCAGACGGCCATGCCGTTGCGGGTGGCGATGAGGATGTTGCGCTCCCCGTCGGTCTCCCGCACCTCCATCAGCTCGTCGCCCTCCTCCAGGGTGATGACCCGCAGGCCGTTGTTGCGCAGGTTCTTCAGGGTGGTCACCGGCAGGCGCTTGACCGTGCCGTTGCGGGTGACCATCACCAGATACCGGTCCTCCCGGGTGATGTCCCGGGTGTGGATCATGGCGGACACCCGCTCGTCCGACTCCACCTGGAGCACGTTGACGATGTTGGTGCCCCGGGCGGTGCGGCCCGCCTCGGGGATCTGGTAGCCCTTCTTGCGGAACACCCGGCCCCTGTCGGTGAAGAAGAGGATATAGTCGTGGGTGGAGGCGGTGAACACGGTGTTCACATAGTCCTCCTCCCGGGTGGCCATGGACTTCTTGCCCATGCCGCCCTTGCCCTGGGCGGCGTACTCGCTGGCGCTGGTGCGCTTGATATAGCCGCCTGCGGTCATGGTGAAGACGCACTGCTCCTCCTCGATCAGGTCCTCGATGTCCAGGTCGTCCTCCACGAAGCCGATCTCGGTCCTGCGCTCGTCGCCGTACTTGTCCCGGATCTCCAGCAGCTCGTCCTTCAGCACGCCCCGGAGCATCTCGTCGTCGGACAGCAGGCGGTTATAGTAGTCGATGCGCTCCTCCAGCTCCTTGTATTCGGCCTCCAGCTTCTCCCGATTGAGCCCCTGCAGGGCGATCAGCCGCATCTCGCAGATGGCCTTGGCCTGGGCCTCGTCCAGCTGGAAGCGGTCCATCAGGCGCTGCTGGGCGTCGTCGTAGCTGGAGCGGATGATCCGGATGACCTCGTCGATGTTGTCCTGGGCGATGAGCAGGCCCTCCAGCAGGTGGGCGCGCTCCTTCGCCTTGCGCAGGTCGAACTGGGTGCGCCGGGTGATGACCTGCTTCTGGAAGGCGATATACTCGTCCAGGATCTGGCGCAGGGTGAGGATCTTGGGCTGGCGCTGGTCGTTGACCAGGGCCAGCAGCACCACCGCGAAGGTGGTCTGCATCTGGGTCTGGGCGAACAGGCGGTTGAGGGTCACCTGGGGGTTGGCGTCCTTCTTCAGCTCGATGACGATGCGCATGCCCTTCTTGCCGTCCGACTCGTCCCGCAGGCCGGAGATGCCCTCCAGCCGCTTGTCCTTCACCTGCTCGGCGATGTTCTCCACCAGCCGGGACTTGTTCACCTGGTAGGGAAGCTCGGTGACGATGATCCGGGTGCGCCCGGCGCCGAACTCCTCCATCTCGGTGCGGGCCCGGACCCGGATGTGGCCCTTGCCGGTGGCATAGGCCGCCCGGATGCCGCTCCGGCCCATGATGACGCCCCGGGTGGGGAAGTCGGGGCCCTTGATGTGCTCCATCAGGTCGTCCAGGGTGGCGTGCTCGTTGTCCAGCACGCAGACCGCCGCGTCGATCACCTCCCGCAGGTTGTGGGGCGGGATGTTGGTGGTCATGCCCACCGCGATGCCGCTGGAGCCGTTGACCAGCAGGTTGGGGAACCGGGAGGGCAGCACCCGGGGCTCCTTCCGGCTTTCGTCGAAGTTGGGGTCCCAGTCCACCGTCTCCTTCTCGATGTCCCGGAGCATCTCATTGGACAGCCTGGACATGCGGGCCTCGGTGTAACGGTAGGCGGCCGGGGGGTCGCCGTCGATGGAGCCGAAGTTGCCGTGGCCGTCCACCAGCACGTAGCGCATGGAGAAGTCCTGCCCCAGGCGGACCAGCGCGTCGTACACCGACTGGTCGCCGTGGGGATGGTACTTGCCCAGCACGTCGCCCACGCAGGTGGCCGACTTCTTGAAGGGCTTGTCGCTGGTCAGCCCGCTTTCATACATGGTGTACAGGATGCGCCGGTGCACCGGCTTGAGCCCGTCCCGCACGTCGGGCAGCGCCCGGCCCACGATGACCGACATGGCGTATTCGATGTACGCCGTCTCCATCTCGTGCTCCAGGTTGATGTCGATGATCTTCTGATTGGGAAAGGAAATATCCACCGGTTCCTTCTCCTGCTTTGCCATTTCCCGTCCCTCCTTAGTAGTCCAGGTTCATCGCCTTGGGGGCGTTCTGCTCGATATACTCCCGGCGGGGCTCCACCTTTTCGCCCATGAGCAGGGTGAAGATCTCGTCGGCCCGCACCGCGTCCTCCATGGTGATCCGCTTCAGGGTGCGGGTCTCGGGGTTCATGGTGGTCTCCCACAGCTCGTGGGGGTCCATCTCGCCCAGGCCCTTGAACCGGCTGATGTCCACCTTGCCCTTGCCGTCCTCGCCCCGCATCTCGGCGGACACCGCGTCCCGCTCCTCGTCGGAGAAGGCCACCCGGGTGGTCCTGCCCCGCACCAGCTTGTAGAGCGGCGGCACCGCGGCGTACACATACCCCTGCTCGATCAGGGGGCGCATGAACCGGAAGAAGAAGGTCAGCAGCAGGGTGCGGATGTGGGAGCCGTCCACATCGGCATCGGCCATGATGATGACCTTGTGGTAGCGCAGCTTGGCGGCGTCGAAGTCCTCCCCCAGGCCGGCGCCCAGGGCGGTGATCACCGGGGTGAGCTTGTCGTTGCCGTAGACCTTGTCCGCCCGGGCCTTCTCCACGTTGAGCATCTTGCCCCACAGGGGGAGGATGGCCTGGAACCGGCTGTCCCGGCCCTGCTTGGCGCTGCCGCCGGCGGAGTCGCCCTCCACGATGTAGATCTCGGTGAGGGCGGGGTCGCGCTCGTAGCAGTCGGCCAGCTTGCCCGGCAGGGTGGCCCCCTCCAGGGCGTTTTTCCGCCGGATGTTCTCCCGGGCCCGGCGGGCCGCCTCCCGGGCGCGGTTGGCCATCATGGCCTTGTCCAGGATGGTGCGGCCCACGGCGGGGTTCTCCTCCAGAAACTGCTCCAGCTTGTCGGACACGATGGCGTTGACCAGGGTGCGGATCTCGCTGTTGCCCAGCTTGGCCTTGGTCTGCCCCTCGAACTGGGCCTCGGTGAGCTTCACCGAGATGATGCACGTCAGCCCCTCCCGGCAGTCCTCGCCGGAGACCTTGTCCTCCCCCTTCAGGATGCCCGTCTTCCTCCCGTAGGCGTTGAGCACGTTGGTCAGGGCGCGCTTGAAGCCCTCCTCGTGCATGCCGCCCTCGGGGGTGTGGATGTTGTTGGCGAAGGAGACGATGACCTCGTTGTAGCTGTCGTTGTACTGCATGGCCACCTCGGCCATGGAGTCCTCCCGCTCCCCCGCCATATAGATCACCTGCTCGTGCAGGGGGGTCTTGTTGCGGTTGATATAGGTGACGAACTCCCGGATGCCGCCCTCGTAGCACATCTCGTCCCGCTGCTCCCTGCCGGGGCGCAGGTCCTCGGTGACGATGCGCAGCCCCGCGTTGAGGAAGGCCTGCTCCCGCATCCGCTTGTGGAGGATCTCGTAGTCGTACACCGTGTCCTCGAACATCTCGGGGTCGGGCTTGAAGGTGACGGTGGTGCCGGTGCGGTCAGTGGCGCCGATGACGCGCATCTCCTGGGTGATGTCCCCACGGGAGAACTTCATCTCGTAGATCTTTCCGTCCTTGTGGACCTGGACCTCCAGCCACTCGGACAGGGCGTTGACCACCGACGCGCCCACGCCGTGCAGGCCGCCGGAGACCTTGTAGCCGCCGCCGCCGAACTTGCCGCCGGCGTGGAGCACGGTGTACACCACCTCCAGGGCGGGCCGGCCGGTCTGGGGCTGGATGTCCACCGGGATGCCGCGGCCGTTGTCGATGACGGTGATGGTGTCGCCGGGGTTGATGCGCACCGTGATCTCGGTGCAGTAGCCGGCCAGGGCCTCGTCGATGGAGTTGTCCACGATCTCGTACACCAGGTGGTGCAGGCCGGAGGACGAGGTGGAGCCGATATACATGCCCGGGCGTTTCCGGACGGCCTCCAGCCCCTCCAGCACCTGGATCTCCGAGGCGCCGTACTCATGCTCCACCTGGGTGGAGTTCAGTTCCAGTTCTTCAGACATACTCTAAAACCTCCGTATCGGAATGGGGATCTTTCTCTCACTCGGGGCTGCCGCTCTCCGCGCGCCGCAGCAGGGTGGCGGTGGACAGCTGGGAGATATACACCTTCGGCCCGTCCCGGGTCTCGCAGAGCACGAAGGACTTGGGCAGCTCGTCGCTGACGTTGACCACCCGGCCCTCCCGCTGGGCCTGCTCCAGGAATTTCCGGGTCAGGTGGGAATAGCTGCTGTTGTCCAGGTCAAAAATGCCCACGATCTCCCTGTCGGGGACGATGGTGGCCTGACCGAGATGCAGATACATGACGTTCCTCCTTCTTCGCCGTCGGGCGGGTCACCTGTGCCGCTCGTCGATCACCCGCGGCCCCCACACCCGCCGCCACAGCCTCGCCCCCAGCAGGCAGCCCAGCAGCAGGGCGGCGCAGGGCAGGCCGGGGAAGAGCAGCAGCTGGGTCAGGGGGGAGGCGGTCTGGCTCTGCCAGGCCTCCAGGCGCACCGCCGCCGCCAGGGCCGTCAGGGCCAGCACGGCCGCCGGGGGCAGCAGCCGCACCAGCCGCCGGGTCGACAGGCGGCAGCATACATATTCCGCGATCGCTCCCGCCCCCAGGGGGAGCAGGAGGAACAGTCCTATGACGATGGGCATAACGCTCTCCTTACTTGATCAAGTGCAGGGGCCGGTCGTTGCACGAAACAGGGAAACCGCGCGGAAAATCCCGCCCACAGAGCGGCGGGTCAGCTGTTTCTCACCACCGCGCCCTGCCGCACCCGGAAGCTGCCGCCCTCCTCCAGGCCCTCCAGCTTCTTCTCCTCGCAGCAGGTGATAAAGACCTGGCCGCCCCGGATTCGGTTGAGCACGAAGGCCTGCCGCCGGGGGTCCAGCTCGGAGAGCACGTCGTCCAGCAGCAGCACGGGCCACTCCCCGGTCTCCTCCCGGAAGATCTCCCGCTGGGCCAGCTTCAGGGACAGGGCCGCCGTCCGGGTCTGGCCCTGGGAGCCGTAGGTCCGGGCGGACAGCCCGTCCAGCTCCACCTCCACGTCGTCCTTGTGGGGGCCGGACAGGCACTGCCGGGCGTCCAGCTCCGCCTGGCGGTGGCGCTGCTGGTGCTCCAGCAGCCGGGGCAGCAGCACATTGGGCTTTTGCAGCGGGTCGTCCACGGTGGATACCGTCTCATACCGCAGCGCCAGACGCTCCCCTCCGCCGGAGAAGTCGGTGTGGATGGCGGGGGCGCGCTCGTTGAGCCGGCGGATGAAGTGGGCCCGGTAATAGATGAGGGTGGCCCCCGTCTGGGCCATGCGCAGGCTGAAGTCGTCCAGCGTCTCCAGCAGGGAGGGGTGCTCCGGCCAGTCCCGGAGGATGCGGGTCTTGTGCTCATACAGCCGGTGGTACTCCGCCAGGGCGGCGGCGTACCGGGGCCGCAGCTGGCAGATGGCGCTGTCCAGAAACCGCCGCCGGGCGGCCGCCCCGTCCCGGATCAGGGTCAGGTCCTCCGGGCAGAACAGCACGGTGGTCAGCACCCCGGCCAGCTCCCCGGCGGTCTTCAGCCGCACCCCGTTGGAGTAGAGCTGCCGGGCCTTGCCCCGGTAGAGCCGGGTCTCCAGATCGAACTCCCGCTCCCGGCTGTGCACCCGGCCCTTCACGAAGGCGCTGTCCACCCCCATCATGATCAGCTCCCGGTCGTACCGCGCCCGGTGGGACCGGGCGGAGGAGAGGTAGGCGATGGCCTCCAGCAGGTTGGTCTTGCCCTGGGCGTTGTCCCCGTAGATGAGGTTCACCCGGGGGTGGAAGCCGGCCTCCAGATGGACGTAGTTGCGGAAAAAGTCCAGCTCCAGGCGGTCCAGCCTCATCCCACCACCAGCTCCAGCTCGCCGTCGATGCAGGCCCGGTCGCCGGGGCGCAGCTTTTTGCCCCGCATGGCGCACGGTTCTCCGTTCACCGTCACCCGGCCCTCCTGGATGATGAGCTTGGCGTCCCCGCCGGTCTCCACCGCGCCGGCGAATTTCAAAAGGTCCTGCAGCTTGATGAACTCCGTGCGGATCTTGATCTCATGGCGTTCCATGCTCGCCCTCCTTCCGGGTCACTCGCCCGCCTTCAGGCGCACGGGCAGCACCATGTAGAGGAAGTTCTCCTCCTCCCCCTCCAGGGGCAGGATCACGCAGGGGGCCACTCCGGTGGTCAGCTCCAACCGCACCCGGTCGGCGGGGGCGGCCTTCAGCGCCTCCATGAAATAACGGTTGTTGAAGCCGATCTCCAGCTCCTGGCCGTTGCCGTCGATGGGGCACTGGTCGGCGGCGTCGCCCACGGCGGTCTTGGTGCTGATGCGCAGCACCCCGTCGCCGAACACGCACCGCAGGGGGCTTTTCAGCTTCTCGCTGATGATGAGGGACACCCGGTCCATGGAGGCCAGCAGCGCCCGGGTCTCCCCCTCCACCTTGATGGTGTTGTTCCGGGGGATGGCGTTGCGGTAGGCCAAAAACTCGCCCTCCAGCCGCCGGGAGACCAGCATGGTGTCCCCCGCCTTGAACATCACGTGGCGGGAGCCCTGGGTGACCGAGATGAGCTCCTCGCTGTCGGCGCAGATCTTCTCCACCTCGCTCAGGGCGGCCCCGGGCACCACGAAGGAGAAGGACTCCTCCCCCTCCTTCTTTTCGATGGCCTCCCGGCGCAGGGCCAGGCGGTAGCCGTCCACTGACACCACCGTCAGGCCCTGGCCCTCCACCTCGAACAGGGAGCCGGTGTGCACCGGGCGGTTCTCCCCGGTGCTCACGGCGAACAGGGTCTGGCCGATCATAGCCTTGAGCCGGCCCTGCTGGAGATACAGGGTGTTCTGATACTCCACCGAGGGCAGCTCGGGGAACTCCTCGGCGTCGGTGCCCAGGATGTTGAACTCGCTCAGGCCGCACTTGATGTTGACCATGTAATTGTCGGAGGAGAAGACCACCACGTCGTCGGGCAGCTTGCGGATGATGTCGCCGAACAGGCGGGCGGAGAGCACCAGGGAGCCGGTGGCGCGGATGTCGGCGGGCACGGTGGTGCGGATGCCGGTCTCCAGGTTGTAGCCCGTCAGGCGCAGGGACTGTCCCGCCTCCAGCAGCAGGCCCTCCAGGGCGGGGATGGAGCTCTTGGGGGACACCGCCCGGGAGGCGGTGGCGATGGCGGCCTGCAGCAGGGCCTTTTCACAGGAGAATTTCATAGGAACACGACCTTTCGCGCCCTCCCGCTCTCACAAGGAGAGGAGAGGGGTATAGTTTCGTAATAGTTTCCGTAGGGGAAAATCATGTGGAAAACCGCCGTGAACCGCTGGGGCGGAAGGGAGAGCGGCTCCACAGGGGCTGTGGACGGCAGAGCCGGGTTTTCCACAGGGGGGAGAGGGGAGGACGGACTTTCCACAGCCCGTTTTCCACAGTTCCACAAAAACCGGTGGAACTGTGGAAGGATCAGCTTTCAAAGTGGGTGTTGATGTTGGCGGTGATGTCCTTGACCACCTCGGAGGTGTCCGGGTCGTGCTTGACCAGCTTTTCGATGCGGGTGATGGAGCTGAGCACGGTGCTGTGGTCCCGGTTCTCGAACTCCCGGCCGATCTCCTTCAGGGACAGGGTGGTCATCCGCCGGATGAGGTACATGGCGATCTGGCGGGCCAGGGAGACCTCCTTGCTCCGGGCCTGGCCCCGGAGCAGGTCGGGGTCGATGCTGTAGAACTTGCCCACCTCCTCGATGATCACGTCGGCGGTGGGCAGGATGTCCGACTTGTCCTTGAACATGTCCTGCACCGCCCGGGTCACCGTTTTCACGTCCACGCTGTCTCCCAGCAGGTCCTGGAAGGCCAGGATCTTGTTCACCGTGCCCTCGATCTGCCGGACGTTGGAGGTGATGTTCTCCGCCACGTACTGCAAAACGGCGTCGGGCAGCTCCATCCCCATGCGGATGGCCTTGTTCTTGATGATGGCCACCCGGGTCTCATAGTCGGGGGGCTGGATGTCGGCCAGCAGGCCCCACTCGAAGCGGGTCTTCAGCCGGTCGTCCAGCCGGAGCATCTCCTTGGGGGGGCGGTCGGAGGTGAAGACGATCTGGTGCCTGGCCTCGTAGAGGGTGTTGAAGGTGTGGAACATCTCCTCCTGGGTGGAGGCCCGCCCGGCCACGAACTGCACGTCGTCCATGAGGAACACGTCCGCCGAGCGGTACTTCTCCCGGAACTGCTGGTTCTTGCCCTCCCGGATGGCCTGGATCAGCTCGTTGGTGAAGGCGTCGCCCTTGATGTAGATGATGCGGTACTCCGGGTGGCGCTGGTGGATGCGGTGGGCGATGGCGTAGAGCAGGTGGGTCTTGCCCAGGCCGGACTCCCCGTGGATGTAGAGGGGGTTGTAGCTCTTGCCCGGGTTGTTGGCCACCGCCTCGGCGGCGGCGTGGGCGAACTTGTTGGAGCTGCCCACCACGAAGCGCTCGAAGGTGTATTCCTCGGTGCCGGGCAGAAAATCGGAGGCGGCGGCCTCCCCCTGGTAGCTCTCCAGCTCTCCCTCGGTGAGCACCGTCACCTGAAAGTCGGAGGAGAACAGCTCCTTCAGCGCCCCCTGCACCGCGGGGACATAGCGGGCGGTGATGATGTCCCGCTTGAAGGCGGTGGGGGTATAGAGCACGAAGCGGTCGCCCTCCAGGGCGACGGCCCGGGCGTCGTCGAACCAGGTGTTGATGGTGGTGGAGGTCATCTCCCGCTCCATGAGGGAGAGGATCTTCTTCCAGACGTCTTCCGGTATGTTCATGGGGACTCCCCTTTGCCGTGTGATGGGCCGCCCCTGATGGGGCGGAACGGGCCCATGGCCCAACTGAGTTATTATACCACAGCTGCAAGTCCATGGGGACCTGCACGCCGCATCTGCGGCGTAAAATCGGCAGAGCCGATTTTAGCTGTGGTGTAACATAAACAGCAGGCGTTTTGTGAACAAAACGCCTGGATACACAGTATCCTGCCGCACTTGTGCGGCAACTGTTGATATTATACCATAAAAACCGCCCCGCCGCAATAGATTCTATATTATAATGTATGTTCTCCTTGTGGGGGAGGGGGGAGGGCCGACACAAGATGTTGTGGTGTTCGCGCCGCTGGAAAAAAGGAGGAAAAAAAGTGGAGAAAATGGTGTTGACAGGAGGGAAAAGCATACGATATAATAACATTCACGCTGTGAAGGATACAGCTGAATTTGACGACCGCAGTCACTTTCCGGACTGTTGTGGAGTCGGACGGGCGACCGTCCGAAGATTTGGTACAGGAGGTGTACACCCATGCTCAGAACTTATCAGCCCAAGAAGCGCCAGCGCTCCAAGGTGCATGGATTCCGCAAGCGTATGGCTACCGCCAACGGCCGCAAGGTCCTGGCCCGCCGCCGCGCGAAGGGCCGTGCTCGCCTGACTTACTAATGAGGCGGAAAGCTAATATCAACTGAGAGGGGCGGAGGATGCAAATCCTGCCGCCCCTGCGAAGCATGTGGGGAAAAAGAAGGAGGGGACGCGGCGGTGAAGCGGACCGTGTCGCTCAAGCTCAACCGGGAGTTTCGCCGGCTGTACGCCAAGGGAGCCTCGGCGGTGAGCCCGTGGCTGGCGGTGTACTGCCGGAAGAACCGGCTGGGGCACAACCGGCTGGGGCTGACGGTGGGCACCAAGGTGGGCCACGCGGTGGTGCGCAACCGGGTGCGCCGTCGCATCCGGGAGAGCTACCGGGTGAATGAGGACCGTTTCCGCCAGGGGTACGACCTGGTGGTGGTGGCCCGGGCCCGGGCGGCCGGCGCCCGGTACGCCCAGCTGGAGCGCTCTCTGCTGCAGCTGGCGGGCAAGCTGGACCTGCTGGAGAGGGAGGGGGAACGGCCGTGAAAACGCTGCTGCTGCGGCTGATCAGGCTGTACCGGACCTGCATCTCCCCCCTGCGGCCCCCCTGCTGCCGCTTCATCCCCACCTGCTCCGCCTACGCCCTGGAGGCCATCGAGAAGTACGGCGCCCTGAAGGGCGGCCTGCTGGCCCTCAGGCGGCTTTCCAAATGCCACCCCTTCCACCGGCAGAGATCCATCGAATACGACCCGGTGCCCTGAGGGCGCCGGAACTTGGAGGTAACCACTGAATGGAACTGATTCTTACACCGTTTTCGGCGCTTTTGCTGTTCCTGTATGAGTTCCTGAACAGCTACGGCCTGGCGCTGATCGTGTTTTCCCTGGTCGTCAAGGTGATCCTGTTCTACTTCTCCCTGAAGGGGAAGAAGAGCATGATCCAGATGAACCTGCTGCAGGGAAAGATGCAGCAGCTTCAGAAGCAGTACGGCAAGGACAAGGCCCGCTACAACATGGAGGTCCAGAAGCTGTACGAGAAGGAGAAGATCAACCCCATGGGGGGCTGCCTGTGGTCCCTGCTGCCCATGGTGGTGCTGATCGTGCTGTACTGGGTCATCCGTGAGCCCATCACCTATCTGATGCACGTGCCCTCGTCCATGATCGACACGGTGGCCGAGGTCACCGGCATCGCCAACACCGGCGCCTATCCCCAGATCGCCATGGCCCGGGCCATGAACGACCCGGCCATGCTGGAGGCGGTGAAGGCCACCCTGGGCGAGGCGGGCGCCGGATTGTTCAGCATGAACTTCGATTTCCTGGGCATCGACCTGTCCCTCATCCCCAACTGGAAGTTCTGGACCCAGCCCATGACCTGGGGAGACAACTTCGGCCTGATCTTCCTGGTGCTGGTGTCCACCGCCCTGAGCTTCTTCTCCATGTGGGTCAGCCAGAAGACCAACCGGCTGAACAAGAACCAGGCCGCCACCAACAGCCAGGCCGACCGCATGACCCGGCAGATGATGTTCATGATGCCCATCATGTCCCTGTGGATCGGCTTCGTGATGCCCGCCGGCCTGTGCGTGTACTGGATCGCCAACAGCGTGTTCACCATGCTGCAGGAGCTGATCTGCAGCAAGATCCTGAAGAAGGACTATGAGAAGGCGGAGGCCGCCCGGGCCGAGCAGGAGCGCCTGGAGAAGGAGGAGCTCAAGCGCCAGAAGGCCGAGCGCGCCGCCCGCATCGCCGCCGAGCAGGAGGAGGCCAAGAAGAACAAGGGCAAGCGCCGCCCCGCCGCCCCCAAGCCGGAGAAGAAGAAGGAGTCCACCACCGAGGAGGGCCGCGTGGGCATCCGTCCCTACGCCCGGGGCCGGTCCTATGACCCCGACCGCTTCGGCGGGGTGACCGAGTACCGTGATCCCTCCGGCCCCGCCGCCGCCGTGACGGCCGCCGCCGCTGCCGCCGCCGGGCAGGCCGCCCCTGAGGAGGAGGCCGCCGCCCTGACCGCCGCGGAGGAGACCGCCGCCGTGGAGGAAACCGCTGTGGAGGAGACCGCGGAGAAGCAGTCCGCCCCGGCGGAGCAGCCCGCCCAGCCTGAGCAGGCCCCGGCGGAGGAGGACAAGGACGAGGACGTGGAGGAGATCTGACCCTCCCGCCGGAAAAAGGAGTGAACGAGTATGCAGAAATGGATCGAGACCACCGGCCGCACCGAGGAGGACGCCGTGGCCGCCGCTCTGCGGCAGCTGGGCATGGACCGGGACGACGTGTCGGTGGAGATCATTGACCGGGCCAAGTCCGGTTTTCTGGGCCTGGGGGGCAGCCCCGCCAAGGTGCGTGTGACCTATGAGGCCCCTGACGAGCCCGCCCCTGTGGAGCAGCCCGCCCCCGAGACGGAGCAGGCCGCGCCGGTGGAGGAGCCCGCCGCTGAGGCGGAGGGGCCCCAGGCCGCCCCTGAGGCGGCGGAGCAGGCCCCCGAGGCGGCGGAGCCCGCCGCCGGGGAGGACCCGAAGGCGGAGAAGATCCGCGCCTTCCTCACCGGGCTGCTGGCCCAGATGGAGGTGAAGGCGGAGCCGGTGATCGCCCTGACCGAGGAGGGCAACTACCAGGTGGAGCTGGTGGGCAGCGGCCTGGGCGCGGTGATCGGCCGCCGGGGCGAGACGCTGGACGCCATCCAGCAGCTGACCAGCTACGCGGTGAACCGGGGCGCGTCCAAGCGGGTGCGTATCCATGTGGACGCCGAGCACTACCGGGCCAAGCGGGAGGAGTCCCTGCGCCGTCTGGCGGAGAAGGTGGCGGGCAAGGTGGTCAAGTACCGCCGCAGCGTCACCCTGGAGGCCATGAACGCCTATGAGCGGCACGTGATCCACACCGCCCTGCAGGACTATCCCGACGTGACCACCTACTCCACCGGCACCGAGCCCAACCGGCGCACGGTGGTGGCCTACGCCCCCGGGGAGCACCGCTGAGTACACAAATGACAGGAGGGGCGGCCCCGCGCCGCCCCTCTTTGCCGTCCGCCGTCAAAAAACACTCGCATCTTGACGGCGGTTGGGGTATAATAGAGCCACAGCAGCGATGCCCGGCCTCTCATAGGCCCGGGCTGTGAACTTCGGCCAGCCGCCCGCCGCAAGGGCGCCTGCCGCGCCGGCGCGCGGCGGAAGGGAGGATGTTATGAAACTGATCATCGCCATCGTCAACCGGGACGACGCCTCCGCCGTCACCCAGACCCTCACCAAGAAGGGCTTCTCCTCCACCAAGCTGAGCACCACCGGCGGCTTCCTCATGGCCGGCAACGTGACCATCCTCATCGGTGTGGACGAGGAGCGGGTGCAGGCGGTCATCGACATCATCAAGGAGCAGTCCCACAGCCGCAAGCAGATGATCCCCACCACCACCGAGATGAGCTACGGCTACTATCCCAGCATGCCGGTGGAGGTCACCGTGGGCGGCGCCACCATCTTCGTGGTGGACGTGGACCGGTTCGAGCGGGTGTGATGAAGCTGGACGCCCTGGCGGGCAACGCCGGGGTCAAGGCCCGGCTGGAGGGCCAGAGCGGGGGCCGGGGCCTGTCCCACGCCTACCTGATCACCGGCCCCCGGGGCGCGGGCAAGGGGACGCTGGCGGGCATCCTGTCGGCGGCCATGGTGTGCGCCGGTCCGGGGGAAAAGCCCTGCGGCGCCTGTCCCGCCTGCCGCAAGGCGGCGGCGGGCATCCACCCGGACATCGTCACGGTGTCCGGGGAGAAGGGGAAGGAGCTGACGGTGGGCCAGATCCGGGCCCTGCGGGCCGACGCCTACATCCGGCCCAACGAGGGGGCGCGGAAGGTCTATGTGCTCCGGGACGCGGACGCCATGAACCCCAGCGCCCAGAATGCCATGCTCAAGCTGCTGGAGGAGGGCCCGGCCTACGCCGCCTTCCTGCTGCTGGCGGAGAACGCCGCCGCCCTGCTGCCCACGGTGCGCTCCCGGTGCCAGCTGCTGGCCCTGTCCCCCGTGACCCGGGAGGAGGGGGAGCGGTGGCTGCGCGCCCGGTTCCCCCAGGCCGACCCGGCCGCGGTGTCCGCCGCCGCCCTGCGCTGCGGCGGGGTGCTGGGCCGGGCGGTGGACGAGCTTTCGGGGACGGAGACGGACGGGGAGCTGGAGCAGCTGGCCCGCCGCCTGCTGGACACCCTGGAGACGGGGGACGAGCTGGCGCGGATGGAGCTGGCGGTGTCCCTGGAGAAGTGGGACCGGGAGCGGCTGCACGCCCTGCTGGTCCGGCTGCGCGCCCTGCTGGCCGCCGCCCTGGCCAAGGGCGGAGAGAGCCGGGAGGCACAGCGCCGCCTGGCGGCCGCCGAGGCGCTGCTGGCGCGGCTGGAGCAGGCCTGCGGCTTCAATGCCGCGCCGGGCCACCTGTCCGGCTGGCTGGCCGCCGGACTGAGCGGCCTGTAACCAACGATATTCGGAGGAAAACTTCTGTGACGGAGATCATTGCGGTACATTTCAAGGGGGGCGGCAAGCAGTACTACTTCGCCCCCGGGGAGCTTCAGGTGCAGGCGGGCGACCAGGTCGTGGTGGAGACCGCCCGGGGCCTGGAGCTGTGTCAGTGCGCCCTGGGCAACACCCAGGTGGAGGACGAGGCGGTGGTGCAGCCCCTGCGCCCCGTGGTCCGGCTGGCCACGGAGGAGGACCTGCGCACCGTGGAGCAGAACCGGGAGAAGGAGAAGCGGGCCTTCCGCATCTGTGAGGAGAAGATCCGCGCCCACAAGCTGGACATGAAGCTGGTGGACGTGGAGTACAGCTTCGAGGGCAACAAGATCCTGTTCTTCTTCAGCTCGGAGGAGCGGGTGGACTTCCGGGCCCTGGTGAAGGACCTGGCGGGCACCCTCCACGCCCGGATCGAGCTGCGGCAGATCGGCGTGCGGGACGAGGCGAAGATGCTGGGCGGCCTGGGCATCTGCGGGCGGCCCTTCTGCTGCTCCAGCTTCCTGGAGGAGTTCCAGCCGGTGTCCATCAAGATGGCCAAGACCCAGAGCCTCTCCCTCAACCCCACCAAGATCTCGGGCACCTGCGGGCGGCTGATGTGCTGCCTGAAGTACGAGCAGGAGGCCTATGAGGAGCTGGTCAAGACCACCCCCAAGGCGGAGTCCTTTGTGGAGACCCCCGACGGGGCGGGCACGGTGTCGTCGGTGAACCTGCTGCGCCAGCAGGTGAAGGTGCGGCTGGACAGCGCCCCCGACACCCCCAAGTGCTACCACAACTGCGAGATCTGCGTGATCCGCAACGGCAAGGGCAAGCGGCCGGAGGGCTATGTGGAGCCGCCGCTTTCCGAGCTGGCCAAGCTGCGCCGGACCCCCGAGGCGGAGGAGCAGCAGAGCGCCGCCCCCGAGTTCACCAGCCGGTTCGGCGGCCAGCCCCTGAGCCTGAGCGGCTTTTTGGAGCAGCCGGAGCGGCAGAGCGCCGCCCCCGCCCAGGAGCCGGGGGAGCAGCCCGTCCCGGCGGAGGGGGAGAAGAGCCACCGCCGCCGCCGCCACCGGGGCGGCCGGGGCAAGGGCGGGGAGAAGCCCGCCGGTCAGCAGTCCGAGCGGCAGCCCGCCGGCCAGCAGCCCCGGGAGGGGCAGCCCCGGCCGGAGAAGCGGCAGGGGGAAAAGCCCGCCGCCCAGTCCGGCCATCCGGCCCAGCAGCAGCCCCAGCAGAAGGAGGGCCAGGGCGGGGAGAAGAAGCCCCGCTCCCGCCGCCGCTGGCGGCCCCGCAGGAAGCCGGGCGGCGAGGGCGGCCAGCCCCCCAAGGCGGAGGGCTGACGAAAGAGCGAAAAACAGCGGGAGGACGCGTGTGCGTCCTCCCGCTTTGCTGTCTTTCTATTCCGTTTTGCGCAATCCCCCGTTTTCCCCTCAGGAACAGTGCCCCGGCGGAGCACAGGACGGCCCCGGGCATGCCCCCATGCCGGGCGCGCCCCGGACCTCCGGCCGGGCTGCCCGCCGCCGCGGGTGCCCGGCGGCAAAACGCCTAAAAACTCCACACCCTGTGGAATCCTTTGGACCGCCGGGGGGTAGCCGGGAGAGGGGGAGCGGGCGGAGACGGGCGGGGACCGGAGGAGGGCGGGCGGAGGTCTCCTGGCCCGCCGGTCAGGCGCGCTTGAACTGCTTCTCCAGCTGGCCCCGGGTCAGCTCCACCGCCACCGGGCGGCCGTGGGGGCAGTATTTGATCCGGCCGGACACCACCGCGTCCACCAGCACCTTCAGCTCCGCCGGGTCGTTGCGCTGCCCGGCCTTGATGGCCGCCTTGCAGGCCATGGTGTGCAGCAGCTCGTCCCGGGCGGCGTCCGGGTCGGCGGTGCCGGTGAGCAGCAGCCGCCCCGCCAGCTGGGACAGGGTGTCGGCGATGCCGCCGAAGTCCAGGTCGGAGGGCACGGCCCGCACGATGAAGCTGCCGCCGCCGAACTCGTCCATATCGAAGCCGAACCGGCGCAGCAGGGGCAGATGGGCCGCCAGGGCGGCCCCCTCCTCGGCGGGGGGCGTGACGGTGAGGGGGGTGAGCAGCAGCTGCACCATGGGCCGGTAGCCCGCGGCGCGCATGGCGTCGAAGTTCAGCCGCTCGTGGGCGGCGTGCTTGTCGATGAGCAGCAGGGTCTCCCCCTGCTCCACGATGGCGTAGGTGCGGAAGGCCTCCCCGATCAGCCGCCAGGGGGGCGCGGCCTCCATCTCGGGCGCGGACGGCCCGGCATCCGGGTCTGCCGTCCGGGTCCCGGCGGCCGCCTCCTGAGGCTGGGGCTCCGGGAGGGGAGAGCGCTCCGGCGCTCCGCCGGGCAGCGTCCGGGCGGGCGCCGCCGCCGGGACCGCCTGCTCCGGCGCGGACCGGGGCGCGGTTTCCCCCACCCTGTGGAAAGTCTGGTCCTCCGCCGGGGCGGCGGCGGGGGTTTCCCGGGGAATGGGGGCTGGAGTTTCCACAGTCCGGGGTGAGGTGTGGGGAGAGGCGGGGGTCCCCGGCCGGTGCTCCCCCACCCCCCGGGCCAGGCGGCCCGTGCCGGCGGCCCGGACGGCCTGGGCGCGCAGGGCGTCCCGGTCAAGCACCACGGTCCCGGCGCTCCGGGGGCCGGACAGGGTCATGGGCCCGGCGGAGAGGGGCAGCTGGTTGGGGGTGACGGTGTCGTGGGCCCGGGGGCGCTGGGGCAGGGCGGAGGGCCGGGTGCGGTCGGCCTCCAGGGCGGAGCGCACCGCGAAGTAGACCCCGTCGAACACCTGGCGTTCGCTGCCGAACTTCACCTCGGTCTTGGCGGGGTGGACGTTCACGTCCACCGCGTTGGGCCGCAGGGCGATGTGGAGCACGCAGCCGGGGAACTTGCCCACCATCTTCTGGTTGGCGTAGGCGTTCTCCAGGGCGGCGGAGAGCATGGCCGACTTCACCGGGCGGCCGTTGACGAAGAAGTGCTGGTAGCCCCGGGAGCCCCGGCAGCAGGCGGGCAGGGAGACGAAGCCGGAGACCGACAGGCCCTCCCCGGAGCCGGAGACCTCCTTCATGCCCAGGGCGATGTCCCGCCCCAGCACGCAGTAGAGGGCGGAGCGCAGCTGGCCGTCCCCGGGGGTGAGCAGCTCCTGCTTGCCGTCCCGGATGAACTTCACCGACACCTCCGGATGGGCCAGGGCCTGCCGCTGGACCACGGCGAAGACGGCGGCCCCCTCGGCGGAGTCCTTCTTCATGAACTTCAGCCGGGCGGGGGTGTTGAAGAACAGGTCGCGCACCACCAGGGTGGTGCCCGGCGGGCAGCCCGCCTCCTCCGTCCGGCCGGGTACGCCCCCCTCCAGGGACAGGGCGCAGCCCAGGGGGGCGCCGGGGGTGCGGGTGAGGATGTCGAGGCGGGAGACGGCGGCGATGGCGGCCAGGGCCTCTCCCCGGAAGCCCAGGGTGCCGATGGCCTCCAGGTCCCGCTCCCCCCGGATCTTGCTGGTGGCGTGGCGGAGGAAGGCGGTGGGCACCTCCTCCGGGGCGATGCCGCAGCCGTCGTCGGTGACCCGGATGAGGGACATCCCCCCGTGGGCGATCTCCACGGTGACGGTCCCCGCCCCGGCGTCCACGGCGTTCTCCACCAGCTCCTTGACCACGCTGGCCGGCCGCTCGACCACTTCGCCGGCGGCGATCAGGTCGGCCACATGGGCGTCCAGTTGTTGAATGTGCGGCATGATTTCCTCCTGTGGGCGGTCAGAGCGACCGGCGTTGTGGGATGGTGTCCGGGTCGGGCCAGGCACGGCGGGGACGGCGGGGGTCCAGATAGACGGTGACCGACGCTCCCGAGAGCGGCTCGTCCCAGAGCAGGCAGGAGGAGACCAGATAGTCCCGCCCCTGCCAACGGTAGCGGCACCGGGCCTTCCAGGGGGAGGACCGGACTGTGGGAGAACCCAGACGTTCCTTTGTCTTGAAGGTGAGGTACCGGCACCGGGCGGCCGACTCCACCCGTCCGGACACCGGCGTGCCCAGGGCCCTGAGACGGTCCCGGCGCGCCCGGCGGCCGCCCTCGGCCAGCAGACAGGCAAGCCCGGCCAGCAGCAGGGCGCAGGCCCAGCCCAGCCAGCCGCGGCCGTCCGTGGGGGACAGCGCGGCCATGGCCAGGTAGACCGCGCCCAGACCGCAGAAGATCAGCCCCAGGACGGGCCACACCGATTCGGGACGCTTCATAGAGACCTTCTTTCTTCACCCCGGGGCGGACAGCCCCGCCGACGGGCGGCGGGGATTTCGCCCTATGGGCGAGTCCCTTTCTCCACGATGAGAAAGGACCTCGCCCGCAGGGGAAACAGTCCCTGCACAGGCGAAACAGTCCCTCTTGCCCGCTGCACGCAGACCTCTCCCCGGGCGGGGCGCTTTACAGCAGCTGCTTGAGCTGGTAGATGAGGTTCATGGCCTCGATGGGGGTGAGGGTATTGATGTCCACCCGGCGCAGCCGCTGGGCGGCCTCCAGCGCCCCCAGGTCGCCCAGGCCCAGCTGGCCCTCTTCCGCCGGGGCGGCGGCGGGCGGGGCGGCGGGGACGCCCCCCGCCTCCAGCTCGGCGAGCAGCTCCCTGGCCCGGCGGATCACCCGGTCGGGCACCCCGGCCAGCTTGGCCACCTCGATGCCGTAGCTCTGGTCGGCGCCCCCCCGGACGATCTTGCGCAGAAAGAGGATGTCCTCCCCCTTCTTCTTGGCGGCGATGTTGAAGTTCTTCACCCCGGGGATCTGCCCCTCCAGCACGGTCAGCTCGTGGTAGTGGGTGGCGAACAGGGTCTTGGCCCCCAGCCGTCTGCGGTCGGCGCAGTGCTCCAGCACCGCCCGGGCGATGGCCATGCCGTCGTAGGTGCTGGTGCCCCGGCCGATCTCGTCCAGGATCAGCAGGGAGCGGGAGGTGGCCTCCCGCAGGATATGGGCCACCTCGCTCATCTCCACCATGAAGGTGGACTGGCCGGCGGCCAGGTCATCGCTGGCGCCGATGCGGGTGAACACCCGGTCCACCACCCCCAGCCGGGCGGAGCGGGCGGGGACGAAGGAGCCCATCTGGGCCATCAGGCAGATGAGGGCCACCTGGCGCATGTAGGTGGACTTGCCCGCCATGTTGGGGCCGGTGATGATGGCAACCATGTCCTCCCCGCCGTCCAGCCGGGTGTCGTTGGGGACAAAGAGGCTGTCGGACAGCATCCGTTCCACCACCGGGTGGCGGCCGTCGGTGATCTCGATGGTCCCCGAGTCGTCCACCACCGGCATGCAGTAGTGCCGGTCCGCCGCCACGGCGGCGAAGGAGGCCAGCACGTCCGCCTGGGCCACGGCGGCGGCGGTGCGCTGGATGGCTCCCACCTCCCGGGCGGCGGCCTGACGCAGCTGGGTGAACAGCTGGTATTCCAGGGCCACCACCTTGTCCTGGGCGGAGAGGATGGTGTGCTCCATCTCCTTGAGCTCCTGGGTGATGTAGCGCTCGGAGTTGGTGGTGGTCTGCTTGCGGACGTAGTCGTCGGGCACCAGGCCGGTCTGGGACTTGGTGACCTCGATGTAGTAGCCGAAGACCTTGTTGTAGCCCACCTTCAGGCCCTTGATGCCGGTGCGCTCCTTCTCCCGGGCCTCCACGGCGGCCACCATGTCCTTGCCGTCGGTCATGAGGCCCCGGAGGTAGTCCACGTCCTTGTCCCAGCCCGGGCGGATGAAGCCGCCCTCCCGCACGGAGAAGGGGGGCTCGTCCACCAGGGCCGAGCCGATCAGCTCCCGCAGGGCGGGCAGGTCGTCCAGCTCGCCGGTCAGCTGGCAGAGCAGAGGCGCGTCCAGGGCGGACAGCAGCTCCCGCACCCGGGGCACGGCGGCCAGCCCGGCGGCCAGGGCGGTCAGGTCCCGGCCCCCCGCCGCGCCGTAGACGATCCGGCCGATCAGCCGCTCCAGGTCGGTGACCTGCTTCAGGCAGCGGATCAGCTCCTCCCGGGCCACCAGATCGTCCGAGAGCGCCTTCACCGCGGAGAGGCGGCGGTTGATGGCGGCGGGGGAGAGCAAAGGCCGCTCCAGCCAGGCGCGGATCAGCCGGCCGCCCATGGCGGTCTTGGTCTTGTCCAGCACCCAGAGCAGGGAGCCCCGCTTTTCCTTGGTGCGCAGGGTCTCGGTCAGCTCCAGGGTCTGCCGGGCGGTGAAGTCCAGCTCCATGAACTGGCCGCCGGCGTAGTAGGTCAGGGTGTTGATGTGGCCCAGGTCGGTCTTCTGGGTCTCGTAGAGATAGGCCATCAGCGCCCCGGCGGCCCGCAGGGCCTCGGGGGCGTCGGCGGGCAGGTCGGCGGCGTTGGAGAACTGGCGGCGGACGGTGTTCCGGGCGGCCTGGGGGGAGAAGGCGTCCTCCCCGCCGGCCTCACACCGGCAGCCCAGCCGGTTTTGCAGCAGGTCGGTCAGCTCGGGCCGCAGGGCGGCCTCGGGGGAGAGCAGGGCTTCCCGGGGACGGAAGCGGCCCAGCTCGTTGCACAGGCGCTCCACCCGGTCGGGCCCGTGGAAGGCGGTGGCCTGGACCTGGCCGGTGGTGATGTCGCAGAAGCACGCCCCGGCCCCCTCCCCGTCCAGGTAGAGGGCGCACAGGTAGTTGTTCTCCCCCTCCTCCAGCATGGAGGCGTCCACCACGGTGCCCGGGGTGACGATGCGGATGACCTCCCGGTCCACCAGGCCCTTGGCGGTGGCCGGGTCCTCCATCTGCTCGCAGATGGCCACCTTGTAGCCCTTGGCGATCAGGCGGCCCAGGTAGGACAGGTAGGAGTGGTAGGGCACGCCGCACATGGGGGTGCGCTCCTCCTCCGGCTTGCCCCGGTCCCGGGTGGTGAGGGTGAGATCCAGCTCCCGGGAGGCGGTGACGGCGTCCTCGTCGAACATCTCGTAGAAGTCGCCCAGGCGGAAGAACAGGATGCAGTCGGGGTGCTGCTCTTTGATCTGAAGGTATTGGCGTTTCATGGGGGTCAGCTCAGCCAAGGTCTGCCCCTCCTTTCGGTGGGATGGCGCCGGGGCTCACAGCCGCCGGCCCAGGGAGTTGGGGGGCGCGTCGAAGGAGGAGGGCCGGGGGCCGGGCCCGCCGGAGGAGCCGCCGTCCTTCCGCTGGCCGCCCAGCAGCCAGCACAGCACGTTGCCCCCCACCACCGTGATGATGACGGCGGCCATCAGGCCGTTCATGACCAGGGAGTTGGGGCTCCAGGCGGCGGTCATGGAGGCGGTGAGCATGACGAAGATCAGCTCGATCTCCAGGGTGAGCAGCAGCATGGTGTTGTTCATGATGGCGTTGGCCTGCATCCGGGCCTCGTCCCGGACCTTGAAGGGGAAGCGCCACACCCGGGCGTCGGTGATGAGGACGGAGACCACCAGCACCAGCAGCGCGCCCACCACGGGGGCCATCAGCAGGGTGTTTTTGCCGGTGTAGGCGGTGGGCTGGCCGGCGGCGTCGAAGTTGGTGGGCACCTGGTCGGGGATGGAGCCCCAGGTGACGGCCAGGTACAGGATCACGCCCACCACGATCAGGGCGGAGAGCACCTTCAGCGCGGTGCGCACGGGATGGGGGGTCTTGGGGGCGGCGACCACCTCCACCTGCTTGGGCCGGGGCTTGGGCTGGCGCTTGCCTTTGCGTTTTCCTTTGCTGCTCATGGTCGGGAAACCTCCTGAAAAAAAGATATTGGGTCACTCCAGCGAGCCGAACAGGGCCCAGGTGGAGGCGCTTTCGATGCGCACGGGGCACACCCGGCCCACCAGGGCGGGGTCCCCCGAGAGGTGGATCAGCCGGCCGCCGGGGGTGCGGGCGCTGAGGTTGTGGGCGGGGTCGCCGGTGACGCCGTCGATCAGCGCCTGCTGCACGCTGCCCACATAGGCCGCGTGCTTCCGGGCGGAGATCTCGTTCTGCACGTCCACCAGCCGCTGGAACCGGGCCTGCTTCTCCTCCTTGGGGACGGGATCGTCCAGCCGGGCGGCGGGGGTGCCGGAGCGGGGGGAGTAGAGGAAGGTGAACAGCGCGTCGTACTCCACCTCCCGGATGAGGGAGAGGGTGTCCTCGAACTCCGCCCCGGTCTCCCCGGGGAAGCCCACGATGATGTCCGAGGTGAGCACGATGTCCGGGATGAGGGCGCGCAGGGCGGCCACCTTCTCCAGATAGGCCGCCCGGGTGTAGCCCCGGTTCATGGCGGACAGCACCCGGTCGCTGCCCGACTGCACCGGCAGGTGCAGGTGGGGGGCGATCTTGCCGCACCGGGCCATGGTCTCGAACAGGCGCTGCCCCGCGTCCTTGGGGTGGCTGGTCATGAAGCGCAGGCGGAAGTCGCCGGGGATGGCGCACAGCTGCTCCAGCAGGCCGGCAAAGTCCAGGCTGAGGCCCAGGTCCCTGCCGTAGGAGTTGACGTTCTGGCCCAGCAGGGTGATGTCCTTGTAGCCCTGTTCGGCCAGCTGGGCCACCTCGGCCAGGATGTCCTCCGGCAGGCGGCTCCGCTCCCGGCCCCGGACGTAGGGGACGATGCAGTAGGAGCAGAAGTTGTTGCACCCGTACATGACGGACACCCAGGCCTTCACTCCGTCCTGGCGCACCACGGGGATGCCCTCGGCGATGGAGCCGGCGCTGTCCTGGGTGGAGAACACCCGCTTTTTCTCCCGGAGCACCTGGTCCAGCAGGGCGGGGAAGCGCCACAGGGCGTGGGTGCCGAAGACCAGGTCCACGTGGCGGTAGGAGTCCCGGATGCGGCGGGCCATGTGCTCCTGCTGCATGGAGCAGCCGCACAGGCAGATGATCTGGCCGGGGTGGCGGCGCTTGGTGTGTACCAGGGCGCCCACGTTGCCCAGCACCCGCTGCTCGGCGTGCTGCCGGATGGCGCAGGTGTTGATGAGGATGAGGTCGGCCTCCTCCTCGGAGCGGGTGAAGCCGTAGCCCATCTCCCGCAGGTAGCCCCGCAGGCGCTCGGAGTCGGCCTCGTTCTGCTGGCAGCCGTAGGTGTCCACGAAGGCGCGGGGGTGCAGCCCGGCGGCGGCGAAGCGGGCGGCGATGTCCCGGCACAGGGCCAGCTGGCCTTCGATCTCCCACGGGGCCACCCGGGTGGCGGCGGTGTTCAAGGGCATTCCTCCCTCCTGAAAATAGAAGCTCTCAGAATACTCCATTCTATCATTTTTCGCCGGAAAACACAAGGGATTTCCCCCGGCCGGCGGGGGAGAAAAAACGCCTCCCCCGGGAGGGCGGCCCCCGGCGGAGAGCGCCCCGGGGACGAAAACAGCGCCCCCGGACGGCGTGTCCGGGGGCGCTGGGGGAAACTTGCCGGGATGCAGGGGGAACTCAGCCGCGCTGCTCGGCGGCCTTCTTGGCCTTGATCTCCCGCAGGGCGTCCTTGTGGCTGAGGTTGACGCGGCCCTTGTCGTCGATCTCGGTGACCTTGACCCAGATCATGTCGCCGATGTTGACCACGTCCTCCACCTTCTCCACCCGGTGGTCGGCCAGCTTGGAGATGTGGACCATGCCGTCCTTGCCGGGGGCCAGCTCCACGAAGGCGCCGAAGTTGAGGATGCGCACCACCTTGCCGTAGTACAGCGCGCCCACCTCGGGGACGAAGACGATGGTCTCGATCATCTTCTTGGCGGCGTCGCAGGAGGCGGCGTCGATGCCGGAGATGTAGATGGTGCCGTCGTCCTCCACGTCCACCTTGGCGCCCGACTCGGCGCAGATCTTCTGGATGACCTTGCCGCCGGAGCCGATGACCTCGCGGATCTTGTCCACATCGATCTTCATCTTCACCATCTTGGGGGCGTTCTCGCTGACCTCGGGCCGGGGCTCGGCGATGCAGGGGAGCATCACCTCGTCCAGGATGGCGTACCGGGCGTCCCGGGTGATCTCCAGGGCCTCCTTGATGATGGCGTGGGTGAGGCCGTCGTTCTTCAGGTCCATCTGGATGGCGGTGATGCCCGCCTTGGTGCCCGCCACCTTGAAGTCCATCTCGCCGTGGAAGTCCTCCACGCCCTGAATGTCGATGAAGGTGGTGAAGGAGCCGTCGTCGTCCTG
>CALXCT010000084.1 GCA_944386865.1 uncultured Oscillospiraceae bacterium | reverse complement strand
CCTTGTCGGTCATGATGGTGGCGGGGTTGGAGTTGATGAGCACCACCTCCATGCCCTCCTCCTTCAGGGCGCGGCAGGCCTGGGTGCCGGCGTAGTCGAACTCGGCGGCCTGGCCGATGACGATGGGGCCGGAGCCCAGCACCAGGACCTTCTTGATGTCAGTATACTTGGGCATTATCGGTCACCTCCCATAGACGCGACGAAACGGTCGAACAGGTACTCCGTATCCTTCGGCCCGGCATTGGCCTCGGGGTGGAACTGGGTGGTAAAGCAGTTGGGGCGGGCGTACTTCAGGCCCTCCACCGTGCCGTCGTTGACGTTGATGTGGCTGATCTGGGCCACGGCGGGGTCCACGCTGTCGGCCAGCACCATGTAGCCGTGGTTCTGGCTGGTGATGAACACCTTCTGCTTCTCCAGGTCCCGCACCGGGTGGTTGCCGCCCCGGTGGCCGTAGTCCAGCCGGCCGGTCTTGGCGCCGGTGGCCAGCGCCAGCAGCTGGTGGCCCAGGCACACGCCGAACAGGGGCAGGTCGCTGTCGTAGATCTTTTTCAGCTCGGCGATCAGACCCGGGTTGTCCGCCGGGTCGCCGGGGCCGTTGGAGAGCATCACACCGTCAAACCCGCCGGAGAGCACCGTCTCCGCCGGGGTGGCGGCGGGGAACACCGTGACCTCGCAGCCGCGGCGGAGCAGGCAGTTCACCATATTCTGCTTCACGCCGTAGTCCATCATGGCCACCCGGCACTTGGGCTCGCCCTCGGGGGAGAACACCTCCGGCTCGGTCCTGGTGACCCGCTCCACGGTGCCCTTCACCCGGTAGGCCCGGATCTCCTCCAGCACCTTTTCGACAGAAAAATCCTCCGCGCAGGTGATCATGGCGTTCATGCTTCCCTGGCTGCGGAGTATCTTGGTCAGGGCCCGGGTGTCCACACCCTCGATCCCTGTGATATCATGCTGTTTCATAAAATTGCCCAGAGTGTCCTCGCAGCGGAAATTGCTTCCCCGCTGGGACAGATGCCGGACGATGAGCGCCTCGGCCCAGGGACGGGAGGACTCATTGTCCTCGCTGTTCACCCCATAGTTCCCGATCAACGGATAGGACATCACGATCCCCTGTCCGGCATAGGACGGATCGGTCAAGATCTCCTGATAGCCCACCATGGAGGTGTTGAACACCATCTCGAACACCCGCTGCGACGTGCTGCCGATGCTGTTGCCCATGAAGATGTCGCCGTTTTCCAGAATCAATGCTGCCTTCATCTCTCTGCCTTCCTTTCCCGCCCGGTCCGGCCGCCTTTCGGCCCCGTTCATCCCGTGTGCATAATTAGTATTATTTTAGCGGAATTGCCGCCGGAACGCAACCACTATCCCCCATTTTTTCCGGCCTGCCGCAAGAACCGTTGTTTTCCCCAAACCCGCCTTTGCATAACCCCGCCGGATAGGGCAATACTGATTAAACAAACCCGCCGGAAAGGAGGGCGGACCCCCCATGGTCATCGCCTTTGTCCGCACTGTCATCCTCTACCTTCTGATCATCGCGGGCCTGCGGCTGATGGGCAAGCGGCAGATCGGCGAGCTGGAGCCCTCCGACCTGGTGCTGGCCCTGCTCATCGCAGACCTGGCCGCCGTCCCCATGCAGGATTTCGGCATCCCCCTGCTCACCGGCGTGGTGCCCATCCTGACCCTGCTGTGCATCACCTCCATCTTCTCTGTGCTCAGCACGAAAAGCCCCTTCTTCCGCACGGTGCTGTGCGGCCGTCCCAGCATCATCATTGAAAACGGGGAGCTCAACCAGCGGGAGATGCGCAAAAACCGCCTGACCATCGACGAGCTCACTGAGGAGCTGCGCCTGCAGGGCTGCCCCGACCCCTCCGCGGTGAAGTACGCCATCCTGGAGACCAACGGCCAGCTCTCCGTGCTGCCCTACGCCGCCCAGGCCCCCGCCACCCCCGCCCAGCTGGGTCTGACCCCCGAGGAGCCCGGTATCCCCCGGGTGATCGTCAGCGACGGCGTCCTGCTGCGCCGGAACCTGAACCGGGCGGGCCGGGACGACCACTGGCTGTACAGCCAGCTGAAAAAGTCCGGCCTGTCCTCCCTCAAGCAGGTCTTTCTGCTCACCGTGGACGAGACGGGTAAGGTCTGCCTGGTGCCCAAGGCGGTGGCGTCGTGAGGCGGCTCATCCTGGCGGCGGTCATCCTGGCCGCCGTGCTGGGGGCCACCTTCTGGAACACCCAGCGGCTCAACGGCCTCACCGGGCAGATGCTCTCCCTCATCGACCAGGCGGGCGGGCAGGCACAGGAGGGAGCCTGGGACCAGGCGGGCGGCACGCTGGAAAAGGCCCGGGCACTGTGGGACGAGCGCTCCGCCTACCTCCACATGACCCTGCGCCACGCGGACATCGACGCCGTCACCCTCTCTCTCACCCAGCTGGAGCAGTACACCCGGGCAAAGGACGCCGGGCAGTGGGCCCTGTGCGCCGCCAGCCTGTCCGTTCAGCTCAACCTGCTGTCCGAGATGGAGGCGCTGACTCTGAAAAACGTGCTCTGACCGCAAAAGGGGCGAAAGCCGCGCGGCCCCCGCCCCTTTGTTCACTGAAACAGCTGCCTGCACTGCTCCCACAGCTCCATGGCCTTGAACTTGACCACATACCCCTCGCTCTCCCCGGTGATGAGGGAGACCTGCCCCTGGCTGAAGCCCCCCGCCAGGGCGGCCTGCTCGGTGCTCTCGGTCACCGAGCCCAGGCAGAGGGGCGGAAAGACCACGCACCACCAGTTCTGGCCGCTCCCCTCCCCGATGACGATCTTCAGGGCGGTATACTCCCCCGCGGGCAGGGCGAAGTCGGTGTACTGCTTGGTGGGGAACCAGCTCTCCTCCAGGCTGGCGGTCACCGGATAGTCATAGCCCCACCGGCGCACCTCCTCCTCCCCCACCCGGGCCAGCAGCGCCAGGTTGTCCTCCAGCGTCCGGCAGGCCGCCTCCAGGTCCGCCTCCGGATCATAGAGCCCCTCCGCCGCCTCCAGCACGCGGTCCCGCACCCGGAGCTTCAGCGCCTGGTCCTCCTCCGAGTCGGAGTTGGCGATCACGTGCAGACGGACCACCCGGTCCGCCAGCCCCTGCTGGGCCCCGCTCAGCCACACCCCCAGCAGGGCAGCCAGCCCCACTCCCAGCAGCAGCGCCAGCTCCCAGCGGTACAGCCGCTCATGTCTCGCTTTCGTACGCATCAAAAACACCGTCCCCTGTGGTTTTTCCACAGTATGGACGGTGTTTTTCCGTTTTATACCTCCGGCCTTTCCGGCGCGGTGTCCGCCAGGAAGGTCTCGGCGTACTGCTCCTTCAGCCGCCGGCACGCCTCCTCTGCCCGCGCCCGCTGGGAAAACAGGCCGAACACGGTGGGACCCGTGCCGCTCATGCAGGCCCCCAGCGCCCCGCACTCCAGCAGGATATCCTTGATCTCCTGGATCTTCTCCCGCCTGCGGGGGGGCAGCACGTCCTCAAACACATTGTAAAGCCGTTGGGCCACCCCGGACAGCGACCCCTGCGCCAGCGCCTCCAGCATCCCCCGGGTGTCGGGCCGGCAGCGCAGCTTCACCCCGTCGATCTGCCGGAACAGCTCGGGGGTGGAGACGGGAAAGGGCGGCTTGCACAGCACCACGGCGCAGGCCGGCATGGCGGGCAGCGGGGTCAGCCGCTCCCCCCTGCCCTCCGCCAGGGCGGTGCCGCCCAGCACGCAGTAGGGCACGTCGGAGCCCACCGCCTCCCCGATGGCGGCCAGCTCCTCGGGGCTCAGGCCATCCCCGTAATGGCGGTTGAGGGCCCGCAGCACCGCGGCCGCGTCGCTGCTCCCCCCCGCCAGCCCGGCACACACCGGGATGCGCTTGTCCAGGGTGATGGTCAGCCCCTCGGGGGGGCGGCCCGTGGCCCGCCAGTAGCAAAGAGCGGCGGAGGCGGCCAGGTTGGTCCCGTCGCTGGGCAGGAAGGACAGTCTGCTGCGCACCCGCACCGTCTCCCCCCCGTCAAACTCCAGCCGCAGGCTGTCGCAGAGGGACACCGACTGCATCACCATACGCAGGTCGTGATAGCCGTCCTCCCGGCGGCCCAGCACGTCCAGCGTCAGGTTGAGCTTGGCCGGGGCCCTGGTCTCGATCACGTTCATCTTCTGCACCTCACCGGATCTTCCGGGCCTCCAGGTAGAACCGCTTGTCCTGGGCATGGCCCATGGAGAAGGTCTTGCGGGGCAGCACCCCGTCGTGGATCACCGTGGGGAACAGCTGCTCCTTTTCCATCACCGGCAGCAGGAAGCCAATGGTGTTGGGCCGCTGGGTCAGCTGGCGCACCACGTCCTCCCCGTGGATATAGTCCAGCCGGCAGTGCTCCCGGCCCAGCAGGTACCGGTCCAGAAAGCGCTGCAGGCTGCCCACCGCCAGCTGCGCCTGGGGATCGGGGATGGTCACCTCTCCCTCCGTCCGGCCGCAGACATAGCGGATGGTGTGCCCCTCGCCCCCGCCGTAGTGGGCGCCGGGGAACTCCTCCAGCAGCGCGTTGAGCACCTCCCCCGGGTCCACGCCGAACAGCACCCGGTGGATGGCCTCGAACTGCAGGGACTCATCATGCAGGTTGACCAGTTCCACCAGCGCGTAGCGGGCGGGCAGGTCGGGCCAGCGCTCGGGCGGGGTGAGCTTCTTCTGCCGCTCATAGCACTCCTTGGCCGTGGCCAGGGAGTGGTTCCCGTCCCCCACCGCGAACAGCAGCAGGGGGCCGTCCGTCCCGTACCGGGCGCGGAAGGACTCCGGGTCGGCCAGGGCGGACAGCGCCCGCTCCACGCCGGCCTGCTCCTCCCGGCCCAGCAGCCAGCCGGTCACATGGCCGCCGTGCTCCATCAGTTCGAAGTCGTAGACCTGCTCCATGGCGCCCTTCCGCCCCGCCAGCGGCTCGATCACCGTCTGGCCGGGGTCGTCGGTGAGCAGCATCACATGGGGCAGCTCGATGGGGGCGTTCTTCCGCACCGCCACCCGGGGCGGGATGCGGGAGAGGACGGTGCCCTCCGTGGCCCGGATCAGAGAGCTGGATCCCGGCTCATAGTCGTACTGCTCCAGGTCCACCATCCCCACCAGGCCCCGGCGCAGCGCCCCGCCGTCCAGGCGGCGCTCCACGTAGATCATGCTGTGGGGATACTCCCGGAACTGCCCCTTCCGCAGGTAGCGGGTCATGGTGGTGTTGATCTGCTGGATGTCCCCCTCCACGTCGGGGCCCTCCAGGCAGCTCTCCGGCAAAATCAGCCGCAGGGCGGACGGGTGCCTGCCCACATACTCCTCCACCCGCTGCCAGTAGGCGGGCTCGGAGGTGTACTGGTCGCAGGCCACCACCGACCACCGCTCCAGTTCACAGTCCCGGGGCAGGAGGATGTCCGCAGGCAGAAAGCCCAGTTCAGGGAAGGTTCGATTCATCTCGCCGCCTCCTTGGCAGGGACGGGCCGCCTCCGGCGGCCCGTCCCGTTTCACGTCTGTCACAGTTATTTCAGCGTCTTGAGGAACGCCTCCAGCCGGTTGAGCGCCTCGCCCAGGTCGTGCATGGAGGCCGCGTAGCAGGCCCGCACGAAGCCCTCGCCCCCCGGTCCGAAGGCGGAGCCGGGGATCACCGCCACCCGCTGGCTCTCCAGAAAGCGGTCGCAGAACTGCTCGGAGGTCAGTCCGGTGGAACGGATGCAGGGGAACATGTAGAAGGCGCCCCGGGGCTCGAAGCACTCCAGGCCCAGGCTGCGGAAGCCGTCCAGCAGATAGCGGCGGCGGCCGTCGTAGTCCTGGCGCATCTTCTCGATGTCCTCGTCCCCGTTCTCCATGGCCTCGATGGCGGCGTACTGGCTGGTGGTGGGGGCGGACATGATGCCGTACTGGTGCAGCTTGGTCATGGCCTTGATCATCTCGGCGGGGCCGCAGATGTACCCCATGCGCCAGCCGGTCATGGAGAAGGCCTTGGAGAAGCCGTTGATGACGATGGTCCGGTCGTACATCTCGGGGATGTTGGCCAGGGAGACATGGCGCTGGCCGTAGGTCAGCTCGGCGTAGATCTCATCGGAGACCACCATGATATCGGTATCCCGCAGCACCTGGGCGATGGCCTCCAGGTCCTCCCGGCCCATGATGCCGCCGGTGGGGTTGTTGGGGAAGGGCAGCACCAGGATCTTGGTCCGGGGCGTGATGGCCGCGCGCAGCTCCTCCGCCGTCAGCCGGAACTCGTTCTCCGCCTTGGTCTCCACATAGACGGGCACGCCGTGGTACAGGGAGACCAGCGGGCCGTAGCACACGAAGGAGGGGGTGGGGATGATGACCTCGTCCCCCGGCTCCAGCATGCAGCGGAAGGCCAGGTCCAGCCCCTCGCTGCCGCCCACGGTGACCAGGATCTGCCCGATGGGGGCGTAGTCCAGGCCGAACCGGCGCTTCATGTACCCCGCGATCCCCCGGCGCAGGTCGGACAGGCCCGCGTTGGGGGTGTACTTGGTGAACCCCTTTTCCAGGGAATAGATGCCCGCATCCCGGATGTGCCAGGGGGTGGGGTAGTCGGGCTCCCCGATGCCCAGGGAGATGGCGTCATCCATCTCCGCCAGGATGTCAAAATATTTTCTGATGCCGGAGGGGGGGATGTTCTTGATCCTCTGGCACAGGACGGAATCATAATCGATCATTCGTAAACGAAACCTTCTTCCTGCTTCTCCTGCTTCTCAAAGATCAGGTGCTTTTCCTTGTATTTCTTCAGAATGAAGTGGGTGGC
>CALXCT010000083.1 GCA_944386865.1 uncultured Oscillospiraceae bacterium | reverse complement strand
CCCGGCGCAGCTGCACGCCCTCGTCCAGGCAGGCCACACCGAAGGCGGCCACCCCCTCCCGCTCCAGACGGCGGGACACCTCCACCGCGCCGTGGCCGTAGGCGTCCGCCTTCACCACCGCCATCAGACGGCAGTCCGGCCCCAGGGCGCGCTGGATGACGCGGGCGTTGTGGGCCGCGGCGTCCAGGTCGATCTCCCGCCAGGCCCGGGCGGGAAAGCCGCTCGGCTCAGTCATCTCCCCGCCCCCTCTCCAGCACCCGGGGGGACGGCGCCACCACGGTGCAGCCCGGGGGCACGTCCCGGCTGACCACCGCGCCCGCGCCCACGCGGGCCCCGTCTCCCACCCGGATGGGGCCCACCAGCACCGCACCCGCACCGATCAGGCAGCCGTCCCCCACCTGGGGGGCCCTGCCGTCCACCTCGCCGATGGTGACGTTCTGATAGATGCGGCAGTCCCTCCCGATGACCGCGTACCGGGAGATGAACACCCCGTGCAGCCCGTGGGGCAGGACAGGCCGCCCCCGGAACACCGCCCCGGGGCCCACGTAGCCCCCGTGCCGGTGAGCGCTGCGGCACATCAGCACCGTCAGCACGCTCCGCGCCGGTCCGGCCTTGGCCCGCTGCCGAAGCCCGTACAGCCGCCAGAACCACCCCAGGCCGTCCCCCCGGGACCAGTCGGTCAGCCGCTGTCTCATTCCCATCTTCCCTTCCCCCTATCTCCACCGGGTGACGATCAGGCCGCCCCGGTTGTCCCCCGAGATCTGCCGGCAGCCGCCCCACCGGGGCGACGCGCCCTCTCCCTCCGCCGCCTCCAGGCGGCAGATCTGAAATTCATAGATGCCCGACCGGAACCGGAGGGGCCGCCGGGGCGGGTGCTCCTCCAGCAGCTCCAGATATTCCTCCAGCACCAGCCCCTTCGCCGTCATGATCTCCGCGTGGGGCGCGCCCACATAGCGGAAGTGCCACGGCTCATGGGCGATGCCGGTGACCCCCTCCTTTCCGGCGGGGTAGCGCAGGATGAAGCCGTACCCCGCCGCCGCCCTGCGGAAGGCCCCGCACGCTCCGTCCTCGGGAAAGTCGGGGCGGATGAAGTCGATCTCATCAGCTGCCCGGCCCAGGTCGATGGCCAGGCCGCTCTCATGCTCACTGCACCCGGGGCGGGCCACATAGCTGCGGGTGAAGGCCTCCCCCTCGGCGCGCAGGGTGTCGTCCCAGATGGCCTGCTGCTCGGCGCGGCTGCGCCAGCCGGAGACGGGCACGATGTCCTCCCCGCCCCCCACCGCCCGGATACAGGCGGTCAGCTGCCGGGCCGCCCGCCGCTCCAGCAGCACCTGCGGCCAGCGGGGATGGACCGGCTCCAGCTCGGGGGCGGCCTCCCGAGCCAGCGGGTGGTCCCCATTGACCAGGATCAGCGGCCCGGCGCAGGCCAGCGCCTTACGCGCCAAAGCCGTTTTCATGGCAGTCCTCCGTCTCGATGATCCGGGTGATGAGGGCGGTGAAGTCCAGCCCCGCCGCCTTCATCATGTTGGGGTAACGGCTGTGGGCGGTGAAGCCGGGGATGGTGTTCACCTCGTTGAACACGATCTCCCCGTCCGGGGTGAGGAACAGATCCACCCGGGCAAAGCCCTTGCAGTCCAGCGCCCGGTAGACCGTCCGGGCGGCCTGCCGGACACGCTGCGCCGTCTCCGCCGGGATGCGGGCGGGACAGTGGATGGCGGAGGTTTTGAGGGTGTACTTCTCCTCAAAGTCGAAGAAGCCCTGGGACAGCTCGATCTCGTCCACCTCGCCCACCGTCAGCTCTCCGCTGCCCAGCACGGCGCAGCCCACCTCAAAGCCGGGGATGGCCTCCTCCAGCAGCAGCTCCCGGTCGTTGTCAAAGGCGGCCTCCACCGCCCCGGGCAGCTGGGACCAGCCCTCCACCCGGGAGACCCCGAAGGAGGAGCCGGCCCGCACCGGCTTGACGAAAAGAGGGAAGCCCAGCTCCTCCGCGGCGGCGGCGATGTCGCACAGGGCCGCGTCCCGGGAGAACAGGGCGCTGCGGGGGGCGCGCACCCCGGCCAGCTGCGCCAGCTTGTGGGCCCGGTCCTTGTCCATGCACAGCGCCCCCGACAGCGACCCGCAGCCGATCACCGGCACCCCCGCCAGCTCCAGCAGCCCCTGGAGGGTGCCGTCCTCCCCGTTCCGGCCGTGGAGCACGGGGAAGGCCGCGTCGAAGTCCAGCCGGGTCCCCGACCCGTCCAGCAGCAGCAGCTGCCGCGCGCCCCGGTCGGGGCACAGCGCGCAGGGGACGCACGCCGGCCCCTGCCAGCGGTCATCGGGCAGCGCGTCGGGCGAGCCGGTATAGTAAAGCCATTTCCCTTCCCGGGTGATGCCCACCATCAGGGGCTGCCAGCGCGCCCGGTCCAGGTGGGTGAGCACCCCGTGGGCCGACTGCAGGGACACGCCGTATTCGCTGGAGCAGCCGCCGAAGAAGAACAGGATCCGTTTCATCCGTAAAAACCTCCCAATCAAAAATGCCCTGTTTCGGTACTTTCTATGGTACCAAAACAGGGCGGGGAGTGTTTTTTCATTTCCTTTCGGGATCTCTAAAAATCCATGACGAATCTCTTATGATTTTCTTACGGCGGCGCGTTTCCGGGGCAGCCGCGCCGCTGCAGCTTTGAAGCGGAGCCGCCTTGCGCCGCTCACTCCAGGTTCAGATACAGGGTGAGGTTGAGGTTCACGTTGCCCCGGCTCTGCCAGCCGTCGGGCTCGTAGGCCACGATGCGGATGGTGACCGGGGTCTCCCGCTGGGTGAGGGGGCTGTCCAGGGTGAGGGAGGGCAGGTACTCCCCCTGGCGGAGCACGCCGGAGGAGGCCAGGATCTTCCCCTCTCCGTCCCGCACCTCGGCCCGGAACCAGACCTCATTGTCGGCGGGGTTGGTGAGGTTGAACCAGACCGTCTGCCCGTCGTTGGCGGGCACGCCGCACAGCTGGACGCGGTAGCCCTCCTCCACGGTGAGGGTGGAGTAGCCGTAGCGCTCATCCACCTCCGGCGCGCCGGCAACGGCGGCAGGGTCAAAGTCCGGGTGGGTGAGGACAACGGGCTTGAAGTGGTGGTAGGACCACACCGCCGCGGCTACGCCGCAGGCGATGATGACCAGATAGAGTACGGCCAGCTTGGCCGAGCGGCGGCGGCGGGTGACGCAGGATGTACGGACGCTCTGGCGCCGGAGCGCGGCGGGATTGGTTGTCGTGGTGGCGGACATAAAAACACCTCCTGGGGATCATGGGGCGGGCGGGGGAAGAAAGGCGGAACGCGTTCCGCCCTTCTTCCGGCGTCCGCCGGGGGACGCGTGGCAGGCGCGTCCCCCGGGGCGCGGAATGGGTCAGGGTGCCGAAGCTCAGGTAGTGGGCACCTTAATCGTCAGGGTGATGGTGCCGATCGTCGCACTCTGGGTGCCGCCAAGCGCACCCACCGTGCCGGACATCTCAATAGTAAAGGTTCCGGTACGCTCGGTGTTCTGCGCCTCACCGCCCGTCATCAGGGCAGACTTCAGCTGCAGCGTGCTGTCGCTGCCGGTGCCGTTGTTACCGGAAGCGGCGGCCGTGATCGTCGGAGTTACAGTCTCATGCCCGGCCGCAGCCTGCCATGCCGCCTCAATATCTACGTCAAGGTCGGAGTAGTTAGTCACAGTGATCGTATCTCTGTTCTGCGTCCAATTCGAGCCGGTCCCATCACTCAAAAACTCATATGCCAGATTTTCAGGGTTCCAGATCGTATCCGTGTT
>CALXCT010000082.1 GCA_944386865.1 uncultured Oscillospiraceae bacterium | reverse complement strand
CGCCGATGGGGTCCACGTTGGGGTCGGCGGACCAGACGGCCAGCTTGGTGCGGCTGCCCGCCTCCCGGGCGATGGACTTGACCTCCACGGTGCCGTCGTAGATCTCGGGCACCTCCAGCTCGAACAGGCGCTTGACCAGGCCGGGGTGGGTGCGGGAGATGAGCACCTGGGGCCCCTTGTTGGCCCGGCGCACCTCCACCACATACACCTTCAGCCGCTGGCCCTCCCGGTAGGTCTCCCCCTTCACCTGCTCGTTGGTGTTGAGGTAGGCCTCGGTGCTCTCGTTGCCGCTGCCCAGCCGCAGGCCGATGGAGCCGCTGCGGGGGTCGATGCGGTTGACGATGCCGGTGAGGATCTCGTGCTCCTTGGAGGTGAACTCCTCATAGATCAGGCCCTGCTCCGCCTCCCGGATGCCCTGGATGATCACCTGGCGGGCGGCCTGGGCGGCGATGCGGCCGAAATTCTTGGTCTTGACCTCCATGCGCACCACGTCGCCCAGCTGGGCGTGGGGCAGGGACTGGCGGGCCTCCTCCAGGCTGATCTCGGTCTGGGGATTGTCCACCGTCTCCACCACGTCCTTCTTCAGGATCATGCGCACGGTGCCGGCGGCCTCGTCGGCCTCCACATAGATATTCTCCCCCACGCCCTCGTGGTCCCGCTTGTAGGCGGTGACCAGGGCCTGGGTGATCTTCTCCATCATATAGCCGGGCTTGATGCCCTTCTCCGTCTCGATCTGACGGATGGCGGCAAAGAACTCCTTGCCGTCGTTCTCCAGATTGTTGGTCTTTTTGGTGGTTCTCTTTGCCATGTTCGGATCCCTCTTCCTCAATTACTATATCTTAAGGTAAACGGTCAGAAGCGCACATACAGCCGGACCTGGGCCACATCCTGCTTCTCGAAGCGGACGGTCTGTCCGTCCGCGTCCAGCAGCACGGCCCCGTCCTCATAGCCGGCCAGCACGCCGGCGTGGTCCTTGCGGCCCTCCCGGGGGCGGTAGAGGCGCACCTCCACCTCTTTCCCCAGCATGGCGGCGAAGTGCTCCGGCTTGCGCAGCACCCGGTCCGCCCCTGCGGAGGAGACCTCGAAGGTGTAGCTGCCCTCGATGGGGTCGGCCTCGTCCAGCGCGTCGCTCACCGCGCGGCTGACCGCCTCGCAGTCGTTGATGGAGACGCCCCCCTCCTTGTCGATATACAGCCGGAGGAACCAGGTGCCCGCCTCCTTCACATACTCCACGTCCCACAGGGTGCAGCCGTTCTGCTCCACCAGGGGCAGGGCGATGCGCTCGGCGGTGTCGGTGACCTTTGCCATGGGGCACGCTCCTTTCAAGCATCCAGAAATTTACATACCCGGTTTTTTCAATAAGAAAGAGCGGAGCCGGGGCCCCACTCCACATACTACCTACTCTTTTACCGTATGTACTATACCACAAGTCGCCCGGGATTGCAACATCTTTCTGCGAAAATGTGGGCGGGGGGTCTTGGTTGACAGAACCGAGAATTTTGAGCTACAATATAAGTTACTGGATTTTTCCCTGTGCCCTCCGGGGCACAAGATTTTGTATTTTGTCGAATGAGGTGGCTCCATGGCCAAGGCAACGACCAAGCAGGATTACGGCAACGACTCCATCTCCGCCCTGAAGGGGGCGGACCGGGTGCGCAAGCGCCCGGGGGTGATCTTCGGCTCCGACGGGCTGGAGGGCTGCGAGCACGCCGTGTTCGAGATCCTCTCCAACGCCATCGACGAGGCCCGGGAGGGCCACGGCGATGTGATCACCGTCACCCGTTATCTGGACAAGTCTATCGAGGTGGAGGACTTCGGCCGGGGCTGCCCGGTGGACTGGAACGAGAAGGAGCAGAAGTACAACTGGGAGCTGGTGTTCTGCGAGCTGTACGCCGGCGGCAAGTACGGCGGCGACGGGGACAACTACGAGTACTCCCTGGGTCTCAACGGCCTGGGCTCCTGCGCCACCCAGTACGCCAGCGAGTACTTCGACGCCTCCATCCGCCGGGACGGGTATGAGTACACCCTCCATTTTGAAAAGGGCGAGATCACCGAGCCCCGGGACACCTTCCTGCACAAGGTCCCCTACAGCGGGAAAAAGACGGGCTCCCGCTTCCGCTGGAAGCCCGACCTGGAGGTGTTCACCGACATCAATATCCCCCTGGAGTACTACCAGGATACCATCAAGCGCCAGGCGGTGGTGAACGCCGGGGTCACCTTCCGGCTGCGCAACGAGACCGCCCCGGGCAAATTCGACACCCAGCAGTTCCGGTATGAAAACGGCATCGCGGACTATGTGGCCGAGCTGGCGGGGGAGAACCCCCTCACCCAGCCGGTGTTCTGGCAGGCCGAGCGGAAGGGCCGGGACCGGGCGGACAAGCCGGAATATAAGGTGAAGCTGTCGGTGTCCTTCTGCTTCTCCAACACGGTGCAGGTCATCGAGCACTACCACAACTCCAGCTGGCTGGAGCACGGGGGCAGCCCGGAGAAGGCCATGCGCTCCGCCTTCGTCTCCGCCGTCGACGGCTGGCTGAAGGCCCAGAACAAGTACACCAAGAACGAGAGCAAGGTCACCTTCAACGACATCCAGGACGCCCTGGTGCTGGTGTCCAACAACTTCTCCACCCAGACCTCCTATGAGAACCAGACCAAGAAGGCCATCAACAACAAGTTCATCCAGGAGGCCATGACGGAGTTCCTCCGCGCCCAGCTGGAGGTCTACTTCATCGAAAATCCCCAGGACGCCCAGCACATCGCCGAGCAGGTGCTCATCAACAAGCGCTCCCGGGAGACGGCGGAGAAGGCCCGGCTGAACATCAAGAAGAAGCTCTCCGGCTCCATCGACATCTCCAACCGGGTGCAGAAGTTCGTGGACTGCCGCACCAAGGACGTGTCCCGGCGGGAGCTCTACATCGTGGAGGGCGACTCGGCCATGGGCGCGGTGAAGCTCAGCCGGGACGCGGAATACCAGGGCATCATGCCCGTGCGGGGCAAGATCCTCAACTGCCTGAAGGCCGACTACGCCAAGATCTTCAAAAGCGAGATCATCACCGACCTGGTGAAGGTGCTGGGCTGCGGGGTGGAGGTGACGGGCAAGCACGCCAAGGACATGGCCGCCTTCGACCTGTCCGCCCTGCGGTGGAACAAGATCGTCATCTGCACCGACGCCGACGTGGACGGCTTCCAGATCCGCACCCTGATCCTCACCATGATCTACCGCCTGGCCCCCACCCTGATCCGGGAGGGGTATGTGTATATCGCCGAGTCCCCCCTGTTCGAGATCACCTGCAAGGAGAAGACCTGGTTTGCCTACTCCGACAAGGAGAAAAACGACATCGTGGCCTCCCTGGAGGGGAAGAAGTACGACATTCAGCGCTCCAAGGGCCTGGGCGAGAACGAGCCGGACATGATGTGGCTGACCACCATGAACCCGGAGACCCGGCGGCTGATCAAGGTCATGCCCGAGGACGTCACCCGCACCGCCCAGGTGTTCGACCTGCTGCTGGGGGACGACCTGCAGGGCCGGAAGAACCACATCGCCGACAACGGCTACAAATATCTGGAGCTGGC
>CALXCT010000081.1 GCA_944386865.1 uncultured Oscillospiraceae bacterium | reverse complement strand
TGCCCAGCCCCGTGGCCAGCGCCAGGAACAGCATCACCATGGGGGTGCAGGTGCCCACGGCGGACAGGGCGTTCTCCCCCACGAACTGGCCCACCACGATGCTGTCCACCGTGCTGTACAGCTGCTGGAGGAAATTGCCCGCCATGATGGGCAGGGTGAACAGAAGGATCACCTTCCACTCCCTGCCCTGTGTCATCGACCGTTCCACATCCGCTCACCTGCCCGCCGTCACTTCTGGATACCTGAACATTCTACCATGGCGCCGGGACAAAGTAAATGCCCCGGGCCGCGATTATCGCGGTCCGGGGCATATTTTGCGTCGGACAGGTCCTCAGCGGGACAGCAGCCGCTCCACCTCCGCCAGCTGGGCGGGGGTGTTCACCCCCAGCATCTCCACCGGGGTGCAGCTGTCGCACACCCCCACCCGGCCGCCCTTGGCCAGCAGCAGGGCGGGCACGTCGGTGAGGTAATACTCCTTCTGGGCATTGTCGCAGCGCAGCTGGCCCAGGCACTCCAAAAGCTCGGGCGCGCGGAACAGGTAGACCCCCGCGTTCAACTCCCGGACAGCCTTCTCCTCCGGGGTGCAGTCCTTGTCCTCCACGATGCGGGCAAAGTTCCCGGCCCCGTCCCGGATGATGCGGCCGTAGGGCAGCTCCTCCTCCGACCGGCCGGAGAGCAGGGTGCACAGGTTGCCCTGCTCCAGGTGGGTGCGCACCAGGCTCTCATAGGTCTCCCGCTTCATCAGGGGCATATCCCCGCAGCAGACCAGCACATGGCCCTCAAATCCCGCCAGCTCCCCGGCGGCGCACTGCACGGCGTGGCCCGTGCCCAGCTGCTCGGCCTGCTCCGCCGCGGGATAGTCCGGATAGGCCTCCAGCACGTCCTGCTTCTGGTAGCCCACCACCAGGATGATGTCCTCCCGGGGCAGGAAACTCAGCGCGTCCAGCACATAGCTCAGCAGCGGGCGGCCCGCCGCCAGCCGCATCACCTTGGGCAGGGTGATCCCCTCGGTCTGCAGGCGGGTGCCCTTTCCCGCCGCCAGCACCACGGCCTTGATCTCATTGCTCATTTCTGCATTTCTCCTTCAGCGGGCTGTGCCCGGCAGTCTTCTCCGCTATTGTAGCACGCCCCGCCGGGAAGCACAACGGGAAACCGCGGCAGGCTCACTCCCTTTGTCCGACGATCTTGCGGATCTGCCGCTCGGACAGCCGGTACTGGCTGGCCAGGGCGCGGTAATTGCCTCCGTTGAACCGGGCCCGGATCTCCCGGTTCCGGGCCGCCCGCTCCAGCGCCTCCCGCTTGGGGATATACAGATTCTGGCCCCCGCACAGCAGGGACAGGGCCAGATAGGACTCAAGGCCCAGGGCCTGGGCAATGTCCCGGTGCTCCTCCGGGATGTCCTCCAGCGCCACGTCCCGCACAGGGGTATGATAAAAAAGCTCCATCCTTCTTCCTCCTGACTATCACATGGTTCACACCCGGAGCCCGCCCAGCGTCTGGGCGCGGGTCTGCTTCCGGGCCAGGGCCAGCGCCCCCGCCAGAGCGTCCGGCCCGTCGTCGTGCGCCCCCAGCGGGAACTGGGCCAACTGCTGGAGCAGCAGGGTCTGGTCCGGCCGGAACAGCAGGTAGCCGTTTTTCACGTCCGGCTGGAGAGCGGAGACCCGGATGGTCTTGTCCTCCGTACTGCGCACCCCCTGGATGGGCAGGTGCAGCCCCTGCCGGGCCGACTCCTTGGCCAGCTGCTCCTTCAAAAACCACTGGAACTGGTTGGTCTCCGCCCCGAACAGGGTATAGCCCCGCCCGAAGCTACCCCTAAGGCGGCGCTCCGTCTCCAGGATATCGGTGATGATCTGGTCGGGATGCCGCCGGGCAAGATCCGCAAGAAAGACGTAGGCAAGGCCGGTATCCCGGTGGACCGCCAGGGTGAGGATGGCCGAATAGTCCCCCCGGGACGACTGGCCCAGAGAGGGGTCGCAGTAGCCGAAAAACCGGAAGGCCGGGTCCCGGAAGTCCAGCGACCCCGGATCGTAGTACCGGAACCACGCGGGGGAGAACAGGCAGTCCTCCGGGTTCACAGGCTCGTTCTGCATCTCGCTTTGAAAGGCCGCGTCCCCCTCCGTCAGCCGCATGACCCGCAGGTCATAGTAGCTGAACTTGGCCGGCCAGAGCACCTTCGCCCCCGCGTTCATCTCCTTTTTATGCGCCTGGTAGAACTTCCGGGCGTGCTCCTCCCGCCCGGCGTCCGACAGGTCGGTATACCGCCGCGTCCACTCCTCCCACAGGGGCGAGGGGCTGTCGGAGAGCACCGCCCGGTACACCTGGCTGGAAAAGCCGGGATTGTCCAGCAGATTGGCCAGCAGGGAGTCGTAGTGCAGGATGGTGCCGATGAACAGGATGTCGGTGTAGCTGTCTCCCGCTTTACACACCGCCTTCCAGAACCAGTCCGCCGTCTTGCGCCGCTGCTCCGCAGTGCGCACCCCCTCGTCGTTCTCGATGTCGTCGCACAGGATGAGGTCAGGGCGGCGCTGGTAATTGCGACGTCCGCGCAGCTTCTGCCCCGTGCCCACCGCGTCGATCCGGCAGCCGTTCTGGAGCAGGATGGAGGAGGTCTTCCAGCTCTTTTTCCCCGCCTGCTCCCCAAAGTCCCGGAGGATGCGCTCATTGGTCTCCAGTTCGTACTTGATGCTCTCCAGAAAGCCCGCCGCCTGGGTCTCGGTGTCCGAGATGAGCAGGATATACCGCTTATAGCCATACAGGGCGGCGTGGAGCGCGTTTTTCAGGGTCATCACCGTGCTCTTGGCGTGGCCCCGGGGGGCGGCCACCGCCGAGCGCCTGCCCGGCGCGGCCAGCATGGCCTCCCACTGGGTCTGGGGGTCCATGCCCTTCATCACCCGCCGTTTCCACAGGGTATCCAGCTTTTGATGAAACGGAGGCGAGGCACGGGTGAAATAGTGGGGCAGGTAATGCTGTCCGAAATATCTCAGGTCCGTGGCCGCCCTCCAGCGGTCCCCCCGTTCGGGCAGGGCAAGCGGGTCTGGTCGTGTCAAGGTCAAAAGACTGCCTCCTTCCGGCCGGATCTCCTCCGCCCGGGGCGGAGGGAAACGGTTCCTCACAAGTGGGCGGCAGGTCGGGATTGTTGCGCGCCGGCGTACAACTTTCCCCCAAAAAAGACGGTCCTCTTTTTTCGAACCGCTTCCCAAGGCCGGGCGGCACTTTCCCTCCATACTGGTACTCAGCGGCGGGCCCAGCGGCTCCCGCCTCCCGAAACGGGAGAAAAACTCTATACAGGAGGTATTCTCTATGGCCCTTGATTACGCAAAGGCGTACCAGCAGTTTATCGACGAGGAGCTGGCCGCCGCATCCGCCACCGCGTGGATGATCCCCGAGGCGGGCAAGGTGCGCTTCTCCGGCGGCAAGACGGTGGAGATCTCCACCCTCACCACCACCGGGCTGGGCACCTATCAGTCCGGCAAGACCGACGGCTCCGCCTTCCCCAGCGGCACCGTCACCAACTCCTGGAACACCCACACCCTGTCCATGGACCGGGGCGTGAAGTTCTCCCTGGACCGGATGGACCCCAGCGACACTGCCTTCCTGGTCACCGCCGAGAACGTGATCCGTGAGTTCTCCCGCAACGCCCTGGTGAAGGAGCAGGACATGTACCGCATCCACAAGCTCTATGAGCTCATCTCGGACGATGATACCTTCGGCGCCACCCACGTCACCGCCGCCGCACTGTCCAAGTCCAACGCCATCTCCACCCTGACCGATCTGCTGCAGACCGTGCGCAACGACGCGGAGACCATGGACGGCTTCGTGGCCCTGGTGAGCTACCCCAACAAGGCCCACTTCCTGGAGGCCGCCGACGAGAGCTACCACCAGATCTCCTTCGGCCAGCGGGTGGCCGTCAACGGCGTGGAGTACGATAACGTGATGATGCTGGACGATCTGCCCTGTATCTTCGTCCCCCAGAGCCGGATGAAGACCGCCATCACCATCCAGGACGGCGCCGACGACAACGGAGGCATCGTGGCCGCCGACGGCGCCAAGGACATCCATGCCCTCATCGTCCACTGCGAGACCCCTCTGGCCGTGTCCAAGCTGGACGCCATCAAGCAGTTCGGCCCCGAGGAGAACCAGTTCTTTGACGGCACCTCCATCCAGGCCCGCTACCTCTACGACCTGTTCGTAGAGTCCAAGCGCCTGGCCACCATCGGCGCGGTGGTGGCCCAGTGATGGAGCAGGCTCAGCTCCAGTCCATTCTGGACAAGGCCCGGCTGCTGGCCGGGGAGGACCTGGGGGAGGACGGGCAGGCACTGGCGGAACTGGCCGCCCAGCGGGCCTGTGCCTGGTGCCAGCGGGAGGACATCCCCCCGGAGATGGAGCAGGCGGTGGCCGCGCTGGTCCTCCGGCTGCGGGAGGACGGGCAGCTGAAAAGCCTGACCCGGGGGGACACCTCCTTCACCTTTGACACCCAGGACGGCTGTGCGCAGCTGCTGGCACCCTTCCGGCGGCTGGGGCGGCTGAGGGAGGATGGCGTATGACGGACACCAGGCTGGCCCGGCTGCTGGCCGCCACCTTTCTCCACACTGTCACCGCCCGCCGGCCTGCGCTGGAAGGCGAGTGGACGACGGTATGGGACCGGGAGCCCTGCGCCCTGTCCCGCCCCGCCCAGGTGGCCTCCCCCGAGCCGCCCGACGCCGAAGCGCCGCTGCCCGAGAGCCGGTATCGTTACTCCCTGTTCACCCGGCCCGGTGTGCTCTTCCGGCTGGGAGACCGGCTGGAGATCTCCGACGGCCGCCTGCGCTACAAAGGGCGCGCGTCGGACAGCTTTGCCTACCCCTCCCACACGGTCACGGTGGTGGAGATCCGGGAGGTGGAGGAGGAAAATCGGGCGGAGCTGCCGTGAACCCCGCCCGGGAAAGGAGGGTCCCATGACCCAGATCCGACAGGCCGTGGCCCAGTGGCTGGCCGGACAGACCGGCGTGCCCGCCGTGGA
>CALXCT010000080.1 GCA_944386865.1 uncultured Oscillospiraceae bacterium | reverse complement strand
GGCGCGCTGAACATCGCCCTGTACCCCGTGGTGCGCGCCTGGGGCTTCACCACCGGGGAGTACCGGGTGGTGGACCAGGGGGAGCGGCAGCTGCTGCTGGAACGCACCGACCTGAGCCGGCTGGACTGCGACCCGGACTTGCGCACGGTGACCGTCCCGGCGGGGATGGAGCTGGACCTGGGCAGCCTGGGCAAGGGCTACGCCGGGGACCGGGTGGTGGCCCAGCTCCGGGAGCAGGGGGTGGAGTCGGCCATCCTCAATCTGGGGGGAAACGTGCAGGCCCTGGGTGCCCGGCCGGACGGCGAGCCCTGGCGCATCGGCGTACAGGACCCGGAGGACTCCGGGGCCTACCTGGGCGTGCTGGAGGTGACCGACCAGGCGGTGGTCACCTCGGGGGGGTATGAGCGCTACTTCGAGCAGGACGGCCAGGTCTACTGGCATATCATGGACCCCGCCACCGGCGCGCCGGCGGACAGCGGGGTGATCTCCGCCACCGTGGTGGGCGCGTCGGGAACCCTGTGCGACGGGCTGTCCACCGCCCTGTTCGTCATGGGGGTGGACCGGGCGGCCGACTACTGGCGCGCTCACGGCGGCTTCGACTTCCTGCTGGTGGACACGGAGGGCACCCTCTGGCTCACCGAAGGGCTGGAGGACTGCTTCACTCCCGCCGACGAGGCCCGGCCCCTGGAGGTGATCCGCCGGTGAGGAGCACGAGATTCTGGGTGCTGGCGGTGGCGGGCCTGCTGGCCGCGTCCCTGCTGGCCGCCGTGCTGGTGTACACCTCCTCCCCCGGCGGGACGGTGGCCGAGATCGTGCTGGACGGCGAGGTGATCCGCACCATCGACCTGGAGACCGCCCAGGCGGAGACCTTCGTGGTCCAGGGGGAGAGCGGGACCAACACCGTCCAGGTGGAGCCCGGCCGCATCCGGGTGCAGTGTGCCGACTGTCCCGACCAGGTCTGCGTCCACCAGGGCTGGATCAGCGACGGGACGGTGCCCATCGTGTGTCTGCCCAACCGGCTGGTCATCCGGATCACCGGGGGCTCCCACCCTGGGCTGGACGGCGTGGCCGGATGATCTTTCTGAGAACTAAGGAGGTGTTGCCGGTGGAAGTGAGGCGGCTGACCCGGATGGCGCTGCTGACCGCCATCGCCCTGGCCATCTTCGTGGCGGAGGCCCAGCTGCCCGCCCCGGTGCCCATCTACGGGGTGAAGCTGGGGCTGGCCAACATCGTGACGGTGTGGGCCGTGTTCCTGCTGGGGCCCGCGGACGCGGCCATGATCCTGCTGGCCCGGGTGGTGCTGGGCTGCCTGGCCACCGGGCAGATGATGGCCCTGCTGTTCAGCCTGGGGGGCGGGGCCCTGTGCCTGCTGGTGTCCATCCCCCTGAGCCGTGTGCTCACCCGGAAGCAGATGTGGGTGTGCAGCGTGGCGGGGGCGGTGGCCCACAACATCGGCCAGATCCTGGTGGCCGTGGCCGTCACCCGCACCCCGGAGCTGGTGGTGTACCTGCCCGTGCTGCTGGTGTCGGGGATCATCACCGGCCTGTTCACCGGCCTGTGCGCCCAGCTGCTGGCCGGGCGGCTGGAGTTCCTGCTCCGGCTGAAATGACGTCCGCCCGCAGCGGACAATGCTCCGCGAAACGACGCCCGTCCCGGCAGGACGGGCGTTCAACCTGCCCTGCCGGGCCCTCCCGGCGGACAGTTTTGAATTTTTTCATGCAGCGGGCCAGAAAAATGTGCAAATTTGTTTGCCATCGGGGCACAATAGTGCTATACTGTATCCGGTGAATGGCGCGCAGCGCCGCGTCCACTTGATTGATGATTTCAGCAGGCGGTTCTCCCGGATGGGCGGACGCCTGTTTCTGTGCCGCCCGGAGGGCAGGCTGATACTGTTAAGAGGTGCAGATCTTGACGAAGTATGTGATCGAGGGCGGGACTCCGCTCCATGGAAGCATCGAGATCAGCGGCGCGAAGAACGCCGCCGTGGCCATCATCCCCGCCGCCCTGCTGGTGGGGGGCGTGTGCCGCATTGAAAATATCCCCCAGATCAGCGACGTGACGCTGATCCTTCAGATCCTGCGGGAGCTGGGCGCCAACGTGCGCACCGTCAACCGCACCACGGTGGACATCGACTGCAGTCAGATCCACAACCAGCCCGTCCCTTACGAGCTGGCCCGGAAGATCCGCGCCAGCTACTATCTCATCGGCGCGCTGCTGGGCCGCTTCGGCAAGGCGGAGGTGCCCCCGCCCGGCGGCTGCGACCTGGGCGGCCGGCCCATCGACCAGCACATCAAGGGCTTCGTGGCCATGGGGGCCGAGGTGAAGGTCCAGGGCGGCATGATCCGTGCCCGGGCCAAGGACGAGCGGCTGGCCGGCGGCCCGGTGTACCTGGACATGGTCTCGGTGGGTGCCACCATGAACATCATGCTGGCGGCGGTGCTGGCCCGGGGCAACACGGTGATCGAGAACGCCGCCAAGGAGCCCCATATCGTGGACCTGGCCAACTTCCTCAACTCCATGGGGGCCGACATCATGGGCGCGGGCACCGACGTGATCAAGATCCGCGGCGTGGACCATCTGTCCGGGGGCACCTACTCCATCATCCCCGACCAGATCGAGGCGGGCACCTACATGGCGGCCGTCACCGCCGCCGGCGGCGAGGTGCTCATCAAGAACGTCATCCCCAAGCACCTGGACTGCATCACCGCCAAGCTGGTGGAGATGGGGGCCGAGGTGGAGGAGCATGACGACGCGGTGCTGGTGCGCCGCACCGGGCCCATCCACCGCACCAATATCAAGACCATGCCCTATCCCGGCTTCCCCACCGACATGCAGTCCCAGATCGCCGCCGCCCTGTGCCTGGCGGAGGGGACCAGCGTGATCACCGAGGGCGTGTGGGACAACCGCTACCGCTACGTGGACGAGCTGCGGCGCATGGGCGCCCAGATCCAGGTGGACGGCAAGGTGGCGGTGATCGAGGGTGTGGACCACCTCACCGGCGCGCCGGTGTGCGCCTGCGACCTGCGGGCGGGGGCCGCCATGGTCATCGCCGGTCTGGCCGCCCACGGCCGCACCGAGATCGACCACATCTACCACATCGAGCGGGGCTATGAGGACATCGTCAGCAAGCTCTCCGCCGTGGGGGCCAATATCCGGCTGGAGATCACCCCCGACGAGGACCAGAAGCAGGCGCCCCAGGTGGGCTGAGCCTGACAGTATACCGATTCCACCGGGCGGCGGCAGGAATGCCGCCGCCCGGTTTCATTCTGCCTGAGAGGAGCGGGGACCATTGCTCACTGTACATACCCTGGCCAGCGGCTCCAGCGGCAACGCCGCCCTGGTGACCGACGGCGAGACCAGCCTTCTGATCGACGCGGGCATCTCCGCCCGGCGCATCAGCCAGAGCCTGGCCCGGCTGGGCCTGACCCCCGGGGCGCTGGACGGCGTGCTCATCACCCACGAGCACACCGACCACATCGCCGGGCTGACCACCCTGACCAAGCAGTGCCGCCTTCCCGTCTACACCACCGCCGGCACCGGGCGGCAGCTGTGCTGGCGCATCCCCTTCCTGGACGACCTGGTCCGCCCGGTCGTGCCCGGGGAGGAACTGGAGATCGGCTCCTTCCGCGTCCGGCCCTTCGCCACCTCCCACGACGCGGCGGCCAGCGCGGGCTTCCGGCTGACCTGCCCGGCGGGCACCGCCGCCGTGGCCACCGACCTGGGGGTGCTCACCCCCGAGGTGCTGGACGGGGTGGAGGGGGCGGACATCCTGCTGGCCGAGGCCAACCACGACGAGGACTGGGTCCGCTCCGGCCCCTACCCCTACCCCCTGAAGCGGCGGGTGCTGGGCGACCGGGGCCATCTGTCCAACGAGGCGGGGGCCGAGCTGATCCTCCGCGCCTTCCGCTCGGGCACCCGCACCGCCGTACTGGCCCATCTGTCCGCCGAGAACAACAGCCCCGCCCACGCCCTGGAGACGGTGGCGGGCTGCCTCAGCCGCGCGGGGGTGGAGGCCGGCCGGGACCTGGTGCTGGAGGCCGCCCCCCGGGACTGTCTCAGCCGGGCCTATGTGAAGGAGGAGTGCCTGTGCTGAGCCTGCATCTGATCTGCGTGGGCAAGCTGAAGGAAAAGTTCTACCTGGAGGGCGCGGCGGAGTACCTCAAGCGGCTGTCGGCCTACGCCAGGGTCACGGTCACCGAGCTGCCCGAGCAGCGCCTGCCCGCCGACCCCTCCCCCGCCCAGATCGAGGGGGCCCTGCGCCGGGAGGGGGAGGCCATCCTGGCCAAGGTGCCCCCCGCCTCCACCCTGGTGGCCCTGTGCGTAGAGGGAAAGCTGCGCTCCAGCGAGGAGCTGGCCCGGCTACTCTCCGACTGGCAGCAGACGGGCTCCAAGCACCTGGTGTTCGTCATCGGCGGCTCCCACGGCCTGCACCCCTCGGTGAAGGAAAAAGCGCGGCTGAAGCTGTCCATGTCCCCCATGACCTTCCCCCACCACCTGGCCCGGGTGATGCTGCTGGAGCAGGTCTACCGCGCCTTCAAGATCAACGAGGGCTCGGACTACCATAAATAGCAAAATACCTTTGTATTCCCGGCCCATCCATGGTATAACAAAGACAGAAGCAAATCCTCTGCCCAACACAAAGGAGGTTATTGGAATGACATATCGCGAGACCTATGAGCACTGGCTGCAAAGCCCCTCCCTGAGCGCCGCGGAGAAGGCGGAGCTCACCGCCATCGCCGGGGATGAGAAGGAGATCGAGTCCCGCTTCTTCGGCCCGCTGGAGTTCGGCACCGCCGGGCTGCGGGGC
>CALXCT010000079.1 GCA_944386865.1 uncultured Oscillospiraceae bacterium | reverse complement strand
TCGCCCATGAAGATCTCCTGCTCCTTGATCTCCTCGGTCTCCTTGTTGCGCAGGCGCACCCGCACCTTGATGGGGGCGGCGTAGGTGGCGTCCCGGGCCTTGCACTCCTCCACGTCGTACTTGGGCTTCTCGTCCATGGTGTAGTCGATGAAGGACAGCTCCAGATTGCCCGCGTAGTCGGTGATGGCGTCCACGTCCTTGAACACCGCCCGCAGACCCTGGTCCAGGAACCACTGGTAGGAGTTCTTCTGCACCTCCAGCAGGTTGGGCATCTCCAGGATCTCCTCGTGACGGGCAAAGCTCTTGCGCAGGGTCTTGCCGTAGTACACATCCTTGACCATTGCTTTGATCACACTCCGTTTCCGTTTACTCCCCGGGCCGGGTCCCGGCCGTGCCGCACGCTGCGAACGCACGGCCTTGTTGATAATTTTCGCCCCCGCCCGCTTGTCAGTGCCGGGGCTGTGTGTTATACTTTCTGCAGGATGGGGGTCTGTCCCCTTCCCGCACCTTGGCATAGTAGCATTTAAGTTTACCATGCCCGGTGTCCCAAGTCAATCATTTTATGAACGATTCTCAGGAAGTTTTTCCTGGGATTTTTTCTTTTTTTGTCAAAAAGAGGCCTCCGCCCCCTGTTCAGGGAGGCGGAGGCCTCTTGCGCGCCTTCGCTCAGCCGCCCCGGGCCAGCCGCCAGCGCAGGCCGGAGTAGCGGCGGGACTGCCGGTTGTTGTCCGCCATCCGGCACAGCACCTCCTCGGTGCCCACGGCGATGAACAGCTCCCGGGCGCGGGTGATGGCGGTGTAGAGCACCCCCCGGGTGAACAGCATGGCCGGGCCGGTGAGGGCGGCCAGGATCACCGCCCGGTACTCGCTGCCCTGGGCCTTGTGGACGGTGACGGCGTAGGCCAGCTCCAGCTCGTGGAGGGTCTCCCCGGTGTATGCCACCTCCCGGCCCTCGAAGTCCACCGTCAGGGTGCCCTCCCCGGCGTCGATGCGGCGGATCTCGCCGATGTCGCCGTTGAACACCCCCATCCCGCTCTGCCCAGTGGACGGGTCGCGCCAGAGCACGTCGTAGTTGTTCCGGATCTGCATCACCCGGTCCCCCTCCCGGAAGACCGTCTCCCCGAAGGGCCGCTCGGGCTTGTCCGGCGCGGGGGGATTGAGGGCCTGCTGCAGCGCCCGGTTCAGCGCCCCGGTGCCCAGGGGGCCCCGGCGGGTGGGAGAGAGCACCTGGATCTGCCCCGGCGGGATGCCCATGTTGTCCGGCAGGCGGCGGACGCACAGCTCCACGATGGTGCGCGCCGCCTGCTCCGGCTCCCGGCGGGTGAGCAGGAAGAAGTCCCGGCTGTTCTCCCGGAAATCGGGATGCTCCCCCCGGTTGACGGCGTGGGCGTTGCAGACGATGGCGCTCCGGGCCGCCTGGCGGAAGATCTCGGTCAGCCGCACTGAGGGCACCGCCCCGCTCCGGAGCAGGTCGGACAGCAGATTGCCCGGCCCCACCGAGGGCAACTGGTCCGGATCGCCCACCAGGATCAGCCGGCAGTCTCCCCGCAGGGCGGCCAGCAGGGCCCGCATCAGCTCCACGTCCACCATGGACGTCTCGTCCACGATGACCGCGTCGGCGGGCAGGGGGTCGTCCTCGTCCCGGCTGAAGGCCAGACGGCCGCTCTGGGGGTCGAAGCGGGCCTCCAGCAGGCGGTGGATGGTGGCCGCCTCCGCCCCGCACAGCTCTCCCAGGCGCTTGGCCGCCCGGCCGGTGGGCGCCGCCAGGGCGGTGTCCAGACCCAGCTGGTCGAACAGGGCCAGTACTCCCCGCAGGCAGGTGGTCTTGCCCGTGCCCGGACCGCCGGTGAGCAGCATCACCTGCCGGGTGGCCGCCAGCTCCACCGCCCGCCGCTGGAGGGGGGCGTAGGCGATGCCCTGCTCCCGCTGGATGCGCTCCAGCAGCTCGTCCAGCCGGGCGGGCGGGCTGAACTCCCGGCCGCTCATCTCCAGCAGCCGGTGGGTGATGTACTCCTCCGCCTCGTGCAGCGGGGCCAGGTAGACCGCCCGCTCCCCCGCCGCCGGCTCCTCCACCAGCCGCCCGCCCTCCAGCAGCTCGTCCAGACTGATCTCCAGCAGGTCCGAAGGCAGGTCCAGCAGCTGCCCGGTGGCGGCCAGCAGCTTGTCCCGGGGCAAAAAGGTGTGGCCGTTGGTCAGGTTGTGGGTCAGTTCGTAGCACAGCCCCTCCTCCCGGCGCAGGGGCGCGTCCCCCGCCAGCCCGCCGGACAGCGCCAGCGCGTCGGCCACGGAGAAGTCCAGACCCAGCTCCGGGTCAGCCAGGAGATAGGGGTTGCGGCGCAGCGCCTCCAGGGCCTCCCCCCCGTACCGCTGCCACAGGGAGAGGCCCAACTGGGCGGGCAGGCCGTGGGCGGCCAGATAGTCCATCAGTAGGCGCATGCCCATCTTCTGGCGGAAACTCTCGCTCAGGGCCCGGGCCCGCTTCAGGGTGACGCCCTTGATCCGGGTGAGCTTCTCCGGCTCCTCCTCCAGCACCTCCAGGGCCTGGTCGCCGAACTCCTCCACCAGCCGCCGGGCGGTGACCGCCCCGATGCCCCGCACCGCGCCCGAGGCCAGATACTCATAGATGGCCCTGGCCCCCTCGGGCAGCCGCCGGGCCACCACCAGGGCCTTGAACTGCCGCCCGTAGGAGGGGTGCACCGTCCACTCCCCCTGAAGGGTGAGCAGCTCGCCCGGCGCGGCGTCCGGCATACAGCCCACCGCGGTCAGCTCCTCCTCCCCCGCCTCCAGGCGCAGAACGGTATAGCCGTTCTCCTCGTTCTGATAGATCAGGTCGGACACCTGACCCTCGATGGTCACAAGTTCTTTTTCCGTCAGGGCTCCCCCCTCTCCAGCTGCCGCAGCACGGGCCCGGCCTGGTCCGCGCTCCACAGCAGCACGTCCTCCCGGCCCCGGCACAGGGCCCGGGCCAGCCGCAGCCCGTCCTCGTCCAGGCCGTCGTCGGCAAGGATCACGGCAAACTCCAGATCCTCTCCGCCCAGGTGCCACAAAAGGCCCTTCACCGTCTGCTCCAGGCCCTCGCCTCCGCCCCGGGCGGGCACCACCACATAGACCGGCCCCGGCCCCGCCGGGGTCATCAGCCGTCCCAGCAGCGACCAGCCCAGCCACAGCAGTCCCAGCGCCGTCAGGGCGGCCAGCAGGATCTCCAGCACCGTCACCATCAAAAGACCCACCTCCGTTTCACAGCATCCTATGCCGCGATCCGGAGGCGGGTTCTTGTTCAGGCGAATACCGACACGAAACCGTAGGTCACGCCGGTGACCAGGAAGCCGGCGATGAGCACCCCCAGGAAAATGGAGGGCAGCGCCCGGCGCAGGGACATATCCAGGAAGGCGGCCACCAGCGCCCCCGTCCACCCGCCGGTGCCGGGCAGGGGGATGGCCACGAAGACCAGCAGGCCCAGGTATTCGTATTTGGTCACCTTGCCGCTTTTCAGATGGGCCTTGTTCTCCACCCAGTCCACCAGCCGCCTGAACCAGGGCATGCGCCGGCGCATCCACTGCAGGATCCGCCGGATATAGACCACGATGAAGGGCAGCGGGATGATATTGCCGATCACCGCCGCCACGTACGCCTCCCACTGGGACAGGCCCAGGGCCACTCCGAAGGGGATCCCTCCCCGCAGCTCGATCACCGGCACCATGGACACCAGGCCGGTAAACAGCATCTCTCCCGCTTTCGTCTCGGTCAGCCATTGCATCAGTTCCACCCGGGCAT
>CALXCT010000078.1 GCA_944386865.1 uncultured Oscillospiraceae bacterium | reverse complement strand
AAGTTGCGAAAAACGGATTTTTAAGATATTCAATTTTGAGGGGTAAGTCCGGGAAATCGGACTGCTGAATTGGAAGGGAACCGGAGCCGTGGGATGTGACTGCATATGGATGCGAATGTGATGCGCTCCCAACTGCGCTACAGGCCCATATTGACCATTTTTCAATCGAAAAAGTTATGAAAAACGGATTTTTGAGATATTCAATTTTGAGGGGTAAGTCCGGGAAATTGGACTGCTGAATTGGAAGGGAACCTAAGCCGTGGGATGAGGTTTCATATGGATGCGAACCGAACGCTCTCCCAACTGAGCTACGAGCCCGTCTTTGTTCAATTTGTATATTTTTGCCCGCTCTGCTTGTGCAATCTGCCGGATTAGTAGGGCCCGTGTTAAGGAGCGCTTGCACTCCCAGACTGAGCTACGGGCCCAAATCAACAGTTCCAAAAGCGGAACAGAAAAATAAAGCAATATGAAATTATAGATGTGGCAGAAAACCGAACCCTTTGCTCTCCCAACTGCGCTACAGGCCCATGTAGACTATTTTAGCAGGCCGGATCTTGGGGTCCTGCCCCAAACAGCTTCCGCGATTTTCCCGAAGGGAAACAAGGCGGCCCGCTCGATACCGCACTATTATACAGGCTTTTTCCAAGTTTGTAAAGCCTCTTTTTCGAAAACATCTTCCCTTTTTTAAGCCCCCGCACCCGGCCCGTGGGCGGGCCGGACCGAAGGGAACGGCACCGGGCCGGGCAAAAACCCCGCGGCGGCGGGGAAAGCTGTAACTTTTTGTTTCTTTTGCGAAAGGTATTTCGAGAAATAGGTTGACATAAAAATATGACGAAGTGAGGAAAAGATGGTCTCCTTTTGTTGACAGAGGCGGAAAGTATGTCTATAATGGTAAAAGCATCACCATTCACGGTGCTGGTTACAAAAAGTTACAGACGGGGCGCTTGCAGATGATTCGATTTGTAGACATCCGAAAAGAATACGACAACGGGACCAAGGCGCTGAAGGGGATCTCCTTCCGCATCGACGACGGGGAATTCGCCTTCCTGGTGGGCCCCTCCGGGTCGGGAAAGTCCACCATCATCAAGCTGATCACCGGCGAGATCGCCCCCAGCGAGGGGCGGCTGATGGTCAACGGCTACAACATGAACAACATCACCCCCCGGCAGGTGCCCTATATGCGGCGCACCTTGGGGGTGATCTTCCAGGATTTCCGCCTGATCGACAAAAAGACGGTGTACGAAAACCTCACCTTTGCCATGCGGGCGGTGGGGGCCACCGGGCGGGACGTGCGCAAGCGGGTGCCCTATGTGCTGGACCTGGTGGGCCTGTCCCGGAAGGCGGACCGGCTGCCCAATGAGCTGTCCGGCGGTGAGCAGCAGCGCGTGGCCATCGCCCGGGCGCTGGTGAACAACCCCAGCATGATCATCGCCGACGAGCCCACGGGCAACCTGGACCCCAAGCGCTCTCTGGAGATCATGACCCTTTTGGAGCGCATCAACGAGCTGGGGACCACCGTGGTGGTGGTCACCCATGAGAAAGAGCTGGTCAACCGCTTCTCCAAGCGGGTCATCGCCATTCAGGACGGCCGTCTGATCAGCGACGAGACAGGTGGGTACTATAACAATGAGCAGGAAATTTGACTTGAAATTCTACGCCAGCGAGGGCGTGCACAGCATCTTCACCCATGGCTTCATGTCCTTCGCGGCGGTGTGTATGATCGTGGCCTGCCTGCTGATCATGGGTTCCTTCTCCCTGGTGGCGGTGAATCTGGAGCACATGCTGGGCCAGCTGGAGGAGGAGAACGAATTCCTGGCCTATGTGGACGAGACGTTGCCCGAGGAGGAGGTTGCCGCCCTGGAGGCCAAGCTGGCCGCGCTGCCCAATGTGTCCTCGGTGAGCTTCACCACCAAGGAACAGGCCAAGGAGGACTATATCAGCAGCTACGAGATGTCGGACAATTTCGACCTGTTCGAGCAGCTGCCCGACGAGGTGTTCCGGGACCGGTACAGCATCCACGTCACCGACATCGAGCAGATGGGGCAGACGGTGGAGCTGGTCAAGCAGGTGCAGGGCGTGGCGGACACCAGCGCCATGCTGGAGATCGCCGAGGGCTTCGTGGTGGTGCGCAACGTGGCCGGCGGCGTGGCCCTGATCCTGGTGGCCATTTTGCTGATCATCTCCCTGTTCATCATCGCCAACACCATCAAGCTGGCCACCTTCAGCCGCAGGGAGGAGATCGCCATCATGAAGATGGTGGGCGCCACCAACGCCTTCATCCGCTGGCCCTTCGTCTTTGAGGGGCTGATCCTGGGCCTGACCGGCGCGCTGGTGGCCTTCTTCTTCCAGTGGGGCGTGTACCAGATGATCGTCGCCGCCATCGTCCAGGCCCAGGGCACCGGGCTGATCGTGCTCATCCCCTACGGGCAGATGGCCCTGCGGGTGCTGCTGGTCTTCCTGGGCACCGGCTTCCTCATCGGCGTGGGCGGTTCGCTGGTGGCTATCCGGAAGTTCCTTCAGGTTTGACGGCGGGACAGGAGGTCCATGATGAAGACAGCGAAGACAGGAAAGAAGACCGACCGCATGCAGCGCAGGCAGCGGATCATCGTGGCGGTGCTGGCCTGTGTGCTGGCCGCGCTGATGCTGGCTCCCACCATCGCCATGATCGCCACCTACGCGGGGGCCGTCACCCAGAGCGAGATCGACGACCTGAAGAACAACGCCAGCCAGCTGGACAAGGAAAAGCAGGAGCTGGAGAATCAGCTGGCGGCGGTGCAGAACGACAAAAACCAGATGATGGAGCAGAAGATGCTGCTGGAGCAGCAGATCAACGTGATCCAGGAGCAGATCAACAACATCGATGCGCAGATTGCTCTGTACGACCAGCAGATCGCCGAGACCGAGGCCGACCTGGCCGAGGCGGAGGCGGCGGAGGAGGCCCAGTACCAGCTGTTCTGCGAGCGGGTGCGGTACATGGAGGAGAACGGCAACGTCTCCTACTGGTCCATCCTGTTCAACGCGGCCGACTTTGCCGACCTGCTGGACCGCTACACCATGGTCAGCGAGATCATGGAGTATGACAACGCGGTGATCGACCAGCTGATCGCCCTGCAGGAGCAGATCGAGCAGGACAAGGCCCAGCTGGAGGAGGCCCGGGCCGGCCAGCAGGCCGCCCGGGATGAACAGGCCGCCGCCCAGGCGGAGCTGAAGGCCCAGGAGGCCGAGGTGGACAGGCTCATGGCCGAGATCTCCGCCAAGGAGGAGGAGCTGGAGGGCTCCATCGACGACCTGGAGGCTGAGGCGGCCAATATGGACAAGGAGATCGCCGCCCTGGAGAAAAAGCTGCAGGAGCAGCTGGCCGCCTCCGGCGGCAGCATCACCAGCGAGAGCGGCTACCTCTGGCCCCTGTCGGGCTACAAGAACCTCTCCTCCCTGTGCGGCGGACGGACGGACCCCTTCACCGGCAAGCCCGCCACCCACAGCGGCATCGACATCCCGGCCCCCAAGGGCACCGAGGTGAAGGCGGCCAAGAGCGGCGTGGTCATCACCTCCAGCTACAACTCCGGCGGCTACGGCAACTATGTGGTGGTCAGCCACGGCAACGGAAACACCACCCTCTACGCCCACCTCAGCTCCCGTAAGGTCAGCGTGGGCGACACGGTGACCCAGGGCCAGGTGATCGGCCTGGTGGGTTCCACCGGGCGCTCCACCGGCAACCACCTGCACTATGAGGTGCGTGTGAACAACGTGCGCATCGACCCGGTGACGCTGTATTCCGGCCTGACCTACAAGGGCAGCCCGATCTCCTGAGAAGCACCGATGACGCGGGCCGGCGGGGTTTCCCCGCCGGCCCTTTTGATAGAGGAAAGGAGAACACCATGAACAGACCTCGTTTTACCTCCATCCACCTGGCGGCCGCCGTGCTGGCCGCCGTGGCCGCCACCGTGGGCGTGGTGGCCCTGACGGCCTGCCTGCTGCTGGGGAAGTGGGGGCTTTCGGTGCTGGAGAGCGTGGTGCTCATCAACACCCAGTTCGTGGGGGAGTACGACGGGGACGCGGCGGCGGACAGCGCCATCGCCGCCATGGTGGACGCCCTGGGCGACCGGTGGAGCTATTCCCTCACCGCGGAACAGTACGAGGCACAGAACCAGCGCAGGGCCAACAGCTTCGTGGGTATCGGCGTTACCGTCAGCTACGAGCGGGAGGAGGGACTGACCATCGTCTCGGTGGAGGAGGGCGGCCCGGCCGCCGGAGCGGGCCTGCAGCCCGGCGAGGTGATCACCGCGGTGGACGGGCAGAGCATCGCGGGCGACGCCCGGGAGACGGCGGTGGACCTGATCCAGGGGGAGGAGGGCACCCAGGTCACCGTCACCGTACTGGCGGAGGACGGGACCAGCCGGGAGGTGACCATGACCCGGGCGCGGATCGCCCAGAAGTCGGTGACCTGGGAGATGCTGGAGGGGGACGTGGCCCTCATCACCGTGGAGAATTTCTACACCGGCTGCGCCCAGCAGGGCCGCGAGGCTCTGGCAGAAGCGGCGGAGGCGGGCGCGCGGGCGGTGGTCTTTGATATGCGCAACAACCCCGGCGGCTACATCACCGAGCTGACCAGCCTGCTGGACGCGGTGCTGCCCGAGGGGGTGATCTTCCGCACCAGCGGAAAGTTCGGTCCGGAGCAGAAAGTGGAGTCGGACAGTGAGTGCGTGGAGCTTCCCATGGCGGTGCTGGTCAATGAGGACACCTACAGCGCGGCGGAGTTCTTCGCCGCCGAGCTGCAGGAGCAGGGCTGGGCCGTCATCGTGGGAACTCCCACCAGCGGCAAGGGGTACTCCCAGATCACCTGCCCCCTGCCTTACGGCGGGGCGCTGGCCCTGTCCACCCACACCTACCGCACCGGGGAGGGGACGTCCCTCATCGGCACGGGTCTGACCCTGGACGTGGAGGTGGAACTGACGGAGGAGCAGGCCGCCCTGCTGGCCGCCGGCGTGCTGCCCCGGGGGGAGGACGCCCAGCTCCAGGCGGCGCTGGCCGCGCTGGCGGTAAAATGACCTATTCACAGGAACAGGGAGGGGGCCCATGCGGGCCCCCTCCCTCCGTGTCCGGCGGGATCTGGCGGGATTTCCCGCGTATAGCCCGGCCCCCGGGCGCATATACCTGACAGAGAATGGGGGGAGGGCCATGCTGGGCTACTGCGTGATGACCGGGGAGCGGGTGAAGCCCCTGCCCCAGCGGGGCACGCTGTGCACATTGCCGGTACTGGAAGTGCGGGTCACCGACGGGCGCTGGGCCGGGCGGCGGCTGGAGAAGGGGCTGCGGGAGCTGGCCCGGGCGGGGGTGCGCCGGGTGCTCACCCCGGAGGACTTTCCCTGGTGGCCCAGGCTGCGGGAGCGGGGCTTCACACATCCGGATCCCGGCGGACTGCTCCGGCGGCTGGCGCCAGGGGTGGCCCTGGCCTGGCTGGATGCCCGGGGCATCCCCCGCCGCCGGGCCGCCGTGGCTCTGCGGGGGAACAGCGCCGCCGCCCTGCGTCCCGCGGCCCTGGCCCTGTGCGGGCAGGTGGGGGGCCTGATCCTCTCCGCCCCCGGCGGGGACGAGCTGGAGGGGGAGCTGTGGCGGCAGTTCGGCGCGGCCGTCCTGCCCGACGGGGGGAAGAAGGGGGCCGACCTGGCCCTCGTCCTGACGCCTGGGGTTCCCGCCGGCCCGGCTCCCGCTCTGGAGCTGTATCCCGGCTGCGGCCCGCCTGACGGCCTGACCATGGACTGGGAGGGCCTGCCCCCTGCCGGGGCCTGTCCCCGGGACTGGCTGCTGGCCGCCCTGTGGGAGACGGGGCGGCTGGACCCGGAGCGTGTCCGGCTCGGCTTCCGGCGAGGGGGAGAGATACCCTCTTGACAGGGTAGAGCAAACTCTCTATAATATTTTACAATGTTTTATTCTGCCCATTTTATTTATAAGGTAGGCACCCGGTGCCCGACCAAATAGAAAGGTGATAGGAAAAAGCCATGGCAAAGGAATTTCGTCTCAGCCCGGAGCGGTATGAGGAACTCAAGCAGGAGCTGGTCTATCTCAAGACGGTGCGGGAGAAGGAAGTGGCCGAACAGATCAAGGAGGCCCGCTCCTTCGGCGACCTGAGCGAGAACAGCGAGTATGACGAGGCCAAGAACGAGCAGGGCAAGCTCTATTCCCGCATCGCGGAGGTGGAGAACATCCTGGCCAACTGCTCCGTCATCGAGGAGGAGGAGCACGACGGCGACCACGTGCGCATGGGCTCCACCGTGGTGGTGCTGGACAAGGAGTTCGACGAGGAGCTGACCTACAAGATCGTGGGCTCCCAGGAGGCCGACCCCATGAACGGCTCCATTTCGGAGGATTCTCCCTTTGGAAAGGCCCTGCTGGGGCATAATAAGGGGGACGACGTGGTGGTGGACGCCCCTGCGGGCCAGATCCACTACCAGATCCTGGACGTGAGAAAGTAAGAGGAGAGAGGCGTGGGCATGAACGAGGAGAGAACCGGCGCGCAGCAGGAGCAGAACCTGTCCGAGCTGCTGCAGATCCGCCGCGACAAGCTGAAGGAGCTTCAGCAGGGGGGCAACGATCCCTTCCAGATCACCAAGTACGAGGTCAGCGCGCACAGCGCCCAGATCAAGGAGCACTTCGACGAGCTGGAGAACACCGCCGTCACCGTCGCCGGACGGATCATGTCCAAGCGGGGGATGGGCAAGGTGTCCTTCTGCGACTTGCAGGACAAGGAGGGCCGCATCCAGCTCTACGTCCGCAAGGACGAGGTGGGGGAGGAGTCCTACGCCCGCTTCAAGAAGGTGGACATCGGCGACATCGTGGGGGTGAAGGGCACCGTGTTCCGCACCCAGCGGGGGGAGATGTCCGTCCGGGCGGAGGAGATCACCCTGCTGTCCAAGTCCCTGCTGCCTCTGCCGGAGAAGTTCCACGGCCTGCAGGACAAGGCGCTGCGCTACCGCCAGCGGTATGTGGACCTGATCGTGAATCCCGAGGTGCGGCGCAATTTCGAGCTGCGCTCCCGGTTCATCAAGCACGTGCGGGACTTCCTGGACGGCCGGGGCTACATGGAGGTGGAGACCCCGGTGCTCAACACCATCTCCGGCGGCGCCACCGCCCGGCCCTTCATCACCCACCACAACACCCTGGACATCGACATGTACATGCGCATCGCTACCGAGCTGCCCCTGAAGCGGCTGATCGTGGGCGGCATGGACCGGGTGTATGAGATCGGCCGCATCTTCCGCAACGAGGGGATGGACACCCGCCACAATCCCGAGTTCACCACGGTGGAGCTCTATCAGGCTTACGCCGACTTCAACGATATGATGGACCTGTTCGAGGACCTGCTGTCCTCGGCGGCCCAGAAGCTGCTGGGCACCTATGAGCTGGAGTGGCAGGGGGAAAAGCTGGACCTGACCCCCGGCTGGCCCCGGCTGACCATGGCCGAGGCGGTCAAGCAGTACACCGGCCTGGACTTCATGGCCCAGCCCGACGACGCCGCGGCGGTGGCCATGGCCAAGTCCATCGGCGTGGAGCTGCCCGAGACGGCGGACAAGACCTGGGGCAACGCCCTGTATGAGGTCTTCGACCAGCGGGTGGAGGAGAAGCTGATCCAGCCCACCTTCATCACCATGCACCCGGTGGACGTCTCCCCCCTGGCCAAGCGTTCCCCCAAGGACCCCCGGCTCACCGAGCGGTTCGAGCTGTTCATCTGCCACAGTGAGATGGGCAACGCCTTCTCCGAGCTCAACGACCCCATCGACCAGCGCCAGCGCTTCCAGAAGCAGGTGGAGCTGCGGGACAAGGGGGACGAGGAGGCCGGCATGATGGACGAGGACTTCCTCACCGCCCTGGAGTACGGCATGCCCCCCACCGGCGGGCTGGGCATCGGCATCGACCGGTGTGCCATGCTGCTCACCGGCAGCGATTCCATCCGGGACGTGATCCTGTTCCCCACCATGAAGCCGCTGGACTGATCGGGCGGCGTACCGGTTACAGAACCTGCGGCGCCCCGCCAGTCTTCCCCACCCGGAAGGCCGGCGGGGCGCTGCCGCGCACCCTTTCCCGGACGGAGGACGGAGGAGGAAGGACACTGCCGGGCGCGGTCTGCTCTGCTCCCGCCTGGAAGAACAAGGAGTGTACGCCGTGAAAAGACCAGACCCCGACCTCCGGCGCCGGCAGTTCAACCCCACCCGGCTGGTGGTGCTGAGCTTCGGAGCCATCATCCTGCTGGGCACCCTGCTGCTCCGCCTGCCCGCCTCCTCTGCGGACGGGACGGCACAGCCCTGGCTGACCTGCCTGTTTTCCGCCACCTCCGCCACCTGCGTCACCGGACTGGTGACGGTGGACACCGCCCTGAACTGGAGCGTGCTGGGCCAGGCCGTCATCCTGGGGCTCATCCAGCTGGGCGGGCTGGGCTTTG
>CALXCT010000077.1 GCA_944386865.1 uncultured Oscillospiraceae bacterium | reverse complement strand
AGGCCAGGTGGGCGGCGTGATACCGCTTGCCCTCCGCCCGGGGCAGCAGCCCGTCCTTGATATAGTTGTTCACCATGGCGGAGGTGAGCGCCTCCCCCTCCTGGAACTGGATCAGCTGCCGGGGCATGTAGGACAGAACCTGGTCCATGTACAGGGCCAGGTCGGGCAGCTCCTCCCAGGGTACGGGGCGGTCGCTGCGCAGCCGCTCCAGCAGCTCCTGAAGCTCGTCCATCGGCGGGGTCCTCCCTTCAATTTCGTTTCGATTATCACATCGTATTATATCACAGATTTTCCCTGATGCAAGAGACATTGTGGGTCAAAATTCCACTCCGGGCCGGGCGGACACCCCCTGCTGGTAGGGGTGGCGGCGGCAGGTCATCTCGGTGAGGTAGTCGGCCCGGCGCTCCAGCTCCGGGTGGGGGCGGCGGCCGGTGAGCACCACCTCGGCGTCCTCCGGGCAGCGGTCCAGCAGGTCCAGCACCGGCTCCAGGGGCAGCAGCCCGCTGGTCAGCGCGGCGCACACCTCGTCCAGGATCAGCAGGCGGCACTTCCCTTCCAGCAGCAGCCGGCGGCTCTCCTCCAGCAGCGCCAGACAGCGGGCGGCGGCCTCTTTCTTCTGCCGCTCGTCCATGGCAAAGGTGAAGGTGACCCGGTCGGGGACGGGCAGCAGGGTCACCCCGGGCAGCAGGGCCAGGGCGGAGCGCTCCCCGCTGTCGGAGCTTTTCAGAAACTGGGCGATGGCCACCGGCCAGCCCCGGCCGGCGGCCCGCAGGGCCAGGCCCATGGCGCAGGTGGTCTTGCCCTTGCCGTCGCCGCAGTAGAGATGGATCATGGCGGTCTCCTTTCCTCCGGCGGCGCGGGGCGCACCGGGCGGGATGGGATGGTCCGGACGCGGGGCGGGCGCCCCGAGGCCGGCAGTCCCTATTGTAGCCCATTTTCCCGCCTATTTCCACATAAAAAAGGGGGCCGCCGCGAAAAAACCGCGCGGCGGCCCCGGAAGGGGGCGGAAAAACGCCGGGAAGGCGATGGAAAGGACGGGGGATGCGGGAAAAGGCGGAGGGGCGGAAGCTCAGGTCCGGGCCAGATAATCCCGCACCACCTGCTCCTCGGAGAAGAAGTGCTTCACGCCCTGGATCTCCTGGTACTCCTCGTGGCCCTTGCCGATCAGGGCGATGATGTCCCCGTCCTCGGCGTGGTCGATGACCCAGCGGATGGCCTCCGCCCGGTCGGGGATGGAGACGTAGGCCCCGTCGTGCCGGGCCAGGCCCACCTTGATGTCCTCGTTGATGGCCTCCACCGACTCGCTGCGGGGATTGTCCATGGTCAGCACCGTCAGATCGGCGTACTTGGCGGAGATCTCCCCCATGTCGTACCGGCGCAGCTTGGACCGGTCGCCGCCGCCGCCGAACAGGCAGATCAGGCGGTGGGGGCGGTAGCCCTTGAGCATGGACAGCAGGTTCTCCATGCTGGCGGCGTTGTGGGCGTAGTCGATGAGCAGGGTGTAGTGCCCCGGGGTGGGCAGCACCTGGGTGCGGCCCTTGACCTGAATGGAGGTCAGCGCCCGGGCCATGGCCTCCGGCTCCACCCCCAGCAGGGCGGTGACCGCCATGGAGGCGGCGGCGTTGGCCGCGTTGAACCGGCCGGGCATGCCCAGGGGGACGGTGCCCGTCACCAGTCCGGTGGCGGTGATCTCGCTGCCCAGGAAGCCGGGGCGGCGCACCTCCTCCACCTTGGTGATGCGCAGGTCGGCGGGGCCCTCCTGGGAGAAGGTGCGGATGGGGCACACCGCCCCGTCGGTCACCCGGGTCCAGTAGGGGTCGTCCATGTTGGCCACCCCCACCCGGCACTGCTTGAACAGCATGCTCTTACAGTGCAGGTACTCCCCAAAGTCGGCGTGCTCCCCCGCGCCGATGTGGTCGGGGGAGAGGTTGAGGAACACCCCGAAGTCGAACTGGATGCCCGCCGTGCGGTGGAGCTTGAAGCCCTGGGAGGAGGCCTCCATCACCAGGTGGGTGCAGCCCGCCTCCGCCATCCGGGCGAACAGGGCGTGCAGCTCATAGGACTCGGGGGTGGTGTTCTTGGTGGGGATCTTCTCGTCCCCGATCATGGCGCCGATGGTGCCGATCATGCCCACCTTGTGACCCGCCTGCTCCAGGATGGCCTTGACCATGTGGGCGGTGGTGGTCTTGCCCTTGGTGCCGGTGAGGGCGATGGTGGTCATCTTCCGGGCGGGCCAGCCGAACCAGGCGGCCGACAGCAGGGCCAGGGCGTAGCGGCTGTCCCGCACCTGGATGACGGTGATCTCCCGGGGCAGGGGCGGGATATCCTTCTCCACCACCAGCGCCCGGGCGCCCTTCTCCAGGGCGGCGGGGATATAGTCGTGCCCGTCGGTGCGGAAGCCGGTCAGGCAGACGAACAGGCTGCCCGGCTGCACCTTCCGGGAGTCGTACTCCAGCCCGGTCAGCTCGATGCTCATGTCCCCCGAGATCAGGGTGTAGTCCAGCTCCCGCAGCAGCTCAATCAGTTTCATAGCGATAGACTCCTTCATAGACGATATGGGACGGGCCGGTCATGCGCACGTGGCCGTCCTCGGCGCGCCACTCCACCTGGAGCACGCCGCCGATCTGCTCCACCTCCACCTTCCGGCCGCACAGGCCCAGCAGGTGGCCGGCCACCGCCGCCGTGCAGCACCCGGTGCCGCAGCCGATGGTCTCGCCGGTGCCCCGCTCCCACTCCCGCATCTTCAGGCAGGAGGGGGAGACCGCCTGGGCGAAGGTGACGTTGATCTTGTTGGGGAACAGGTCCGTCATGTGCTCGATGGCCGGGCCGTATCTCTCCACGGGGAAGGACGCGGTGTCCTCCACGAAGGCGACGCAGTGGGGGTTGCCCCAGGAGAGGGCGGTGAGGCGGAAGGTCCGGTCCAGCACGGCCACCGGCTGGTCGAAGAACCGGGGCAGCGGGGTGTTCACCGGCACCTGCCGGGACTCCAGCCGGGGCGCGCCGATGTCGGCGGTGATGTTCACCGCCTCGCCCCCCTCCACCGTCAGCCAGATCTCCTGCATGCCGCCCAGGGTCTCGATAAAGAAGTGCTCCTTGTGGGTCAGGCGGTAGTCGTAGACGAACTTGGACAGGGAGCGCAGGGCATTGCCGCACATCTCCCCCTCGCTGCCGTCGGGGTTGAACATCCGCATCCGGAATGCCCCCCGGTCCGAGGGGCAGATGAGCACCAGCCCGTCGGAGCCGATGCCGTAGTGGCGGTCGCTCACCTTCCGGGCCAGATCGTTGGGGTCGGCGATGGCCTGGTCGATGGCGTTCATATAGACGTAGTCGTTGCCGTAGGCCTGCATCTTGGTGAATTTCAGTTCCTGCATCCGGGACACACTTCCTGTATCTTTCGTTTCTTACGCCAGGGCCTGCTCCAGGTCGGCGATGATGTCGTTGATGTTCTCGATGCCGATGGAGATGCGGATGAACCGCTCGTTGATGCCCAGGGCCTCCCGGGTCTCCTCGGGCACCGACTCGTGGGTCTGGGTCATGGGGTAGGTCACCAGCGACTCCACGCCCCCCAGGCTCTCGGCGAACAGGATCATCTTCACCCGGGAGAGCAGGTTCATGGTGGTCTCCAGGCTGTCCAGCTCGAAGGAGATCATCCCCGAATAGCCGGTGGTCTGCTTCTGGGTGACGGCGAAGTCCTTGTGGTCCTCAAAGCCGGCGAAGTAGACCTTCTTCACCTTGGGGTGCTTGCGCAGCCAGTGGGCCACGGCGATGGCGTTGGAATTGTGCCGCTCCATGCGCAGGGCCAGGGTCTTGATGCCCCGGAGCATCAGCCAGGAGTCCATGGGGCCCAGGCCGTTGCCGTGGGACTTGAGCTGGGCGTGGAAGAACTCCGCCATCTCCGGGGTCTTGACCACCACGATGCCGGCGATGACGTCGTTGTGGCCGCAGAGGTACTTGGTGGCGCTGTGCACCACGATGTCCGCCCCCAGGGACAGGGGCTGCTGGAAGTAGGGGGTGAGGAAGGTGTTGTCCACCACCATCAGCGCCCCGGCGGCGTGGGCCAGCTCGGACAGGGCCGCGATGTCGGCCACGTGCATCATGGGATTGGTGGGGGTCTCCACGAAGAACATCTTGGTCTCCGGCTTGATGGCGGCCTTCACCGCCTCCAGGTCGGACATGTCGATGTAGTCGAAGGTGCAGCCGAACTTGGAGAAGATCTCGTCGCAGATGCGGAAGGTGCCGCCGTAGATGTCGTCGGAGAGCAGCACGTGGCTGCCGCAGGGCAGCCAGGTGAACAGCGCCATGTTGGCCGCCTGCCCGCTGGTGAAGGCGAAGCCCTCCAGCCCCCCCTCCAGGATGGCCATGGTCCGCTCCAGCTCCTGGCGGGTGGGGTTCTGCACCCGGGAGTAGTCATAGCCGGTGGAGATGCCGAAGGCCCGGTGGCGGAAGGTGGCCGTCTGGAAGATGGGGAAACTCACCGAGCCGGTGATGGGGTCCACTCCCATGGCGCCGTGGACCACCTTGGAGTCAAAGGCCAGGCCCTCCTTGCGGTCAAATTCGTCGTAGTAGCATTCGTTGATCATGATCGCCCCTCCTTGCCCGGCGCGCGGGCGTGGTGATTTGTGGTGCTACCAGTATATTGGATTCATTTTACTATATACATAGGATAAAATGCTTTCTTTCTTGCAAAAAGTGCGGTATCATAGAGGGGACAAGAGAGGAGGGACGGAGGATGGAGCAGGGGTATCAGAAGCGGGGCTACCTGCGGGAGCCCTTCCGGCTGTTCCGCCTGCGGGACGTGGGGGTGGAGGAGATGGAGTACCACTACCACGAGTTCCACAAGGCGGTGTTTTTCCTGGGGGGGACGGCCAGCTACATCGTGGAGGGCCGGTCCTATTTCCTCCGGCCGGGGGACGTGGTGCTGGTGGGGCGGCATCTGATCCACAAGCCGGTGATCGATCCCACCCGGCCCTACGAGCGGGCGGTGCTCTACCTGGACCCGGACTTTCTGGACGGGCTGGGGGCGGGGGAGGAGGACCTGGGGGGCTGTTTCCGGCTGGCGGAGCGGCGGCGCTTCGCCCTGACCCGGCCCGACGGGGAGGACGCCCGGGTGCTGGGGCGGGCGCTGGACGGGCTGGAGGGGGCGCTGGCCGACCGGCAGTTCGGCGCGGGGCTGCTGGCCCGGAGCCGGCTGGTGGAGCTGCTGGTGCACCTCAACCGGGCCCAGGCCCGGGACCGCACCCGGGCGGAGGAGGTCAGCCGGGCCGACCCCAGGATCGCCCAGGTGCTGGACCACATCAACGGCAACCTGGCGGCCGATCTGTCGGTGGAGGGGCTGGCCGCCCTGGCCTACATGAGCAAGTACCACTTCATGCGCCGCTTCCGGGAGCTGACGGGCTATTCCGTCCACCAGTATGTCAGCGAGAAGCGGCTGCTGGCGGCGGCGGGGCTGCTGTGCCGGGGGCTGTCCGCCCAGGAGGTGAGCCTGCGCTGCGGCTTTCAGGACTATTCCACCTTCCAGCGGGCCTTCAAGGCCAAGTACGGGGTCACCCCCCGGCAGTGGCGGTGAACAAAGGGCGGGCGGAGCGATACGCTCCGCCCGCGTTCGGTCCGAGGGGGAAGAAAAGGCCGGGTCAGCACACGTGCTTCTCGGCAAAATAGGCCAGCAGGAAGATCCCCTGGAGCACCCCGAAGGCGGCCAGCAGGAACCGGGCGGCCTGGGGGCGGCGCTGGCCGGCGATGGCCAGCAGCACCGGCAGGGGGAAGGCGCAGGCGATGTACCGGCAGCAGCTGAGGGGATTGTTCAGAGAGTAGTTGAGGTAGATGCAGATGACGTAGTACAGCGTCCACACCGGGGGCAGCCGCCGCACGCCGTACAGCAGGAAGATCAGACAGAACAGGAACAGCGCCAGCTGGGGCCCCCAGGTGGTCCAGGCGGCGAACTCATAGCCCTCCGACGGGGAGAGAAAGCCGTTCCACAGCTTGGCCAGGCTGTTGGTGAACAGGGCGAAGCCCTGGTACCAGCGCTCCCGCTGGTAGATGGTGAACTGGAAGGGGTTGCCGGTGACGAACCAGTTCAGCCCCAGGTACATTAGAGTGCCCAGCCCCATGAAGGCCATCCAGAACAGTTTGCCCCACACGTCCCGCCACAGCGCGCCCCACTGCCCGTCCCTGAGCTTTTGCAGGGGGCGCTCGGTCAGGCAGTACTCCGCGAAGGCCACCGCCGCCAGCAGCACCCCCTGCATCCGGGTCAGGGCGGCCAGGGCGCCCAGCACCCCCGCCGGGGCCCAGCGGTGCCTCCGGATGCAGTAGAAGCTGGACAGGGAGAGCAGCAGGAACAGGCTCTCGGTGTGCAGGGAGGCGAAGAAGAAGGAGAAGGGGTAGAGGGTGAGGAAGGCCACGCTCAGCGCCCCCACCCGGCGGCCGAACTCCTCGGTGGCCAGCCTGGCCAGCATCACGCAGCTGCCCACATAGCACAGGGAGGACACCAGGTGCCCGCACACCGCCCAGCTGGGGATCACCAGGTGAAAAAGCCGCATCAGCCAGGGGTACAGGGGGAAGAACACCACGAACAGGGGCTTGCCGTTCTCGGTGTAGTTCCGGTAGCCGTCCTGGGCCAGGTGGAGGTAGTGGTAGGCGTCGTACTGCTGCCAGGCGTCGCAGAAGTTGGCCCAGGTCACCCCGTCGTCAAAGATGCCGCAGTAGAGCACGCTGGCCCCGTAGGCCAGGCACAGCATCCCCGCGCCCCAGGCCGCCGCCCGCAGCCCGTCGGAGCGGGTGAAGGCCTCCCCCCGCAGGCCCAGGGGTTTGCACAGGGCCCGGCCCAGCGGGTCCGGCACGCGGCGCTCCAGCCCCAGCAGGCGGGCTGCCAGGGCCAGCAGGCACACCGCCGTCCCCAGGGCGGCGAAGGTGAGATACAGGGTGCGGAGCATGGCGCTTCCCTCCAAAGACAGGGCCCGCCGTCCGGGGCGGGCCGGGATTCAAACAAGGATAATTTACCACAGCGCCCCCCGGAAGTCAATCAGACCGGGCGGTGGTATAGGGACGGGCCGGGGCGGGAAAACTATGGAAAACCGGAGTCCGTCCCGGAACAAGGAGGCTGGTCCCATGAAGATCGAGGATCTGATGACCCGGCAGGTGGTCACCATCGCGCCGGAGGAGAGCGCCGCCCTGGCCGCCCGGCTGCTCAGCCGGTACAACCTGGGCGCCCTGCCCGTGTGCGCCGGGGACGGGCGGCTGCGGGGGATGGTCACCGACCGGGACATCGTCCTGCGCTGCATTGCCCCGGCGTCCGACCCGGCCCGCACCCCCGTGGGGGACATCATGACCCGGGGCTGCCTCACCGTGGGGCCCGAGGACCCCCCGGAGCTGGCCGCCGGACGGATGGCCAGCGGCCAGGTGCGCCGCCTGCCCGTGGTGCGGGAGGGGCGGCTGGTGGGGGTGGTCTCCCTCACCGACCTGGCCCGGGCGGGCCGGCTGGAGGCCGAGCTGTCCCAGACCCTGGCCGAGCTGGCCGGACCTGTGCGCCGCCCGCCGGAGGGAGCGCGGGGGCGGTGAGTTCACAGTATATTTACAAAACCGCCTCGGGAACCGCCCCACGCCAAATATGGTGTAAAAAGTGGAGATTTCCTCCCCAGAAACCACAAAATAGACGGGATCAGCCCCTGAAAACCGGGGCCTGGTCCCCTTTTTTTGCGGGAAAACAGGGTCTTGATTTTTTCAAAAATAGTGTGTATAGTATCATTTGTAACTATTGTTACCGATTTGTAATCTTTTGATCTTCGCGCCGGCCGGGACGGACAGCGGGCCCGGACGGCGGATTATTTTGGGCGGACGCAAGGTCCGGGAGGAGGTGCGCCATGAAGCTGCCGGAGATGCCTGCGCGGCCGAAGCTGCCGGAGGGGCTGAAAAAGCTGCCCCAGGCGCTGGGAAAGCTGGCGGAGGGGCTGAAGAAGCTGCCGCGGGCGCTGGAGAAGCCCCGCGGGGCGCTGGCGCGGCTGGCCGGAAGGGCGGCGGCAGCGGCCGGGCGGGCCCAGGACGGGGCGGAGGTCCTGCTGCGCCGGGCGGGGGACGTCTATGAGCGGGCGGCGGAGCGGCTGAAGACCCTGGCGGGAGGGCGGCTGCCCTTCCTCTACCGCAGCACCGACGCCCCCGAGATCCGGGAGACGGCCCACCGCCGCATCCACCGGCACCGGATGGTGCTCCATGTGCTGGACAGCCAGCACACCCTGTCCGGCATCCTGACCTACTGGGCCATCGCGCTGATCATCGGGGTGCCTCTGCTGGTGTCCACGGTGTACACCCCCAGCTATCTGGTGGAGGTCAACGGCGTGTCCGCCGGGGTGGTGAAGTCCAAGGCCGACTTCGAGACCCTGGTGGAGCAGGTGGAGCGCACCGCCGGGCGCATCCTGGGGCAGGAGTACACCTTCGACGGGGCCATCACCTACACCCGGGCGCTCAGCCGCCCGGAGGACTTCAGCAGCACCCAGGACATCAAGGCCAGCCTCATGGGCCAGATCGGCGAGGTGATGATGTGCTATCTGCTGACGGTGGACGGCACGGTGGTGGGTGTGTCCGACCGGGAGGAGGACCTGCAGGCCCTGCTGGACGAGCTCACCGCCCCCTACGAGACGGAGAACACCGTGGAGTCCGGCTTCGTGCAGCAGGTGAGCATCACCTATGATTATATCCCCGTGGACGTGGAGCAGGACCTGGAGGCCACCCGGGCCACCCTGCAGTCGGACAGCGAGGGGGAGGCCACCTACACCGTGGTGGCGGGGGACACCTACGGCGGCATCGCCTACCAGCACAACATGTCCCTCACCGAGCTGATGGACCTCAACCCCGAGGCCAGCCTGGAGCGGCTGATGCCGGGGGACGTGCTGGTGGTGAAGCAGGCGGTGCCCTACCTGTCCGTGTGGACCACCGACCGGGTGACCTACACCGAGGCCATCGAGTGCCCGGTGGAGGAGGTGGAGGACGACACCATGTATGAGGGGACCAGCAAGGTGCTGGTCCAGGGCGAGGAGGGCGAGAGCCTGGTCACCGCCGACGTCTCCTATGTCAACGGCCAGGAGCGCAGCCGCACCGTGGTGGACACCCAGACCCTCCGGGAGCCCACCACCACCACCATGGCGGTGGGCACCAAGGAGCGGCCCCGGACCATGCCCACCGGCACCTATATCTGGCCCATCAGCGGGCGGATCAACTCCTACTTCGGCTACCGCACCATCTTCGGCGGGCGCAGCTACCATTCCGGGCTGGACATCGACGGCTACCACGGCCAGACCATCGTGGCCTCCGACGGCGGCAAGGTGACCTACGCCGGGTGGAAGAGCGGCTACGGCTATATCGTCATCATCAGCCACGGCTCCGGGGTGCAGACCTACTACGCCCACTGCTCCAGCCTGCTGGTGTCCGCCGGCGCCGAGGTCTACCAGGGCCAGGCCATCGCCCGGGTGGGCAGCACCGGCCGGTCCACCGGCGACCACTGCCACTTCGAGATCCGCATCAACGGCACGGCGGTCAATCCCCTGTCCTACCTGCCGTGAGCGGAAAGGCACAGGAAAAGCCCCAGGGCGGGGCCGGAGGCGCAGGGCGCGCCCCGGCCCCGCCCTGTTCCGTTGGAGGGAGAGGAGATGACAAGGCCCCCGCCGGGATCCCGGCGGGGGCCTTGTTCACGGCCTGACGGTGAGGGCGGCCAGCACGTCGGGGACGGTGCGTCCGGCGGCCTGAATGGTGTAATGGGCCTGATTGATGTGCTCCAGATAGTGGGCGTCCGAGCTGCTGACGATGGTGCAGCGCTCCAGGTAGGGGTTGGCCGCCCGCAGCCGGTGGAGGCTGGACATCTGCTTCAGCTCCGCGCAGGTGAACCGGCTGTCCGGCGGGATGAAGCCCAGGTTGGACAGAAGGCTGGTGGTGCTCTTGTCCAGATGGGCGGGGATCATGACGCCGTGGTACCGGGCGGTCAGGTCATAGACCTGGTCAAAGGGGATGGAGGTGGCGCTGATAAGGAGCCGCGGCTCCTCCCCGATCACCCGGTCCTCTCCGTCCATCAGCAGCTGGCGGCCGAACAGCTCCGGCTTGTTCTCCACCGGCAGCAGCCGCCGGTAGACGTAGGCGTCGAAGTCCAGCGCGTCGGCCAGGGTGGGGAACAGGCACAGCACGTGCACCTCCTCCGCCGTACACAGCTCCATCCCCGGGATGCCCAGCAGCCCGTAGTGCTCCGTCCACTTCAGGAAGGCGGGGCAGTTGCGGGCGGTGTTGTGGTCGGTGAGGGCCACCACGTCCAGCCCGTTGAGACTGGCCATGCCGGCGATGTTGGCGGGGGTCATGTCCTCGTCCCCGCAGGGGGAGAGGCAGGAGTGCAGGTGCAGGTCGTAGCTCAGGCTAACCATGGATGCGGTGGTGGATCATCAGGGCCGCTTCGAAGATGGGCTGGTCCGTGGCCAGCACGGTGATGCCCTGCTGGCGCGCCCGCTCCGCCGCCGTCTCGTCCAGAGCGGCCCCGGAGGCCAGCACCACGCAGGCCGCGTCGGTCAGCGAGGCCACCGCCAGGGTGTTGAGGTTGGCCATCACCGTCACCCAGGCGCAGCCGGCGGGCGCCTTGCCCATGGCCACGCTGAGCAGGTCGCAGCAGAACACGCAGTCCACCGTCCGCTCCGGGTCGGCCCCCTCGTTCACCACCTGGAACAGGCCGGCGTCCATCAATTCACGCAGGGTCATACACGTCTCCTCCTTCTTCTTGGGCCGCGGGGACGGCGCAGGCCGCCGGGCGGTGGCCCACGTCCATCATGGCGATCTCGGTGTTCAGCTGGTCCAGCTGGCCCGCCAGGGCCTGGATGCGCTCCTGGGAGCACTCCTGGTTTTTGGCCACCACGTCGGCGATCATGTCCGCGCAGGTGTCCGACAGGGTGTGGATATGGTCCCGCAGGATGTGGATGCAGAAGTGCCTGGAGGCCAGGCCCCGGACGATGTCCTCCGCCAGGGCCCGGCAGGAGGGGGCCCCGCAGCAGCCGCAGTCCAGACCGGGGAACTGGGCGGTGAGCTCCTCCACCTGCCGGGCCAGGGCGATGCTCTCCTTCAGGCTGGAGCCCAGACGGAACACCGGCTCATAGCGCACCGGCGCGGTCCAGGCGATGCTGTCCGGGTCGGCGGGGCGCAGGTGCCGGTCGGACCGGGGCAGCCGGGCGCTGAGGGCGCGCAGCTTGGCCCGGGCCACGAAGGGGTTCTCCACGTTGAGCACCCCGCCCACGCAGCCGCCGTCGCAGGCGTCCAGCTCGATGAACTGCAGGTGGCTGAGCTTGTCGTCCTCCACCTCCTCCAGCACGCGGATGACGTTCTCGATGCCGTCGGCGGCCAGGTAGCTCTCCGACTCCATGCCCCCCGACTCCCCGCCGGAGATGCCCCAGCTCACCCCCGCCCGGCCGGCGGCGGCCAGAGCCTGGGGATCGCTGCGCACCTGCTTCATCTGCTCCAGCAGCAGGGGATAGAGGTCCTTGATGGCCAGCACGCCGTCCAGATGGCTGCGTTCCACCCCCAGGGGGTCCCGGGCGTAGGTGACCTTGGCGGGGCAGGGGGAGAGGAAGATGACTCCGATGCGGTGGCCGGGCAGGCCGGTGCGCTTCACCGCCCGCTCCCGGGCAAGCTCCGCCGCCACCTCCACCGGCGGCTTCAGGGGCAGCAGCCGCTCCACCAGGTTGGGAAAGCGCACCCGGATCAGCCGCACCACGCTGGGGCAGGCGGTGCTGATGAGGGGCCAGGACTCCCGGTGGGACTGGACGTAGGCCCGGGAGGCGGCGGACACCAGCTCGGCGGCGGCGGCCACCTCGTATACGTCGTCAAAGCCCAGCCGCAGAAGGGCGGTGAGCACGATGTTCACGTCGTCCAGGTTGTGGAATTGTAAGTACAGCGACGGGGCGGGCAGGGCCACGGTGTAGTCGAACTGGTCCAGGATCTCCAAGGTGTCCCGCCGCAGCTTCTTGGCGTGGTAGCTGCAGGTGCGCACGCACTCGCCGCAGTCGATGCAGAACTCGCTGGTGATGCGGGCCTTGCCGTTCTGCACCCGGATGGCCTGGGTGGGGCAGCGCTTGATGCAGTTGATGCAGCCCCGGCACAGGCTGTCGTCCAGGTAGACGGAGTGGAAGAATTTCTCCATGGGACTCATCCTTTCGGAAGGGGGATCACAGGTCGATCACGGCGGTGACGGTGGTGCCAACCCCCACGGCGGTGTCGATGGTCATGCGGTCGGACCATTTCTTCATGTTGGGCAGCCCCATCCCCGCGCCGAAGCCCAGGTCCCGGGCCGCGCCGCTGGCGGTGGACCAGCCGGCCTGCATGGCCTTGTCCACGTCCGGGATGCCGGGGCCGGTGTCCTTGAGGACCATGGTGACGGCGTCGGGGGAGACGGTGACGGTGGCCTTCCCGCCGTCGGCATGGATGACCATGTTGATCTCCCCCTCGTACATCACGATGGACACCCGGCGGATGATGTCCGCCGGCAGGCCCAGCCGCTTGAGGGTGGCCTTGGTGGCGCTGCTGGCCTCCCCCGCCCGGGTGAAGTCGTCGCCGGGCACGTCATATTCCAGCACCAGGCTGTCATCCATGCAGCTCACCCCCAGACAGGCCGGCGCCGTACAGCAGCCCGCAGGCCTTGAACATGGTGCAGCGGGTGGCCAGCACGCAGATCCCGCTCTCCCGGGCCAGCCGGAGCATCCCCTCGTCGGGGCGCTTGCCCCGCACGAAGACCACGTGGGCGATGTCCAGCATATCCGCCGTGCGGATGGCCTGGGGGTTGCACAGGCCGGTGAGCAGCAGGGTGTCCGAGTCAGTGTGGGCCAGGGCGTCGCTCATCAGGTCGGCGCCGAAGCCGTAGGACACCTCGTCGTCCAGCATCTCCTCGCCGCACAAAAGCTCCGCGTTGAGCAGCTCGCGAATTTTCCGTATTTGCATGGGTGCACCTGCTTTCCGATCAAAACTGGCGCCGGGGCGCCTGTACAGCTTAAAGTGTACCATCCGCGGGGGGAAAATTCAACGAAAACAGCGAGATTTCCTCCGGCCAAACGCAACAATACTCCTAATTCGGAGCCCGACGCATTGACATGGGTGGGCCCCGCTGAATATAATGGGCGTATCCCTCGCTTTCATACAATAGAGAATAAAAGAAAAATCGCCTTGGAAAGGAGCGGGACTCATGAAAGAGCGGGTATACAATTTTTCCGCGGGGCCGTCCATGCTGCCGCTGGAAGTGCTGCAGCGCGCGGCGTCCGAGATCACCAACTACAACGGCTCCGGCATGTCTGTGATGGAGATGAGTCACCGATCTAAGGTGTTCGACGAGATCTTCCAGCGGGCCAAGGCCAAGCTGAGAACGCTGATGGCCGTGCCCGAGGAGTACGAGATCCTCTTTCTCCAGGGGGGCGCCTCCACCCAGTTCTCCATGGTGCCCCTGAACCTCATCGGCCGCACCGGCCGGGCGGATTACGCCATCACCGGCAACTTCGCCAACATCGCCTTCAAGGAGGCCAAGAAGTACGGCATCGTCCGCCAGGCCTGCTCCTCCGCCGACCAGGGGCACACCTACATCCCCGGCCAGGCGGAGCTGAACCTGGACCCCGGCGCCAGCTACTTCTACTACTGCGCCAACAACACCATCTACGGCACCGAGTGGCACTATGTCCCCGACACGGGCGCCGTGCCCCTGGTGTGCGACATGTCCTCCGACATCCTGTCTGCCCCGGTGGACGTGTCCCGCTACGGGCTGATCCTGGCGGGCGCCCAGAAGAACATGGCCCCCGCCGGCGTGACGGTGGTCATCATCCGGCGGGACCTGGCGGGCCACGAGCTGCCCATCACCCCCCTGATGCTCAGCTACCAGACCATGATCGACAAGGACTCCATGTACAACACGCCCCCCTGCTGGTGCATCTACATGCTGGGGCTGGTGCTGGACTGGGTGGAGGAGCAGGGCGGCGTGGCCGCCATGGAGGCCAACCGGAAGAAGAAGGCGGGCCTTCTTTACGACGTGATCGACAGCTCCCGTCTGTTCACCGCCCACGCCCGGCCGGACAGCCGGTCCTACATGAACGTCACCTTCCGCACCGGCGACGACGCGCTGGACGCCAGGTTCGTGGCCGAGGCCGCCCAGGCGGGCTTCACCAACCTGAAGGGCCACCGCCTGTCGGGCGGCATGCGCGCCTCGGTGTACAACGCCGTCCCCCTGGAGGGGGTGGAGAAGCTGGCCGACTTCATCCGGAAATTCGACCGGGACAACTGACCGAACTATTTTGAGGAAAGGAACGGGAAACCGACCATGTATCTTGGAAAATATAAGGTGAAGACCCTCAACCACATCTCCCCCGCCTGCCAGGAGGTGCTCGTCCCCGAGCGCTATGAGATGGCCGACGACATGCAGAGCCCCGACGCCATCTTCGTCCGGGCCACCAACATGCTGGACTATGAGTTCAACCCCGAGCTGAAGTGCATCGCCCGGGCGGGCATCGGGGTGAACACCATCCCCCTGGAGCGGTGCAGCGAGAGCGGCATCGTGGTCTTCAACTCCCCCGGCGCCAACGCCAACGGCGTGAAGGAGCTGTTCCTGTTCGGCATGGGCATGGCCTCCCGGGACATCCTGGGCGGCATGAACTGGGTGTACAGCTACCAGAACGACGAGGTGCCCGTGGACGTGGCCATGGAGCAGGTGAAGAAGCAGTTCGCCGGCCCGGAGTACTACACCAAGTGCCTGGGCGTCATCGGCATGGGCAACGTGGGCCGGCTGGTGGCCAACATCGGCATCGACCTGGGCATGAAGGTGTGCGGCTACGACCCCTACCTGTCGGTGGACCAGGCGTGGAAGATCTCCCGCCATGTGGAGCGCCTGTCCGACCTGGACAGCCTGCTGCGCAGATGCGACTATATCACCATCCACACCCCCCTCACCCCCGAGACCCGGGACATGATCGACGCCGCCGCCATCGAGAAGATGAAGGACGGGGTGCGCATCATCAACTACGCCCGGGGCGAGGTGGTCAACGAGGACGCCATCCTGGCCGCCCTGGAGCGGGGCAAGGTGGCCCGGTTCGTCACCGATTTCCCCACCCCCCGGAACGTGAAGGTGAAAAACGTGGTGGCCACCCCCCACCTGGGCGGCACCACCATCGAGAGCGAGGCCAACTGCGCCGTCATGGCCGCCCAGGAGATGGACGACTACCTGCGCAACGGCAACATCCGCAACTCGGTGAACATGCCCTCCCTGGTGCTGGAGCGCAGCGGCAAGGTGCGCATCTGCGTGATCCACCGCAATCTGCCCGGCATGCTGACCACCATCATGCCCATCTTCGCCCGGGACGGGGTGAACATCGAGAACATGACCAACAAGTCCGCCGGGGCCTACGCCTACTCCGTCTTCGACGTGAACAGCGACATCTCCCAGGAGGTGGGCGAGAAGATCCGGAAGGTGGAGGGCGTGCTCCGGGTGCGGGTGCTGGACTGATCCTCCGGACAGAGAAAAAGAAGGACCCCGGCCGAGGCGGGGGTCCTTCTTTTCGCGGCCGGGCTCACATCCCCTGGATGGTGGTGAGGGCCCGGCGGTGGTTGTAGATCTCGGAGCGCAGGTAGCTGCCGCCGTACTCCCCGTCGATGGTCCAGGGCAGGGAGCTGTCCGACGAGATCACCAGCTTGGAGGTGCGCAGGGCGATGACGGTGCCGTCCTCCGTCCCCTTCTGCTGGGTGAGGGCCTGGAGCAGCTGCTGGAAGTCGGAGATGCTCTTGGGATTGCGCAGCAGGATGACCTCGAACAGCCCGTCGTCCAGGCAGACCATGTTCCGGGGCAGGGCCTTGATGCCCCCCACCGAGAAGGTGTTGCACACCATGCCCAGCAGGAACTTCCCCGTGAGGGTCCCCCCGTCGTGCTCGATGGTGAGCGGGTAGGGGGTGATGGAGGGCAGGCTGGCCAGCCCGGCCATGATATAGGCCATGTGGCCGAAGGTCTTTTTTAGGTCCTGGGGGGTGTCGTAGGCCACGTCGGTGAAGGCGCCGAAGGCGGCCACGTAGAAGAAGGGCCGGCCGTTGAGGGTGCCCACGTCGCAGGGACACATCACCCCCGAGGCGGCCACCGCCGCGCTGGCCAGCACTCCGGTGGGCAGGCGCAGGTTGCCCGCGCAGTCGTTGGTGGAGCCGGCGGGAATGTAGCCCAGGGGCGGACGGTGCTCCTCCGGCAGGCGCATCAGGCCGGCGGCCGTCTCGCTCAGGGTGCCGTCCCCCCCGGCGCACACCACCCGGTCGTAGCCCATGGCCATGGCGGCCGCCGCGGTGACCGCGTCCCCCTTCCCCTGGGTGGGGTAGGCGGTGACCAGATAGCCCAGCTTGGTGAACTGGTCCAGGATGCCGGAGAGGTTGGCGCGGATCTGGCCCTTGCCGGCCACGGGATTGAAGATGAACAGAAGCTGCTTCATGGGTCTTGGTACCTCCGTGGTGTGGGTGGACGGCCCCGGAGGGACGCCCGATTGAAGCCATTATACAAAATCCCCGGCGGGAACACAACCGTTTTTCCGCCGGGACCCGTTCCCCCGGCCCGCGGGGGAGGATGAGGAGGGAGAACACAAATGAGCCGAAAGATCCTGGCGGCGGCCTTCCCGCCCACCGTGCCCGTGCTGATGGGCTACCTGTCCATCGGCATGGCCTTCGGCCTGATGCTCCAGGCGGTGGGCTACGGGCCGCTGTGGGCGGTGTTCATGAGCGTGATCATCTACGCCGGGTCGGGCCAGTACCTGGGCTGCACCCTGCTGGCCACCGCCGCCCCCCTGCCCCAGGTGGCCATGCTCACCCTGCTGCTCAACTTCCGCCACATCTTCTACGGGCTGTCCCTGCTGGACAAGTTCCGGGGGACGGGGTGGCGCAAGCCCTACCTCATTTTTGCCCTCACCGACGCGACCTCTGCCCTGCTCCCCTCCATCGAGCCTCCCCGGGGGGTGGACCCGGACCGGTTCTACTTCGCCATCGCCATGCTGGACCACAGCTACTGGATCTTGGGCTCCCTCATCGGGGCCACCATCGGCTCGCTGATCCAGTTTGACACCACCGGCATCGACTTTGCCATGACCGCCCTGTTCGTGGTCATCGCGGTGGAGCAGTGGAAGGCGGCGGGGAAGGGGGCCCGGAAGCACCTGCCCGCCCTGATCGGTTTCGGCTGCACCATCGCCTCGGTGGTGGTGACCCGGATGCTGGGCTCGGACAATATGCTCATCCCGGCGCTGGTGGCCATCTGCGTGCTGCTGCTGACCCTGCGGGGACAGCTGGAGGACCGGGGAGAGGAGGAGAGAACATGACAACGGCGGAAGCGGTGGCGTCCATCCTGGTCATGGCGGGGGTGACCTTCCTCACCCGCCTGGCCCCCTTCGCCCTGTTCGGCCGGGGGGGCAAGCCACCCCGGGTGGTGACCTACCTGGGCCAGGTGCTGCCCCCGGCGGTGATCGCCATGCTCATCATCTACTGCGTGCGCAACATCGACCTGTTCGCCGGCAGCCACGGGCTGCCCGAGCTGCTGTGCGTGGCGGTGGTGGCCATCCTCCACGTGTGGAAGGGGAACAACCTGCTGTCCATCTTCGGGGGGACCATCCTGTACATGGTGCTGGTGCAGGCGGTCTTCGTCTGAGATGCCCAAGCCCGCCCGGCCCGGACGGGAGGGGATTGATGGAAATGCCCCAAGAAACGGGCGGAGGACAAGAAAAAACTTGCAATCCCCGCCCGGCGCGTATATAATAGGCCCCAGATCAGCATGAGAGAGGAATCCTGAAATGCACACTCACCGGCTCACAACTTCTGCTGTGTTTTTTGGCTGCGGTCGATTTATCGGCGGCGGCTGGAAGCGCTGCGCGGAATGTGATGTGACTCGATGAGCCGGGGCCCCGCGGGGCTCTGCGAAGGCGGTATCCTCTTTTGGAGAAGCTCATTGATGGACACATCAATGGGCTTTTTGTTTTATCTAAAAGGAGTGACGAAGATCATGGTTATCGTAATGAAGCCGGGCACCAGCCAGGAGGAGATCCGGAAGCTGTCCCGTCAGCTGGAAGACCAGGGCATGAAGGTGGGGGTCACCAACGGTGTGGGCTGCTCCATCCTGGGCCTGGTGGGTGACACCACCCACGTGGATATGGACAAGCTGTCCATCAACGAGCACGTGGAGCGGGTGATGCGGGTGTCCGAGCCCTACAAGCGGGCCAACCGCAAGTTCCACCCGGAGGACACGGTGGTCACCGTGGGCAGGGCGAAGATCGGCGGGGGCAGCTTCGGCGTGATCGCCGGACCCTGCTCGGTGGAGAGCAAGGAGCAGATCATCGAGGTGGCCGAGGACGTGCAGCGCTCGGGGGCCTCCATGCTCCGGGGCGGCGCCTTCAAGCCCCGCACCTCCCCCTACTCCTTCCAGGGCATGGGGGTGGACGGGCTGGAGCTGCTGCTGGAGGCCAAGAAGGCCACCGGCCTGCCCGTGGTCACCGAGATCATGAACCCCAAGTACTGCGAGCTGTTCGAGGAGAAGGTGGACGTGGTCCAGATCGGCGCCCGGAACATGCAGAACTTCGACCTTCTGAAGGAAGTGGGCAAGATGACCAAGCCGGTGCTGCTCAAACGGGGCCTTTCCAGCACCTATGAGGAGTGGATCATGTCCGCCGAGTACATCATGAGCGAGGGAAACGAGAACGTGATCCTGTGCGAGCGGGGCATCCGCACCTTCGAGACCGCCACCCGCAACACCCTGGACATCTCCGCCATCCCCGAGGTGAAGCGGATGAGCCACCTGCCCGTCATCGTGGACCCGTCCCACTCCGGGGGCTACTACTGGCTGGTGGAGCCGCTGGCCCTGGCGGCGGTGGCCGCGGGGGCCGACGGGCTGATCGTGGAGGTGCACAACGACCCCGCCTGCGCCAAGTGCGACGGGCAGCAGTCCCTCACCCCCAAGCACTTCGACAAGCTGATGGAGAAGGTGCGCCTGCTGGCCCAGGTGGCGGGCAAGACCGTGGTCTGACGAAAGGAGAGAACGGCATGGCAAAGCTGGAACGGACCCTGACGGGGGACTTCGACACGGTGCTGGCCCGGCTGCACGAGGGCGTGCTGAACGCCAGCGCCACCGCCAGCTGCGAGGACGGCAGCGACTTCACCCTGAACGGCGTGCGCTGCGCCGTGCGGATGTACGAGCGGTACAGCGCCTTCGGGGGCAACCGGGTGGCCATGAGCCTCACCCTGGTGGGCAGCGGGGACCGGCTGCGGCTGACCGCCATCTCCGCCGGGGGCAGCCAGGCCATGTTCTTCAAGCTCAACACCATCGGGGAGGAGTCCTTCCTGGACACCCTGGCGGCGGCAGTGGACCGGCTGTAATCATAGAGAGGAGCGACAGGATATGAGAACGCTGACGGTGGCTTTGCCCGGGCGGGAATATGACATCCTCATCGGCACAGGACTGCTGAACGAAGCCGGGGAGCGCTGCCGGGCGGTGCTGCCCCGGGCCAAGAAGCTCTTTGTGGTCACCGACTCCAACGTGGCCCCCCTTTACCTGCACCGCCTCATCCCCGGCCTGGAGGCGGCGGGATTTGAGACCGCCGTGTGTGAAGTCCCGGCGGGGGAGTCCTCCAAGTGCGCCGCCCGGCTGGAGGAGCTGTGGGAGAACATGATGGACTTCGGCCTGACCCGCACCGACGCGGTGGTCGCCCTGGGGGGCGGCGTGGTGGGAGACCTGGCGGGCTTCGCCGCCGCCACCGTGCTGCGGGGGGTGCCCTACGTCCAGATCCCCACCACCCTGCTCTCCCAGGTGGACTCCTCGGTGGGGGGCAAGGTGGCCGTGGACCTGAGGGCGGGCAAGAATTTGGCCGGCGCCTTCCACCAGCCCCGGCTGGTGCTCATGGACCCCCAGGTGCTGGACACCCTGCCAGACGCCGTCTTTGCCGACGGCATGGCGGAGGTGGTCAAGTACGGCTGCATCCGGGACGCGGACTTCTTCCGGTTCCTGGAGGACCGGCCCTCCCGGCCCGCCCTCATGGCGGAGATCGAACACATTCTGCATACCTGCTGCGATATTAAACGCAGAGTAGTGGAGGCCGACGAGCGTGACCACGGGGAGCGGATGCTGCTCAACTTCGGCCACACTCTGGGTCACGCCTACGAGCTGGCGGGACACTACGAGACCTGGAGCCACGGCCAGGCGGTGGCCGCCGGGATGTGCGCCGCCGCCCGGCTGGGGGTGCGCCTGGGGGCCACCCCGGCGGGGACGCCCGAGCGGATCGAGGGGCTGCTGGCCGCCCTGGGCCTGCCCACCGCCATCCCCTGCACCCCGGCGGAGTACGGCGCCGCCATCGGACGGGACAAGAAGGGGGAGGGGGAGGACATCTCCCTGATCCTGCTGGAGCGGCTGGGCCGGGCCGCGGCCCATAAGATGCCCAAGGCGGCGCTGCTGGAGGAGCTGAAATGAAGGTCACCGTCACACCCACGCTTCTGAAGGGAAGCATCACGCCGCCCCCCTCCTCCGCGCTCCGGAGGAGCGCGGCCGGCATCTTCGGCGGTTCCGCCGAAGGCGGGAGCCGAAGCGCCATCCTCCGGCTTTTGGAGGGAGAGAGGAGAGAAACGCCGTGAAGGTCACCGTCACACCCACGCTCCTGAAGGGGAGCATCACGCCGCCCCCCTCCAAAAGCCAGGCCCACCGGCTGCTCATCGCCGCCGCCCTCAGCGGCGGGGTGAGCACCATCTCCAACCTGGCCGACTCCCAGGACATCCGGGCCACCCGCCGGTGCCTGTGCGCCCTGGGGGCGGGGATGGAGGACCTGGAGCCCGGCGTGGTCCGGCTCCACGGCCTGGGGGGCGGCATCGTCATCGCGCCCCCCTACGCCACGCTGGACTGCGGGGAGTCGGGCTCCACCCTGCGCTTTCTCATCCCGGTGGCCCTGCTGGTGCAGGGGCAGGCCGCCTTCACCGGCCGCGGCCGGCTGATGGAGCGGCCCCTGAAGCCCTATGAGGACCTGTTCCGGGAGAAGGGGATCGCCTGGAAGCTGGAGGGGGGCGTGCTCACCGTGGACGGGGGCCGGGGCTATGACGCGCTGGCCCTGGAGGCGGGGGACTTCCGCCTGCCGGGCAACGTGTCCTCCCAGTTCATCACCGGGCTTCTCTACGCCCTGCCCCTGCTGGAGGGGGACAGCCGCATCCTGCTGACCACCCCCCTGGAATCCCGGGGGTATGTGGACATGACCCTGGACGCGCTGGAGCAGTTCGGGGTGCGGGCGGAGTACGACGGGGAGCGGACCTTCCGGGTGCCGGGGAACCAGAGCTATCAGCCCCGGGAGCTGACCATCGAGGCCGACTGGTCCAACGCCGCCTTCTGGTATGGGGCACGCTTTCTGGGCTGCCCGGTGGAGATCGGGGGGCTCAACGCCTTCTCCACCCAGGGGGACATGCGCATCGTGCCCTATTTTATGAAACTGCAGGGGGCGGGCCCGGTGGAGCTGGACGTGAGCCAGTGCCCCGACCTGGTGCCCCCCCTGGCCGCCATGGCCGCCCTGCGGGTGGGAGAGACCACGGTCATCGGCAACGCCGCCCGGCTGCGCATCAAGGAGAGCGACCGGCTGGCCACCGTCACCGACGTGCTGGGCGCCCTGGGGGCGGAGATCAGCGAGCAGCCCGACCGGCTGGTCATCCGGGGCAGGGACCGGCTGCCCGGCGGGGTGACGGTGTCGGGCCACAACGACCACCGCATCGCCATGATGGCCGCCGTGGCCGCCGTCCGGTGCCAGGCGCCGGTGACGGTGGCGGGGGCGGAGTGCGTGGCCAAATCCTATCCCGATTTCTGGGAGGACTATGAAACACTGGGCGGACACATCGTCCGCGAGGAGGGGTGAGCATGCGCCATGTGATCTTCGGCGAGAGCCACGGCAGCGCCATCGGCGTGACCCTGGAGGGGGTGCCCGCCGGGCTGGAGCTGGACCTGGAGGAGATGCAGCGCCAGCTGGCGCGCCGGGCGGGGGGGCACAGCGCCCTGTCCACCGCCCGGAAGGAGGCTGACCGGGTGGAGGTGCTCTCCGGTGTGTTTGACGGCAAGACCACCGGCACGCCGCTGTGCCTGGTGATCCGCAACTCCGACCAGCACTCGGGGGACTACGAGTCCATCCGCTACACCCCCCGGCCCAGCCACGGGGACTACGCGGGCTTCATCAAGAGCCGGGGCTGCATCGACTACCGGGGGGGCGGGCACTTCTCCGGCCGGCTCACCGCGCCCCTGGTGGCCGCCGGGACGGTGGCCCGCCAACTGCTCCGGCAGCGGGGGGTCACCGTGTCCGCCCACATCAGCAGCATCTACGGCATCCGGGACGCCTCCCCCCAGTCGGCAGCTGAGCTGCTGAGCGTGGCGGACAAGGACTTCCCCGTGCTGGACGACGAGCGGGGCCGGGAGATGCAGCAGGCCATCCTGGACGCCCGCAAGGAGGGCGACTCGGTGGGCGGGGCCGTCGAGTGCCTGGTGGACGGCCTGCCCGCCGGGCTGGGCGCCCCCGACTTCGGGTGCAATGTGGAGGGCGTCTTCTCCCAGCACCTGTTCGCCGTGCCCGGCGTGAAGGCGGTGGAGTTCGGGGCGGGGGTGGCCTTCGCCCTGATGCGGGGCAGCGAGGCCAACGACCCCTTCGTGGTGGAGGACGGCCAGGTGCGCACCGAGACCAACAACGCCGGCGGGGTCAACGGGGGCATCACCAACGGCATGCCGGTGACCTTCGAGGTCACCCTCCGGCCCACACCCTCCATCGCCCTGCCCCAGCGCACGGTGGACCTGCGCACCGGGGAGGAGACCGAGATCGAGATCCGCGGCCGGCACGACCCCTGCATCGTCCACCGGGCGGTGCCCGTCATCGAGGCGGCCGCCGCCCTGGCGGCCTGGGAGCTGCTGGGCCAGTGAGGAGGAGACGGGATGAACAGGCAGGCTGAGCCCGGCGCGCTGCGCCGGAGGCACCAAAGCGATGAAAACGTGCTGATCCTGGAGGGGGCCAAGGTGCTGGGCAACGTCACCTTCACCGGGCCGGAGTGCTCCGTGTGGTACAACGCGGTCATCCGGGGCGGGGAGGACGGCGTCACTATCGGCGCGCGCACCAACATCCAGGACTGCGCCGTGCTCCACACCGACGAGGGCCATCCCTGCACGGTGGGCGCCGACGTGACCATCGGCCACGGGGCTATCGTCCACGGCTGCACCGTGGGCGACCGGGTGCTCATCGGCATGGGGGCGGTCATCCTCACCGGGGCGGTGATCGGGGACGACTGCGTCATCGGCGCGGGGGCGCTGGTCACCGGAAAGACCGTGGTGCCCCCCGGCTCCATGGTGATGGGCAGCCCCGCCCGGACGGTGCGCCCTCTGACCGAAGGGGAGCGGGCGGCCATCGTGGAGTCGGCGGAGACCTACGCGGCCATGAAAGAGCAGTATCGGGAGGATTGACGGATGGACGAACTGGAGAAGCTGAGAGCGGAGATCGACGAGATCGACGGGCAGATGGTGGCCCTGTTCGAGCGGCGCATGGGGGTGACCGAGCGGGTGGGCCGCTACAAGCAGGCCCGGGGCATCCCCGTGCTGGACCCGGGCCGGGAGCAGCAGGTGCTGGAGCGGAAGCGGGCCCTGCTCCACGACCCCGCCCTGAAGACCGGGGTGACCACCCTGTACGAGACCATCATGGGCATCTCCCGGCGGCAGCAGCGCGCCCTGGTGCGGGAGCGGCAGTCCCGGGAGAGCTTCCTGCGCTACGCCGACGCCCTGGCCGACCGGCGGGAGCCGGTGCCTGATCCCAAGGTGGTCTACCAGGGGGAGCCGGGGGCGTACAGCGAGCAGGCGGCGGCCGACTTCTTCGGCGAGGGGGTGGACAGCCGGGGGCTGGAGCAGTTCGAGGACGTGTTCCTCGCCCTCCGGGAGGGGAGGGCGGACTACGCCGTGGTGCCCATCGAGAACAGCTCCACCGGCGCCATCCGCCAGATCTACGACCTGCTGACCCAGTATGAGTTCTACATCGTGGGGGAGACCACCGTGAAGGTGGAGCACTGCCTCATGGCCCTGCCGGGGGCCGCCCTGGACACCATCACCCATGTCTACTCCCACGAGCAGGGGCTGTTCCAGTGCGAGCGCTACCTCAACGCCCACCCGGCCTGGCGCCGGGTGCCCCAGGCGGACACCGCCGGCTCGGCCAAGATGGTGGCCGAGAGCGGAGACCGCACCAAGGCCGCCATCTGCTCGGCCCGGGCGGCGAAGCTGTACGGCCTGGAGATCCTGGCCCGGGGGGTCAACCACAACAGCGAGAACACCACCCGCTTCGTGGTGGTCTCCCCCAAGATGGAGCTGCGCCCCGGGGCGGACAAGATCAGCACTGTCTTCTCCGTGGCCCACGAGGCGGGCAGCCTCCACGAGATCCTGACCATCTTCGCCGTCCAGGGGCTGAACATGGTGCGCCTGGAGTCCCGGCCCATGCCGGGGCGCAGCTGGGAGTATATGTTCTTCCTGGAGTTCACCGGCCATCTCCAGGCCCCCGAGATGAACGGCATCTTCCGGGAGCTGATGCAGACCAGCGAGGACTTCCGGGTGCTGGGCAACTTCCCCTCCAACCTGGGGGGAGGTGAGGGACGGTGAAAAACCTGGTGCTCATCGGCATGCCCGGCTGCGGCAAGACCGCCGTGGGCCGGGTGCTGTCCCGGCTGCTGGACCTGCCCCTGGCGGACACCGACGAGCTGGTGGAGGCCCGGCAGGGCCGCACCATCCCCGAGATCTTCGCCCGGGACGGGGAGGCCGCCTTCCGGGAGATGGAGACCGAGGCCGTCCGCGCTGCCGCGGCCCTGGAGGGGGCGGTCATCGCCACCGGGGGCGGCGTGGTCCTCCGGCCGGAGAACATGGCCGCCCTGGCCGAGACCGGCGTCATCTTCTTCCGGGACCGGGCGGTGGAGGACATCGTGGGGGAGAACCACACCGGCCGCCCCCTCATCGGCACCGACCGCCAAAAGGTCTATGATCTGTATACAAAGAGAATTGACCTGTATAGAAAATACGCGCAGTATACGATTTCCCATACAAAAACGGCGGAGGAGGCGGCGCAGCGGATCGCTGCCCTCTACCGAAAGGAGGAGGGACGGGGATGAAATTCCTGGTGATCAACGGGCCCAATCTGAATCTGCTGGGCAAGCGGGAGCCGGGCATCTACGGCACGGAGAACTACGAGAGCCTGTGCGCCCTGATCCGGGACCACGCCGCAGCCCACGGCGCCACGGCGGAGTGCTTCCAGTCCAACCACGAGGGTGCCATCATCGACACCATCCACGCCGCCGACGGGGTGTACGACGCCATCATCATCAACCCCGGGGCCTACACCCACTACAGCTACGCCATTCTGGACGCGCTGAAGGCGGTGTCCGTCCCGGCCTATGAGGTGCACATCTCCCACATCGACCAGCGGGAGCCCTTCCGGGCCGTGTCGGTGACCGCCCCGGCCTGCGTGGGCCAGCTCTACGGCCACGGCTTTCAGGGCTACCTGATGGCCATGGACTATTTCCTGGAGGGCGGGAGATGAAACGGCTGTACGTGATCGGCGATCCCATCGCCCACAGCAAGTCCCCCCTCATCCAGAACACCATGCTCCGGGCGCTGGGGATGGACTATGTGTATGAGGCCCGGCGGGTGCCGGGGGACGAGACCGCCCGGTGGCTGGAGAAGGCGAAGGGGGAGCCCTGCGCCGGCTTCAACGCCACCATGCCCCACAAGCGCAACCTGGTGCCCCTGATGGACGAGCTGTCGGAGGACGCGAGGCTGTACGGCGCGGTAAACACGGTCTGCCTCCGGGATGGCCGGGCCATCGGCCACAACACCGACGGGGCGGGCTTTCTCCAGGCTCTGCGGGAGGCGGGGCTGGACCCGGCGGGGCGCACGGTGCTGGTGCTGGGGGCGGGGGGCGCCGCCTCGGCGGTGGTGCCCAAGCTGGTCAAGGGGGGTGCCCGGGGGGTGTTCCTGTGCAACCGGACCCTGGAGCGGGCGGCGGCCCTGTGCGCCTGGGACAAGGAGGGGCGGCTGGCCCCGGCGGAACTGACCCGGGAGAGCCTGGAACGGCTGGCCCCCCGCTGCTCCCTGGTGGTCAACTGCACCAGCCTGGGGATGACGGGCACCGCCGGGCAGTTTGAAAGCCTGGACTTTCTGGACGGCCTGCCGGCCGGCAGCGGGGTGTTCGACCTCATTTACAGCCCCGCGGAGACCGAGCTGCTCCGCCGGGCCCGGCTGGGCGGGCACCGGACAGCCAACGGCCTGGGCATGCTGATCTGGCAGGCCATTTTCGCCCTGGAGCACTTCACCGGCACCAGGATCGACGGCCGGGCCATGGCCCGGCTTCTGGAGGAGACACTGGCATGAGGGAAAAGACCGTTCTCATCACCGGGGCGTCCCGGGGCATCGGGGCCGCGGCGGCCCGGGCCTTCGCCCGGGCGGGCTGGGCCGTGGCGGTGAACTACTGCCGCAGCGAGGGCGAGGCCTTCGCCCTGGTGGACGAGCTGCGGGCGCTGGGCGCGCCCGCCATGGCGGTCCGGGCCGACGTGAGCGACCCGGACCAGGCGGCGGCCATGGTTGACAATGTGTTAGAAAATTTTTGTCAACTTGACACTTTGGTATGCAACGCGGGGATCAGCGTCACCGGGATGCTTTGTGACATCACACAAGAGCAGTGGCGGCGGCTGTTCGCGGTGAACGTGGACGGGACCTTCCACTGCATCCGGGCGGCGCTGCCCCACATGGTGCACCGGAAGGCGGGGCGGATCATCACCGTCTCCTCCATGTGGGGGGTGACGGGGGGCTCCTGCGAGGTGGGCTATTCGGCCAGCAAGGGGGCGGTGATCGCCATGACCAAGGCGCTGGCCAAGGAGCTGGGGCCGTCGGGCATCACGGTCAACTGTGTGGCCCCCGGGGTGATCGACACCGAGATGAACGCAGCCCTTGGGCCCCAGGACCTGGCGGCCCTGGCGGAGGAGACCCCCCTGGGCCGGATCGGCCGGCCGGAGGAGGTGGCCGCGGCCATGGTGTTCCTGGCCTCCGAGGGGGCGGGCTTCATCACCGGACAGGTGCTCCAGCCCAACGGCGGCATCCTGATCTGAACCTTGATTTTACAAAGTATGCAAATGGCCGTCCCCCCGGGGACGGCCATTTGTGCAGAAATATGGTTGACAATTCCCCGGGGGAAAGAATATAATTGTCAACATCCCGCGGGGGAAGTCCCCCGGGAGCATCCGGGACCGGCGCACCCGCCGGGCCGGGGCGCAACAGATATGGAGGTAAATGAAAATGAAGAAGTTTCTTGCCCTGCTCATGGCGATGGCGATGTGCTTCTCCCTGCTGACCGCCTGCGGCGGCGACAACGGCAGCGAGAACAGCCAGAGCCCTGACGCCAACAATTCCACCCCCGTGGAGTCCGATGGCAACGAGGCCGGCGGCACTGCGTCCGGCACCTTCACCATCGGCGTGATCGGCCCCCTGACCGGCGGCGCCGCCATCTACGGCACCAACGTGCTCAACGCGGCCCAGATCGCCGTGGACGAGATCAACGCCCTGGGCGGC
>CALXCT010000076.1 GCA_944386865.1 uncultured Oscillospiraceae bacterium | reverse complement strand
CCGGGATGTCGAAGAAGCCCTGGATCTGGTTGGCGTGCAGGTCCATGGTCAGCACCCGGTCGGCGCCGGCGCGGGTGATCAGGTTGGCCACCAGCTTGGCGGAGATGGGGTCGCGGGGCTTGGTCTTGCGGTCCTGGCGGGCGTAGCCGAAGTAGGGCATCACCGCGGTGATCCGCCCGGCGGAGGCCCGCTTCAGGGCGTCGATCATGATCAGCATCTCCATCAGGTTGTCGTTGACGGGGGAGCTGGTGGACTGGACCACGAACACGTCCGAGCCGCGCACCGTCTCATAGATGGAGACGAAGTTCTCCCCGTCGGAGAACGAGCCGGTCTCGCAGTCGCCCAGGGGGCAGTTCAGCTCCCGGCAGATGTCCTCCGCCAGCTTGCGGTTGGAGCTTCCCGAGAAGATCTTCAGGTCCTTGCCGTGTGAAATCATTGTACAACATCCTTCCTCAAATTCCTGTTCGCCTGTTTCTCTCTCTGCTCCGGCGCGCCCCCCGGGGCCGCCGGTATGGACCAGGGTTTATTTCTTCCGCTTGGTGAACCGGCCGGCGGCCCGGCCCTCCTTGTTCACCTGGCGGGCCCGGGCGATGGCCAGGGCGTCGTCCGGCACATCCTCGGTGATGGTGGAGCCGGCGGCGGTGTACGCCCCCGCCCCCAGGGTCACCGGGGCCACCAGGTTGGTGTTGCAGCCGATGAAGGCGTAGTCGCCGATGACGGTGCGGTGCTTGGCGCCGCCGTCGTAGTTGACGGTGACGGTGCCGCAGCCGAAGTTGCAGCCCGCCCCCACGTCGCTGTCCCCCACGTAGGTCAGGTGGGAGATCTTGGTGTCATCCCCCACCACGGAGTTCTTCAGCTCCACGAAGTCGCCCACCTTCACCCGCTGGCCCACCGTGCAGCCCGGGCGGACATAGGCGAAGGGGCCCACCTCGGTGTGGGCGCCGATGGCGCTGTCGAAGCACTGGGAGCTGTTCACCGTGGCCCCGTCGCCCACCGTGCAGTTGACCAGCATGGTGTTGGGGCCGATCTCGCAGCCCTCGCCCACCGCGGTGTTCCCCCGCAGGATGGTGCCGGGGAGCAAAAGAGTACCCGCCCCCACGGTGACGGTGTCCTCCACGTAGACGGCGGCGGGATCCAGCATGCGCACCCCCGCCTCCAGCAGGCGGCGGCGGTTTTGTTCCATTGAAACAGAGTCCATGAAAAGACCCTCCTTTTCCAACAGCATTATATCAACTCGCCCGGCAATTTGAAAGAGAATTTCGGCAAAAAACCGAGCTTTTGTGAAAAAATTGGCGTGCCCCATAGTTTTCCGGCCCCGGAGGGGGCGGGGGCTGTGGCAAACAGAGAAAAATCCCCTCCCGGCGGCCGGGAGGGGATGCTCTGCTTTTCCTGTTTTTCCCCGCGTCCGGGGCAAAGCGCACCAGCCGGTCCGCGGCCCCGGAGCCTTACGCCGCGGCCTCCGCCGCGCTCTGGGGCAGCAGCGCCTGGGGCAGGTGGGCGCGCAGCCGGATGGGCCGGTACACCCGGCACAGCTCCAGCGTGGCGCACAGGGTGTCCACAAAGTCCACCAGCGCCGCCTCCTTGCTGCGGGGACGGTACTTGGCCACCGGCCACATGTGGGACAGGATGATGTTGCGCTCCTTGTCGGACAGTTCGGTCAGCCGGTCAGCGTTGCGCAGGGCGGCCTCGGGATGGTCGAAGCACTGCCAGCCGGGATGGGCCGACTTGTCCCGGGAATTATAGAGGTAGAGATCGTGCAGCAGGCCGCCCCGGGCCGCCGCCCGGTAGTCCAGCTTCAGGAACCGCGCCGCCCGGAAGGACACATAGGCCACGAACAGGCTGTGGTCATAGCAGGTCACCTTCCCGTGATGGCACAGCCGGCTCATGGAGCGCACCTGGCTGCTGCTGAGCAGATCGTTCACCTGACCTACAAAATGAGGAAAATTGATCGCGGCACCCAAACCGGGACCCCCACCTTTCTTGACAGAATGATTGTTTGCTTTCCAACAAAAGCAAGGATATTATACCGGAGAATTCCCGGTTTGTCACTGGGAATTTTGCCGAATTTTCCGCCCCCCGCCCGGCATTGTCACCAATTTTAATCAAATCGTAAGATTCCCCGCCTTGACAGCCCCCGGGGGGCAGGGTATATTAAGTGTACTAATACGCATAGTACACTTTGGGAGGTGTGAAGCGATGCTCCAACTGGACTACCGGGACGCGCGGCCCATCTACGAGCAGGTGAAGGACGGCTTACGCCGGCTGGTGGTGACGGGGGCGATTCAGGAGCGGGAGCGGCTGCCGTCGGTACGGCAGCTGGCGGCCTCGCTGGCCATCAACCCCAACACGATCCAGAAGGCGTACGAGGCGCTGGAGGCGGAGGGATATGTGTACACCATCCCCGGCCGGGGGACCTTCGCCACCGCCCAGACCGACGTGAGCCGGGAGCGGCGGGAGAGCCTGCTGCGCCAGTTCGACGCGGCTGCGGCCGAGCTGGAATTCCTGGGGGTGCCGCCGGCGGAGCTGGCCCGGCGGCTGATGAGAGAGAGGAGTGAGGACGCAAATGATCAAGACTGAGCACCTGACCAAGAGCTTCGACGGCTTTTTCGCCCTGCACGACCTGACCATGACGGTGCCCCGGGGCGCGGTCTACGGCCTGGTGGGTCCCAACGGGGCGGGCAAGTCCACCCTGATCCGCCATGTGACCGGGGCCTACCGGCAGGACAGCGGCAGCCTGCTGGTGGACGGGCAGCCGGTGTATGAGAACCCGGCGGTGAAGGCCCGCATCGCCCACATCCCCGACGACTTCTACTTCTTCCCCTCGGCCAACACCCGGGACATGATGCGCTTCTACCGGGGGATCTATCCCCGGTTCGACCTGGAGCGCTTCGGGAAGCTGAAGGAGGCCTTCGCCTCGGTGGACGAGAAGCGGCCCATCCGCCGCCTGTCCAAGGGCATGCAGAAGCAGGCCGCCTTCTGGCTGGCCCTGTGCTGCGGGGCCGACGTGCTGGTGCTGGATGAGCCGGTGGACGGCCTGGACCCGGTGATGCGCCGGCAGGTGTGGTCCCTGCTGCTGGGGGACGTGGCTGAGCGGGGCACCACCGTGCTGGTCTCCTCCCACAACCTGCGGGAGCTGGAGGACGTGTGTGACCACGTGGGCATCCTCAGCCGCGGCCGGCTGCTGCTGGAGCGGTCGCTGACCGAGCTGCAGGGCAACGTGGTGAAGATGCAGGTGGTCTTCCGGGAGCGGAAGATCCCCCAGCTGCCCGAGGACCTGAAGGTGCTGCACAGCACCTGCGTGGGCCGCATCCACACCCTGATCGTCCGGGGCGCCCCCGACGAGGTGACCAACCGCCTGGCGGTATACGACCCCATCCTGATGGACGCCATCCCCCTGACGCTGGAGGAGATCTTTATTTATGAACTGGGAGGTGAGGACTATGCGGTCAAGGACATCGTTCTTTAACCCCACGCTGTTCTGGAAAAACGTCGCCCGCTTCTGGCCGCTGTGGGCGCTGTACGGCGTGATCTGGCTGGCGGTGCTGCCCCTGAAGGGGCTCAACGACCTGCGCCAGGGCCGGTGGGATTACGGCAGCGGAACGGACCTGGGCTTCCACCGGGACCTGCTGGAGTCGGCCCCGGGCGGCATCTTCCTGGCCGTCCTCTTCGGCGTGCTGGCCGCCATGGCCCTGTTCAGCTACCTCTACCAGGGCCGCTCGGCCTGTATGTTCCACTCCCTGCCCATCCGGCGGGAGGGGCTGTTCCTCACCAACTACCTCTCCGGCCTGGCCTTCTTCCTGGTGCCCAACTCCGCCGTGGCCCTGTTCACCCTGCTGGTGGAGCTGA
>CALXCT010000075.1 GCA_944386865.1 uncultured Oscillospiraceae bacterium | reverse complement strand
AGGCGCAGGGAGTCGGTCCTCATGTAGGTGATCAGGCCGATGGTGCCCTCCCCCTCGATGTCCACCCCCTCGTACAGCTGCTGGGCCACCGACATGGTGCGCCGGGGCGTCATGTTCAGCTTGCGGCTGGCCTCCTGCTGGAGGGTGGAGGTGATGAAGGGGGGCGCGGGGGCGCGGTTGCGGTCCTGCCGCTTCACGCCGGTGACCGTGAAGGGGGCGGCGCGCACCGCGTCCATCACGGCCTCCGCCTCCGCCTGGCTGTGCAGGTCCAGCTTCTTCTCCCGGCCGTGGAACTGGGCCTGGAAGGCGCCCGCGTTGGGGGCGATCCGGCTCAGCCCGGCCTCGATGGTCCAGTACTCCTCGGGCTGGAAGGCGCGGATCTCCTCCTCCCGCTCAGCCACCAGCCGGGTGGCCACCGACTGCACCCGCCCGGCGGACAGGCCCCGGCGGATCTTCTTCCACAGCAGGGGGGAGAGCTGGTAGCCCACGATCCGGTCCAGGATGCGCCGGGCCTGCTGGGCGTCCACCAGGGACTGGTCGATGGCCCGGGGATGGGCGATGGAGTCGTTGACCACCTTCCGGGTGATCTCGTTGAAGGTCACCCGGTAGGTCTTGTCGTCCGGGATGCCCAGCAGCTCCTTCAGGTGCCAGGAGATGGCCTCCCCCTCCCGGTCCGGGTCGGTGGCCAGAAAGACCTTCTCGCTGGCCTTGGCCGCCTTCTTCAGCTCGGTGATGGTGCTCTCCTTGCCCTTGATGGGCTGATAGTCGGGCACGAAGCCCGCCTCGATGTCCACCCCCAGCTTGCTCTTGGGCAGATCACGCACATGGCCCATGGAGGCCGTGACCTTATAGTCCGGCCCCAGATATTTTCCAATGGTCTTCGCCTTTGCCGGTGACTCCACGATCACCAGGTTGGTCTTTGCCATTCAGGTCTCCTCCAACATCAGTTCATCTTGCTCACGGGGCGCTCCCGCCCCGGTTCAGTCCTTCAGCAGCACCAGCGCCCGGAACCTGCGTCCGTTCAGCTCCTCCACATGCCCGTTGACCTGGAGCATGGTGAGGGCGGACAGCACCCGGCGGGCCGGGATCTGGGTGCGGTCGATGAGCTCGTCGGCGGTGAGGGCCGTCTCCGCCGCGGCGGAGAGGATGGCCAGCTCATCGTCGGTGAACAGCTCCGGCTGTTCCCTTAGTGAAATATATGCCCGATTTTCCCCGGTGTCAATCTTTTCCTCCCCGGAGGGCGGCGGGGCGGGCAGATCCTGCACCGCCTGCTCCACCCTGGCGCGGCTCTCCTCCCCGTCCAGGGGCGGGCCGCTCCGCAGCCGGCCGGGCCAGCGCATCTCATAGCAGCGCAGGATGTCCGACGGGCGGCGCGCCAGCATGGCGCCCTCCTGGATGAGCAGGTTGGTGCCCCGGCTCAGGGGCGCGTCGATCCCGCCGGGGATTGCGAACACGTCCCGGCCCTGGTCGGCCGCCAGCCGGGCGGTGATGAGCGCGCCGCTGCGCTCCGCCGCCTCCACCACCAGCACACCCAGGGAAAGGCCGCTGATGATCCGGTTGCGGATGGGGAAATGGCCGCTCCGGGGCTCGGTGCCCGGCGGATACTCGGAGATCAGCGCCCCGGCCGCCGCCACGTCCTGGTAGAGGAAGCGGTTCTCCCGGGGATAGGGCACGTCGATGCCGCCGCCCAGCACGCTGACCACCGGTCCGCCCGCCTGGAGCGCGCCCTTCACCGCTGCGGTGTCCACCCCCTGGGCGATGCCGGAGACCACCAGCGCCCCCGCCCGGGTCAGCTCCAGGCCGAACCGGGCCGCCACGCTCCTGCCGTACTCCGTGGCCTCCCGGCTGCCCACCACGGCCACCGCCATCTCATCGTCAAAGGCGGGCAGCTTGCCCTTGTAATAGAGCACCGCGGGCCCGTCGGGCAGCTGGCGCAGGCGCTCCGGGTAATCGGCGTCCTGCCGGGTGAGCACATGGAGGTACAGCCGGTCGCACTGTTCCAGGATGCGCTCCGCCCCGTCCAGCTGCTTGTCCTCCAGGCTGGCCAGGGCTTGAGCGGGCAGCCCGTCCACCAGGCGGTACTCCTCCGGGTCGGCAAAGTAGGCCCGCTCCGCCGAACCGAAATGGTCCAGCACCCGGCACAGGTGCGTCCCGGCAAGGCCTTTCCGTCCGGTCAGCCAGAGCCAGTATTTCTTGCTCGACATGGGTCTCTCCCTCCCCCGTCAACTCCGCCGCTTCATCTCCCACAGCACCACCGCCGCGGCCACGGCGGCGTTGAGCGACTCGCACCGCGCCTGCATGGGGATGCGCAGGGTGCGCTGCGCCTTTTCCAGCAGTCCCTCGCTCACCCCGGAGCCCTCGCTGCCGATGACCACGGCGCACCGGTCGAGCTCCGCCCGGGTCACGTCCAGGGTGTCCTCCCGCAGGGCGGTGGCGTACAAAGGCAGCCCCGCCCGCTCCAGGGCGGCGCACAGCCCCTCCGGCCCGGTCTCCCAGACCGGCAGGCGGAAGGCCGCCCCCATGGTGGCCCGCACCGTCTTGGGGTTCCACGGGTCGGCGCAGCCGTTGACCAGGATGAGCCCGTCCGCCCCGAAGGCGTCCGCCGTGCGCCAGATGGTGCCCACGTTGCCCGGGTCCTGAAGCCCGTCCAGCACCAGATAGCGCCCCTCGGGCCGCAGAGCGGGCAGGGCCGTGTCCGGCATGGCGCACACGAACAGCGCCCCCTGGGGGCTTTTCATGGGGGAGAGGGACTGCATCACGTCGGCGGGCACCGTCACCCGCCGCACGCCCTCGGGCAGCGGGGGCAGCGGCGTGTCCGGCGTGCTCACCACGGCGGTGAGAGGCGCCTCCCAGCGGGCCGCCTCCTCCAGCAGCTTGCGCCCGTCCCCCACGAACTGTCCCTGCTCCCGCCGGTAGCTCCGGTCGGTCAGCAGCCTGCGGATATGGCCCACAAGGGGATTTTTCCGGCTGGTGATGTGTTCCGTCACAGCGTCTCCACCCTCTCGATGTCCTGATCGCGGCCCAGGATCAGCATGGAGTCCCCCTCCCGCAGCGCCGTGTCCGCCCCGGGAGAGATGATCAGCTGCTCCCCCCGTCGCACGGCGATGATGGTCAGCCCGTACTCCGCCCGGATGTTCAGCTCGGCCAGGGTCCGGTCCCGCCAGGGGCGGGGCAGGCGCCGCTCCAGGATGCTGTACTCGTTGGACAGCTCGATATAGTTCAGGATCTCCCCGTTGGACAGGTTCTGGGCCAGCCGCAGGGCCATCTCCTGCTCAGGGAAGACCACCTGGTCCGCGCCGATCTTCTCCAGCACCTTCCGGTGGTCG
>CALXCT010000074.1 GCA_944386865.1 uncultured Oscillospiraceae bacterium | reverse complement strand
ACCAGCAGCATCTCCGGGCGCAGAAAGCCCTTGCTCACCCCGGTGGGGGTGATGAGCAGCCGCTCCCCCGGCAGGCGCAGGCTCAGGTTGCCGTCGTTGGAGGCCACCCATCCCCGCTGCCACATCCGCCTGCCCAGCTGGCACATCAGCTCCCGCTGCGCCTGAAAGTCCATTGTCCTCCCGCCTTCCGTTTTTTTCTTCATTATACCCTGCTCCGCCCGGGGGCGCAACCGCCCCGTTCCCCCATCGCCGTCCGCATTGACCGTTGCCTCAATTCGTGCTACCATAACTGTGTAAGAACGTCCGTTATGCGTCCCCTGAAACGGAGGTGCGACCATGAAGTCCGTTCTGTCCAGTCTGACGAAGCGTCCCGTCCTTCTGCTTCTGACGGCCGCCGCGGCAATCGCCCTGCTGTATTCCTTCCTCCTGCTCCCGGGTGATCTGCGCTCCGCCGCCGGGCTGGCCGATGTGCAGGCGGAGCAGGTGGAGTCCGTCACGTTCCTCTACCCCTGGCCGGGCAGCGCCTGCTCCCGGGACCCGGTGCTCATCGCCCGGGGATTGGCTCTGCTGGAGGACACGCCCCTCTCCCGCCGTTCGTTTCACAGCGTGAAACGCGCGTTCTTCCCCGGGGGCGGCAACCAGTTTACCCTTTCTTTTACCCTGAAAAGCGGGGAGACCGTCTCCCTGCGGGAGGTCCAGCAGGACTTTGTCTTTGACGAGGCCGCCTTTACGGAAAGGCTGCTGGCCCTGGCAGACCAATGCCCGCAGGAGGATTGACCGCCCGCACGGCCATGCCTTTTTTCAGCAAAGATCCCCGCCGGAGCATCCGGCGGGGATCTTCTTTTCTGAACGCGATTTACTTCTTGTCGGCAGCGGGAGCGGGCTTCTTGGGCTCCACCGCGTCGAAGATCCCCTTGGCACTGGCGCACAGGCCGGCCAGGCCCTGGATCTCGCTGGGAATGATGATCTTGGTGGCCTTGCCGTCGGCCACCGACTGGAAGGCCTCCAGCGCCTTGATCTTCAGCACCCCCTCCCCGGGGTCGGCCTCGTTGATGAGCTTGATGGCGTCTGCGGTGGCCTGCTGCACCTTCAGGATGGCCTCGGCCTGGGCCTCGGCCTCCAGGATCTTGGCCTGCTTGGCGCCCTCCGCCTGGAGGATGGCCGCCTGCTTGGCCGCGTCGGCCCGGAGGATGGCGGACTGCTTCTCGCCCTCGGCCACCAGGATCTGGGACTGCTTCTGCCCCTCGGCCTGGAGGATGGCCTCCCGGCGCTCACGCTCGGCCCGCATCTGCTTCTCCATGGAGTCCTGGATGTCCCGGGGCGGCATGATGTTCTTCAGCTCCACCCGGTTGACCTTGATGCCCCAGGGGTCGGTGGCCTCGTCCAGGATGGAGCGCATCTTGGCGTTGATGTGGTCGCGGCTGGTGAGCGACTGGTCCAGCTCCAGGTCGCCGATGATGTTACGCAGGGTGGTGGCCGTCAGGTTCTCGATGGCGGTCATGGGGTTCTCCACGCCGTAGGCGTACATCTTGGGGTCGGTGATCTGGAAGTAGAGCACCGTGTCGATCTGCATGGTGACGTTGTCCATGGTGATGACCGGCTGGGGGGCGAAGTCCACCACCTGCTCCTTCAGGGAGACCGCCTTGGCCACCCGCTCGATGAAGGGGATCTTCAGGTGCAGCCCCACGCCCCACACCGCCTGGAAGGCACCCAGGCGCTCGATGACATAGGCCTTGGACTGCTGGACCACGATGATGTTCTTGGCCAGGATGATCAGGATGAAGATGACCAGGATCACCAGGATCACCGGTCCGGTGAATGCAAACAGGTCGGGCATATCAAGTTCCTCCTTTTCCGATTTCCTTCTCTCTTGTCTATTCGCTCAGACCGCCGGGGAGCTGATCTCCGCGGGGGTGACGAACACCTTCACGCCTTCGATACGCAGTACCTTCACCACCGTGCCGGCGGCGATGGGCTGGTCGTCCTGGGCCCGGGCGGTCCACACGCTGCCCCCCACCGACACCAGGCCGCGGCCCTTCAGGTTGTCGATGGACTCGGTGACCACCGCCTCCTCGCCGATGATCCGGTCGGCGTTGGTGGCCTGATAATGGGGCACCAGGTACTTTCTGGCCAGGGGGCGCACCAGCAGCAGTGTCACGAAGGACACCACCAGGAACAGCACCACCTGCAGCCAGATGGGTGCGTGGAAAAAGGCGGCCAGCATGGCCACGAAGGCGCCGGCGGCAAACCACACGGAGGCCAAGCCCACGGTGGCCCCCTCCACGATGGCGAACACCACCAGCAGCACGAACCATACGGCAGGCATCGGCATGAGACACACTTCCTTTCTTCTTTGCGGGATACTGTGTGTATCATAACATAAGTGCGGGGAAAATGCGACAACAAATCATTACAAAACCCGAAACATCTGCCAGCGTCCGCCGGTCGGGTCACAGCGTATACCGGGGCCACTCCTCTCCGAACAGCAGGCAGCGCAGCAGATCGTCCAGCACGATGGCCGCCGCCGACAGGGGCACCCACAGCAGGGCATAGGGCAGGCAGATCTGGCCCAGCAGCTGGAAGGGCTGGTCGGAATAGTCCCACACCGCCCAGCCCAGCCACAGGTTGACCACGCAGCCGGTGAGAAATTCCGCCGCCGTCACCGCCGCCGCCCCCAGCAGGGCCTGCCACCGGAGGGGCATGCTCCAGGGGAGGTGCTCGTTGAGCCAGCCCAGCAGCACGAACATCCCGCCCCCCAGCACCGCCATGGTCCAGTGGGTGCTCCCCCGCCACAGGACCTCCAGCAGTCCGTAGGCTGCCCCGCCGATACAGAACAGGGCCGCCAGCTTCTGCAGCCGCTCTCCCGCTCCCTGCACCGCCGGCCACCTCCCTCCGTGCTTTCAGGGACAGCATATGCCCGCCCGCCGTCCTTTCATGCACGTCCGGGCGCGTCTTGTTCCCGGCCTGGCAGGAAGCGGGCTCCGGCCCCGCCGGGGCAAAAAAAACGGCGGGCGCCTGTTGGGAGGGCGTCCGCCGCTGTATTTCCATGCTGTATCAGGTCAATGTCCCGGTCAGCGGGTGCGCGGCGCGCGCAGGCGCCGCAGCGCCAGGCCGATCACCAGCCCCACCAGCGCCGGGCACACCCAGCCGAAGCCCGCCCCGGCAAAGGGGAGGCAGGTCCCGGCCAGCTCCACCACGCCGTCCAGGTGCAGAAGCGCCCGGGTCCCCGCGGGCAGCGCGCCGAGAAAATCGAACAGCGCCGCCGCCGCGGTGAAGCCCACCGTCCAGCGCAGCACCCGGCCGTCGTTGCCGAACAGTCCCCCCAGCAGGGTCAGCAGGATGAGTGCGATGGCCAGCGGGTAGAGGAACATCAGCACCGGGCCGGAATATTCGATGATGGCATCCAGCCCCAGGTTGGCCAGGAGGAACGACAAAACGCAGAAGGAGACGGCCCATACCCGGTAGGACGGCCCGCCGGGGAACATCTTCACGAAGGTCTCCGAGCAGCTGGTGATGAGCCCCACCGCCGTCTTCAGGCAGGCCACGGTGACGGTGCACGCCAAGATCAGCGCCCCCGCCCCGCCGAAATAGTGCTGGGCGATCTGGGCCAGGGCCTCGCCCCCGTTGGCGCTCACCGGGAACAGCCCCCGGCTCTGGGCGCCCACCACCGCCACCAGCAGGTAGATCACCCCCATGAGGACGGAGCTGAACACGCCCGAAAGGATGGTGTACTTCGCCACCTTCCCCGGCTCCTCCACCCCCAGCCGGCGGATGGCCTCCACCACGATGATGCCGAAGGCCAGCCCGGCCAGGGCGTCCATGGTGTTGTAACCCTCCAGGAACCCGGCTGCAAAGGGGTTGACGGCATAATCCCCCTCGGGGGCGATCTGGGAGACCTCCCCCAGCGGAGAGAGCAGCGCCCGGACCACCAGCACCGCCAGGAAGCAGAGGAACAGCGGGTTGAGCACCTTGCCGATCCAGGTCAGGATCTCCCCCGGGCGGAGGGAGAAGGCCAGCACCGCGGCAAAGAACACCAGGGAGAAAACGGCCAGGGCCAGCCGGTCCCCGCCCTGGGGCAGCAGGCGCTGGACGCCCACGGTATAGGACACCGTGGCGCAGCGGGGGATGGCGAAGAAGGGGCCGATGGTGAGGTAGAGCAGGCAGGTGAAGAACAGCCCGTATCCCCGGCTGACCCGGCTGCTCAGCTCCAGCAGGCCCTTCTCCCGGCTGATCCCCAGGGCGGCCACTCCCAGCAGGGGCAGGCCCACGCCGGTGATCAGCAGCCCGGCGGAGGCCAGCCAGACGCTGCTGCCCGCCGTCTGGCCCATGGAGGCGGGAAAGATCAGGTTGCCCGCGCCGAAGAACATACCGAACAGCATGCTGGCCACCAGGAGGATCTCCCGAACTTTCAGCTTTTTCATCTCATGATCCCTCACAGTACACATAACACTTTTTTGATTATACCGCGCCCGCCCTCCCGGGTAAACCCCCATTCTCGGCCGGCGGGCCGTCAAAACACATCCCCGCGCCTCCTCCCGCCCCCTTGCGCCAGGGGGGCGCGAAGGGGCAGATCCGCTGGAAATTTCGGAAAACAGCTTGACGGTGTGATGAAAATTGACTAAAATAATAAGGTTCTGTGCCGGTGTCTCCCAGCGCGGAAAATAGAGAGAAGGGAACGAGTATCGTGCAAGAGAAAAACTTCCAGCCTTACGTGCCGGCAGACAAGGTCATGCCCGAGTTCACGGTGGTCTCCATCGTCCTGGGCGCCATCCTGGCCGTTGTCTTCGGCGGCGCAAACGCATATCTCGGCCTGCGCGTGGGCATGACGGTGTCGGCCTCCATCCCCGCCGCGGTCATCTCCATGGGCGTCATCCGCAAGATCCTCCGCCGGGACTCCATCCTGGAGAACAACATGGTCCAGACCATCGGCTCCGCCGGTGAGTCGGTGGCCGCCGGCGCCATCTTCACCCTGCCCGCCCTGTTCATGTGGGCCAAGGAGGGCCTGTGCGACGTGCCCTCCCTGGTGGAGATCGGTCTGATCGCCCTGTGCGGCGGCGTGCTGGGCGTGCTGATGATGATCCCCCTGCGCAGCGCCCTGATCGTCAAGGAGCACGGCGTGCTGGCCTACCCCGAGGGACAGGCCTGCGCCGAGGTTCTCATCGCCGGCGAGGAGGGCGGCGCCAAAGCGTCCACCGTGTTCTCCGGCCTGGGCATCGCCGCCGTCTATAAATTCATCGCCGACGGCCTGAAGATCTTCCCCAGCGAGATCACCTATGACATTGCCCCCTACAAGGGCTCCGGCATCGGCATCGACGTGCTGCCCGCCCTGGCCGGCGTGGGCTATATCTGCGGTGTGAAGGTGTCCTCCTACCTGTTCGCCGGCGGCGTGCTGGGCTGGTTCGTCATCATGCCCCTCATGGCCCTGTTCGGCGGCGACCTGGTCCTGTTCCCCGCGGACAAGACCATCAATGAGCTGATCGCTGCTGACGGCGGGGTCTCCAACCTGTGGGGCAGCTTCCTGCGCTATATCGGTGCCGGCGCCGTGGCCTGCGGCGGCGTGCTCAGCCTCATCAAGTCCCTGCCCCTCATCATCCGCACCTTCAAGGACGCTATGGGCGACTACGGCAAGGGCCGGACCAACAGCACCCTGCGCACCGAGCAGGACATCCCCATGAAGGTGGTGCTGCTGGGCATCCTCATCGTGGCCGTGGTCATGTGGCTGATGCCCGCCATCCCTCTGAACTTCTTCACCGCCCTCATCGTCATCGTCTTCGGCTTCTTCTTCGCCACCGTGTCCTCCCGGATGGTGGGCCTCATCGGCTCCTCCAATAACCCCGTCTCCGGCATGGCCATCGCCACCCTGCTCATCTCCACCCTGCTGCTGAAGACCACCGGCAGCGACGGCATCCAGGGCATGACCGCCGCCATCGTCATCGGCGGCGTCATCTGCGTCATCGCCGCCATCGCCGGCGACACCTCCCAGGACCTGAAGACCGGCTTCCTGGTGGGCGCCACCCCCCGCAAGCAGCAGGTGGGCGAGCTCACCGGCGTGCTGGTCTCCGCCGTGGCCATCGGTGCCATCCTGTACCTGCTGAGCATGGCCTGGGGCGGCTACGGCTCCGACGATCTGCCCGCTCCTCAGGCGGTCCTCATGAAGATGATCGTGGAGGGCGTGATGGGCGGCAACCTGCCCTGGAACCTGGTGTTCGTGGGCGTGTTCATCGCCCTGGTGGTGGAAGTGCTGGGCATCCCCGTGCTGCCCTTCGCCATCGGCCTGTACCTGCCCATCTACCTGTCCGTGCCCATGATGCTGGGCGGCCTGCTGCGCTGGTATCTGGAGAAGCGCAAGTACGGCTCTGACAAGGAGAAGGACAACGTGGTCCAGTCCGGCGTGCTCTACTCCTCCGGCCTCATCGCCGGCGAGGG
>CALXCT010000073.1 GCA_944386865.1 uncultured Oscillospiraceae bacterium | reverse complement strand
CGGCCGGTCAACTACCTGATCCTGGGCTACCAGCCACACAGGAGCAACCAGATGGGCGTGATGAAAAGCGCCTTCCTCAGCACCTTCCTCGCCCCCGCTCTCCACCGGGAGTACGCCCTGCGATACCGGAACGGCGGATATCAGCTGGATCTGGACGGCCTGGTGGACAGCCTGAAGCGTTATGAAAAGCAGGGACATCCCGTGCGGCTGATCGGATTTCCCTCCTATCTTCACTTCCTGATGGAGGAGCTTGCCCAGCGGGGCGTGCAGCTCCGGCTGGCCAGGGGCTCCAAGGTGATGCTGGGAGGCGGCTGGAAGCAGCACTACCGGCAGTCGGTGGACAAGAAAAGCCTGTACGCGGAGATCGAACAGCGGGTGGGTATCCCGGAGACACAGGTGAAGGAGGTGTTCAGCGTGGTGGAGCACCCCATCATCTACTGGGACTGCCCGTGCCACCACTTCCATGTCCCGGTGTATAGCCGGGTCATCATCCGGGACGTGCGCACCTTGGAGCCGCTGCCCTACGGACAGCTGGGCCTGGTGAATTTTCTCTCGCCGCTGCTGAAAAGCGCTCCGCTGCTGAGCATCATCACCGACGATCTGGGCATTCTCCACGAGGGGGGCAGCTGCGCCTGCGGCAATCCTGCCCCCTGGCTGGAGGTGGCTGGCCGGGTGGGCATGAGTGACATCAAGACCTGCGCCGCGGGTGCGGAGGAGTACAAGGGGGGGATGGTATGATCCTGTGCCGGGGAGAATTGCTGGAGTCTCAGGACCAGGGCGCGGTCCTGGACCAGTTGGAGGGCTGGATCGACCAGACTCTCTCGGCTCCGCCCCTGCTGCCGGAACGGACCATCAGCGCCTGTCACCGCCTGGCCCTCCGGGCGGAGCGGGGGGAATTCGACTCCGTGATCGCGCGGCTGGACCTTGACCCGGCCCTGCGGGACCAACAGGTGACCGCAGCCGTCCGGATGCTGCGCCGGGAGAGCTTGGAGGCCATGGTGGCCGTTCAGCTGGGGGAGCGGCCCTTTGAACCTGTCCGGGTGGCACCGCCTTATTATGAAGGCTCCATCATGAAGCGGAGATATCCGCTGGGCGTGCTGATGCACATCGCGGCCGGGAATATGGATGGGCTGCCCGTGTTCACTGTGATTGAGGGGCTGCTGGCGGGCAATATCAACCTGCTGAAGCTGCCCAGCGCGGACAGCGGCCTGTCCGTCACCCTGCTGCACCAGCTGGTGTGTGAGGAGCCCGCGCTGGCCGACTATGTCTACGTATTCGACACCCCCAGCACCGACCTTGCCGCCCTGAACCGGCTGGCCAGGCTGTCCAACGGGGTGGTGGTGTGGGGCGGGGAGGGGGCGGTCTCCGCCGTGCGCGCCATGGCGCCCGCCGGCGTGAAGCTCATCGAGTGGGGCCACCGGCTCAGCTTTGCCTATGTCACCCGGCTGGCCATGAGAGACCGGACGCAGATCGAAGCTCTGGCCGGGCACATCATGCAGACCAAGCAGATGCTCTGCTCCTCCTGCCAGACCATCTTCCTGGACACTGAGGACCAAAAGGAGCAGTCCGCCTTTGCCGCGCTGCTGCTGCCCGCCCTGGACGAGGCGGCCCGCCGGTATCCGGTACGCACGGTGGACGCCCTGGCGCAGACGACTCTCAGCCGCTATACGGCCAGTCTGGAGCGGGCGGCCGGGCGCTCGGAGGACACCATCCTGGAAGGGGAGGGGTGTTGCGTGGTGCTCAAGCCGGACCGGGAGCTGGAGCTGTCCCTCCAGAACGGCAGCCCCATCGTCAAATGCCTGCCCCGGGGACAGCTACTGTCTGTTCTGCGGCGGAGATCCGGCGTGCTCCAGACCGCGGGGCTTTTGTGCGCTCCGGAGGAACGGGGAGAGCTGACCGAGCTGCTGGCCCGGGCGGGCGTCGTCCGGATCACCGGGCCGGGGGAGATGTCCCGGGGGACCTGCCTGGACGCCCATGACGGGGAATATCCCCTCCAGCGGTACACCAGAGTGGTGGAATATGACGAACAACTGTGAAAGGACGGGATGGCCATGCTGGCCTATACCTATGTGAAACAGGGCTGCTTCCAGCTGACAGACAAGCCCAAGCCCACGCTGGAGGGCCCGCGTGACGCCATTGTGCGGGTCACATTGAGCAGCATCTGCACCAGCGACCTGCACATCAAGCACGGGAGCGTCCCCCGGGCAGTGCCGGGGATCACCGTGGGCCACGAGATGGTGGGCGTGGTGGAGCAGGTGGGAGAGCAGGTCACCGGCGTACGTCCGGGAGACCGGGTGGCGGTGAATGTGGAGACCTTCTGCGGTGAGTGCTTTTTCTGCCGGCACGGCTGGGTGAACAACTGCACTGACCCGCACGGCGGCTGGGCGCTGGGCTGCCGCATCGACGGGGGGCAGGCGGAATACGTCCGGGTGCCCTTTGCCGACCAGGGGCTCACCTCCATCCCTGACGGGGTCACCGACCTGCAGGCCATGTTGGTGGGGGATGTGCTGGCCACCGGATTCTGGGCGGCCAGGATCTCAGAGATCAGATCGGAGGACACGGTGCTCATCCTGGGCGCGGGGCCCACGGGGCTGTGTACCCTCCAGTGCGTCCTGCTCCATGGGCCCCGGAAGGTGATCGCCTGTGACATCGATCCGGAGCGTCTGGCCTTTGTCCGGCGACATCATCCCGGGGTGCTCACCGCCGGACCGGAGGAGGTGGAGGCGCTGGTGAGAGAGACGAGCGCTCACGGCGGCGCGGATGTGGTGCTGGAGGTGGCGGGCAGCCCGGACACCTTCCGGCTGGCCTGGCAATGCGCCCGCCCCAACGCGGTGGTGACGGTGGTGGCTCTGTATGACGGGCCTCAGGTCCTGCCCCTGCCGGAGATGTACGGCAAGAACCTGACCTTCAAGACCGGCGGCGTGGACGGCTGTGACTGCGCCGAAATCCTGTCCCTGATCGCCAAGGGCAAGCTGGACACCACGCCGCTGATCACCCACACCTATCCCCTGGGCCGCATCCAGGAGGCCTACGACCTGTTTGAACACCGGCGGGACGGCGTCATCAAGGTCGCCATCACCCCGGAGACCTGACGGAAGGAAAGGAGAAGACCTATGCTGCTGAACGCGGGAACGAAAGCGCCGGATTTCACCCTGAACGACAAGGACGGAAGGCCTGTGAGCCTGTCCGACTTCCGGGGCAAGAAGGTGGTGCTGTATTTCTACTCCAGAGACAACACCCCCGGCTGCACCCGGCAGGCCAATGCCTTTGCCCGAAGTTACGCGCAGTTTTTGGACCATAACACCGTAGTGGTGGGAATCAGCAAGGATTCCGCCGCCTCTCACCTGAAGTTCGCTGAAAAGCATGAGCTGCCCTTTGTTCTGCTCTCCGACCCGGAGCTGCAGGCCATTCAGGCCTACGGTGTCTGGCAGGAGAAAAAGCTCTACGGCAAGGTGAACATGGGGGTGGCCCGCACCACCTATCTCATCGACGAGGAGGGCACCATCGAGCTGGTGATGCCCCGGGTCAAGCCGGACACCAACGCGGAGCAGGTGCTGAATCACCTGACGAAAAAATAAGAGGGGAGAGACCGAGATGAACCAGCTGTTTCAGTGCGCCGATCGGTACCTGAAGGTCTGCACCTGGAAGGACATGGCCCTGCTGAAGTTTTGCCTGGCGGCCATGGGTGTCCTGATCGGGCTTCAGATCCCGAGGCGGAGGAAAAAAGAGGCGTCTATCGCGGCCGGAGCCATCTTCGTGCTCACTTATGTGCCCCTGATGATCGGCTTTCTGAGAGTCTGCCTCCGGAAAGAGAAGTAAGGTCAGAAGAAGAAAAGCCGCCCTCCCGGGCCCGGATGGGCCTGGAAGGGCGGCTTTGTTTTACCGTCTGAAAGATGCCGGACGGGTTACTTCGCCAGAACCTTCTTCAGCTTGGCGAAGCGGGGGAGGGAGTGCTCTCTGGGCAGGCTGGGCTCTCCCTGAATGAGGGGCAGGGCATAGTCGATGAAGGGCTGCTCCACGCCGTTGCCGGCGGCATTGATCCACTCCCGGGGGACCTTCTTTTCCACGTTGGCCACCTCGGTCAGGCCGATGAGCTTGGGCTTGCAGACGTAGCCGCCCTCCCGGGTGCACTCGAAGGCCACCATTTTGTCGGTGACGCCGGAGACAGCCGCCTCCACCGCGGTCTTGCCGGCCAGATAGGCCTCACTGATATCGGTTAGGGAGGCCAGGTGGGCGCCGCAGCGCTGCAGCAGGGACAGCTCGATGCCCCGCACCTTGGCGCCGGTGCGCTGCTTGACCGTCTCAGCCAGCATCACCGCCAGGCCGCCCAGCTGGGCGTGGCCGAAGCCGTCGGTGGCGGAGGTCTTGGCCTCGGAGACGAAGGTGCCGTCGGCGTAGTGGATGCCCTCGGACACGGCCACCATGCACTTTCCGGTCTTCTCATAGATGGCGGTCACGTCGGCCAGGAACCGGTCCATGTCGAAGTCCACCTCGGGCAGATACACAAGGTCCGGCCCGAAGCCCGCCCAGGTGGCCAGGGCGGCGGCGCCGGCCAGCCAGCCCGCGTGGCGGCCCATGATCTCGATGATGGTGACCATACCGGTGTCATACACATGGGCGTCCTGCCAGACCTCCATGCAGGAGGTGGCGATATACTTGGCTGCGGAGGCGTAGCCGGGGCAGTGGTCGGTGCCGAACAGGTCGTTGTCGATGGTCTTGGGCACGCCCATGATCCGGCAGTCATAGCCGACCTTCTGCATATACTTGGAGATCTTGTTGCAGGTGTCCATGGAGTCGTTGCCGCCGTTGTAGAAGAAATAGCGCACGTCGTACTTCCGGAAGATCTCCAGGATGCGGCGGTAGTCGGTGTCGTCCACGTCCGGGTCGGCCAGCTTGTACCGGCAGGAGCCCAGCGCGGAGGAGGGGGTGTATTGCAGAAGGTCCAGCTCGGCGGGGTCCTCCTGGTTCATATCGTAGAGCTTATCCTCCAGCACGCCCTTGATGCCGTGGGCCGCGCCGTACACGCGGGTGATGTCCGGGCAGTTCAGCGCGGTCTGGATCACGCCCTGGGCGCTGGCGTTGATGACCGAGGTGGGACCTCCGGACTGACCGATGATGCAGGAACCCTTCAATTGACTCATATCGACCTCTCCTTACAAGCAGAATAGGGGCAATTACAAAACAGGGGAAATTTCCCTTATAGCATACCATGTCCCCTTGCTTTTTTCAATGGAAAATGGTAACCTATGCTCAGAATCCAATCATAAAGGAGATGCTTTGTTTATGGCACTGGTCACTTCTTCTGAGATGTTCAAGAAAGCCTACGACGGAGGCTATGCAATCGGTGCGTTCAATGTGAATAATATGGAGATCGTCCAGGGAATCACCGAGGCAGCCAAGGAGGTCAACGCCCCTCTGATCCTCCAGGTGTCCAAGGGCGCCCGGGCCTACGCCAACCACACCTACCTCATGAAGCTGGTGGAGGCCGCCGTCATCGAGACCGGCCTGCCTATTTGCCTGCATCTGGACCACGGCGATAGCTTCGAAATCTGCAAGAGCTGCATCGACGGCGGCTTCACCTCCGTGATGATCGATGCCTCCTCCAAGCCCTTTGACGAGAATGTTGCGCTCACCAAGCAGGTGGTGGAGTACGCCCACGACCACGGCGTGGTGGTGGAGGCCGAGCTGGGCGCTCTGGCCGGTGTGGAGGATGAGGTCAACGTCTCCGCCGCTGACTCCCATTACACCCGTCCCGAGGAGGTGGAGGAGTT
>CALXCT010000072.1 GCA_944386865.1 uncultured Oscillospiraceae bacterium | reverse complement strand
TCATCTCGGGGGCGAAGCGCTTAATGGCCAGCTCGAAGCGGACCTGGTCGTTGCCCTTGCCGGTGCAGCCGTGGCAGATGGCGTCGGCCCCCTCGGCCTTGGCGATCTCCACCAGCCGCCGGGCGATAATGGGCCGGGCGAAGGCGGTGCCCAGGAGATAGTCCTCATACTTGGCCCCCATCATCATGGAGGGGACGATCACGTCGTCCACCATCTCGTCCACCAGGTCCTCGATGTACAGCTTGGCCGCGCCGGTCTTGATGGCCTTCTCCTCCAGCCCGTCCAGCTCGTCCCCCTGGCCCACATCGGCGGACACCGCGATGATCTCGGGGTTGTTGTAGTTCTCCTTCAGCCAGGGAATGATGATGGAAGTGTCCAGGCCGCCGGAATAGGCCAGGACCACCTTTTTGATCTCAGACATGATTCTCTCCTCCAACCAGGGCGGGTCTGCCCCGCTCTTTTTCTTGTGAACACAAGTTTAGCACCCTCCCGGGGCTTTTGCAAGTATCTTTTTGCATAACTATGCGCCTGTCTTCCAGAATTTATGGTTGCATTTCACCAACTAATGAATAATATTCACTTTTTATGTGGATGTCCATGAATAAATGTATATCTTCCCTTTCCGCCCCGGCTGTGGTATGATAACGGGGCGGCCGGGGCGGCGTCAAATGTGCCGCCCACCGGCCCCTCTGATCTGACAGGAGGTTCTTAACGATGTCGATTCTGGTCACCGGCGGAGCCGGTTACATTGGCAGCCACTGCGTGGCCGCCCTGCTGGCGCGGGGCGAGGATGTGGTGGTGGTGGACGATCTGTCCAAGGGCCACCGGGCGGCCCTGAAGGGCGGGCGGCTCTATGTGGGCGACGTGGGCGACGCCGCCTTTCTGGACGGGGTGTTTTCCCGGGAGAAGATCGACGCGGTGATCCATTTCGCCGCCTTCTCCCTGGTGGGCGAGTCCATGACGGTGCCCGACCGGTATTTCCGCAACAACTGCATGGCGGGGCTGACCCTGATCCAGACCATGGCCGCCCACAGGGTGCCCTACCTGGTGTTCTCCTCCACCGCCGCCACCTTCGGAGAGCCGGAGTACACCCCCATCGACGAGGGGCACCCCCAGTCCCCCACCAACCCCTACGGGGAGAGCAAGCTCATCGTGGAGCGGATGCTGAAATGGTGTGACCGGGCCTATGGCCTGAAGTACGTCCCCCTGCGCTATTTCAACGTGGCGGGGGCCTCCCCCGACGGCACCATCGGCGAGGACCACCGGCCGGAGAGCCACCTCATCCCCCTCATCCTCCAGGTGGCCCAGGGCAAGCGGGAGAAGCTCTCCCTGTTCGGCACCGACTACCCCACCCCCGACGGCACCTGCATCCGGGACTACATCCATGTGTGCGACCTGATCGACGCCCACTTCCTTGCCCTGGACTACCTGCGCGCGGGCAATCCCTCCGCCGCCTTCAACCTGGGCAACGGGCGGGGCTTCTCCAACCGGGAGATCATCGAGGCCGCCCGGCGGGTGACCGGGCATCCCATCCCCGTGACCGAGGAGGACCGCCGTCCGGGCGATCCGGCGGTGCTCATCGCCTCCAGCCAAAAGGCCATGGACGTGCTGGGCTGGAAGCCCAAATACACCAGCGTGGAGGACATCATCGCCACCGCCTGGAACTGGCACACCGCCCATCCGGAGGGCTATCCGGACTGACGGCGGGAGAAAAAAATTCGGGACCGGGATGGAGGGGGTTCCTCCGTCCCGGTCCTGTTCTATCCTACGGGGCGATTGCCCCCCGGATTCACTTGTTGCTCCGGCGCCAGATCTTCATCTTCTCCGCCGCCTGGATCAGCTCCTCCCGGAACTGGGGATGGGCGATGGAGATGATGGCCTCCGCCCGCTCCCAGGTGGACAGGCCCTTGAGGTTGATCATGCCGTACTCGGTGACGATGTACTCCGCGCAGGACCGCGGGTCGGTGACGATGGTGCCATTCGCCAGGGTGGGCACGATCCGGCTGCGCACCACCCCGTCCTTGCCGGTGACGGTGGAGGACATGCAGATGAAGCTCTTGCCCCCCTTGGACAGGTAGGCGCCCATGACGAAGTCCAGCTGGCCGCCGGTGCCCGAGATGTGCTTCAGTCCAGCGGACTCCGCGTTCACCTGGCCAAACAGGTCCATATCGATGGCGTTGTTGATGGAGATGAAGTTGTCCAGCTGGGCGATGACCCGCACGTCGTTGGTGTAGTCCACCGGCGCGCCCATCACATCGGGATTGCGGTTGACATAATCATACAGCTTCTTGGTGCCCGCGGCGAAGGCGAACACCTGGCGGCCCTTGTCCAACGCCTTGTTCCGGCCGGTGATCTTGCCCGCGCGGGCCAGGTCCACGAAGGCGTCCACATACATCTCGGTGTGCACGCCCAGGTCCTTCAGGTCGGACTGGGCGATGAGGGAGCCCACGGTGTTGGGCATGCCGCCGATGCCCAGCTGGAGGCAGGCTCCGTTGGGGATCTGCTCCACGATCAGCCGGGCCACCTGCTGGTCCACCTCGGTGGGCGGTCCGCCGGCGCCCAGCTCAGCCACAGGAGGATTCTCCCCCTCCACCACCATGTCCACGTCTTTGATGTTGATCTCGGTGCCCGTCAGGCCGTAGACCCAGGGCAGGTTGCGGTTGACCTCCACGATGATGCACTTGGCCCGGGCGCAGATGTCGGCCAGGTGGGTGGGGGCCACCGAGAAGCTGAAGTTGCCGTGCTCATCCATGGGGGTGACCTGCATCATCACCACGTCCACCGCTCCCACGTGCTCCCGGTAATAACGGGGCAGCTCGGAGTAGCGGATGGGGGCGAAGTAGCCCATCCCCTTGGCCACGATCTTGCGGTCGATGCCGCTCATGTGCCAGGAGTGCCAGGTGAAGTGCTCCCCGGCGTCCTCCGCCTTGCAGATCTCGGGCATCCACATGGTCACGCCGCCGCGCACCTTCACGTCGTGCAGCTCCTCCGCCCGGGCGGCCAGCGCCCGGTCCAGGGCCACGGGGTGGTTGGTGCACCAGGTGTAGTCCACCCAGTCCCCCGACTTGACCGCCTTCACCGCCTGCTCGGCGGTGGTCAGCTTGCACTGATACAGTTTCTCGAATTCCGTCATACCGATCCACTCCTGCTGCTGTTCTTGGTGACAGGGAGACTGTCACAAATTTAACATTCCATGTAAGCATACCAGCAATCGGCGGATTTTGCAAGTTCTCCGCCGGTTTTTTCTTGGAGAATTTACGTTTTTTCTCTCCCGCCGGGCCGCGCTCCCCCGCGGCGGCGCCCCCGCCCTTGATTTTCCGGCGGTTCTTCGGTATGCTTAACCTGTATTCCACGGGCGCGCGCCGCGCCCCGCTGAAACGGAGGTAACGCCTTTGGAGACCCTGCTGTTCGTGAACGCCTGCCTGCGGGGGGAGGACTCCCGCACCCTGCGGCTGTGCCGCGCCTATCTGGAGGAATACCGCGCGCGCCATCCCAAGGCCCGGGTGGAGCACGCGGACCTGGCCGCCCTGCGCCCCCTCCCCCTCCAGGCGGAGGACCTCGCCCGGCGGGACGCCCTGGTGGCCCGGGGCGAACTGGACGCTCCCGAGCTGGCCCTGGCCGTTCGATTTGCCCGGGCGGACCGGATCCTCGTGGGCGCGCCCTACTGGGACCTGCTCTTTCCCGCCGCCCTGCGGGCCTATCTGGAGCGGATCTGTGTGTGCGGCGTCACCTTCCACTACACCGAGCGCGGCGCCGAGGGGCTGTGCCGGGCGGAAGGGCTGACCTACCTGACCACGGCGGGGGGCTTTCTCGGCACGTCCAATTTCGGCTTTGACTACCTCCGGGGTCTGTGCGGCCTGCTGGGCATCCCCCGGGCGGACTTCGCCTGCGCCGAGGGGCTGGACATCGTGGGGGCGGACGTGGAGGCCTTGCTGTCCGGGGCGGAGGACCGGGTCCGGGCCCTGCTCCGCGGGCCTGCACGGTAAGTTTTTCAAAAAGGCGAAAAAAGGGGTTGACATTGTCCCGCGCCGGTGGTATTATAACACTTGCGCTGAACAGTGCAAGCCACTTGCGCGAGTGGTGGAATTGGTAGACTCGCTGGCTTCAGGTGCCAGTGCTCGCAAGGGCGTGCGGGTTCGACTCCCGCCTCGCGCACCACGTCGGAGCAAAGTCCGCTTTGCTCCGACGTCTT
>CALXCT010000071.1 GCA_944386865.1 uncultured Oscillospiraceae bacterium | reverse complement strand
GTCCGGGGCGGTGCTCTCCTCGTGGAACGGGCTGATCCACTGGTCGTGGAAGTAGACGGTGGACAGCAGCAGGGCCACGGTGCCGGGATCCACCTCCACCCCCTCCGCCTGCTCCCGGAGAAGGCCGCCGGTCTGCTCGTCGAGCCAGCGGTGGATGGCGTTCTGGGTGTCGGCGCTGCCCATGTCGGCCACATAGGTGGAGGCGTAGTACTGGTCCCGCAGGACGGTGAGGGGCTCCTCCCGGAAGGCGTACTTCTCGTCGTCGCTGAGCCACAGGGAGTTGGCCAGCAGGGTCTGGCTGGCCTCGCTGTCCCTGCGGGCGCTGTTCCAGATCCGGCCGGTCTGCTCCCGGAGAGCGGCGGGGTCGGGGGTGCCCAGCAGGTCCAGGATCTGCCCCTGGGTCTCCCCGGCGGACAGCTCGGCGGCCATGGCCAGGGCCATGTACAGGGCCAGAGGGGAGTAGACTCCGTTGGCCCCGTCCAGCTGCGTCAGCGCGGCCTGGGCCGAGCCCAGGGTGAAGCCGGACAGGCCTTCCAGATAAGCCGGGTCGGGGGTGATGGAGTCCCGGTAGGCCGTCCAGCCGTCCACCTCGTCAAAGTCGTCCCGGGTCAGCGCCTGGGGATATTCGGCCACATAGGCGGCGGAGGCGAAGGCGGTGCCCATCCCGCCGCCGAAGGGCAGCTGGAGCAGCAGGGCGATCACCACCACGGCGGCGGCCAGTCCGCCCGCCCGGGGCAGAGCGCGCCGGGCGCGGGAGCGGGGGAGAGCAGAAGTTTGTCCCGCGGCGGCCCGCCGCTTCAGTTCCGCCGGGGCGTGGATGGCGTCGTTGGCCCGGCGGTAGGCGTCTTGATCGAACATGGCAGGCTCCTTTCTTCAGTCGTGAAGGGACTGGGCCAGCATGGCCCGCCCCCGGGACAGCCAGGACTTCACCGTCCCCTCCCGGACGCCGGCGGCCCGGGCGATCTCGGCCAGGGTCAGCCCTTCGTAGTAGTGGAGATGGATGGCGGTGCGGTATTTGGGCGGCAGGGCCAGCACGGCGGCGTAGACCGCCCCGTCCCCCGGCTGGAGGCCTTCTCCCCCGGCGGGCGGCAGCGGAGCGGCGTCCAGGGGCAGCTCCCGCCGCCGGTGAGCGGCGGCGTGCAGGGAGGCGGCGCGCTGGAGAGTGCAGCGGATGAGCCACGCCTTCTCGTGCTCGGGGGAGGAGAGCTTGTGGCCGTGGCGCAGGTGGCGGAGGAACACCTCCTGGAACACGTCCTCCGCGTCGCACACGCTGCCGGTGCGGGCCAGGGCCAGCCGCCACACCAGGTCGGCGTGCCGCTCCACCGCCCGGGCGGTCAGCTCCTGATTGGTCACGGGGGTCACCTCCTTGTATATAGAATACCGCGCACCGGGGCAAAAGGTTGCAAAAAACCGGCGCGGACAGGGGAGTCTGTCCGCGCCGGAGAACGGTCAGCCGCGCAGCACGTGCTTGGCCGCCCAGCGGCCCCGGAGGAAGCGGACGGTATAGATGACCGAGCGCACCCCCCAGTCGGCGAACATCCCGATCCACACGCCCAGGGGGCCGAAGCCCAGACCCCGGATGAGCAGGTAGCACAGGCCCACCCGGAAGATCCACATGGTGGCGGTGGAGGCGAGCATGGCAAAGCGCACGTCCCCCGCGGCCTTCATGCCGTTGACCGGGGTGAAGGCCATGGGCCACAGGAAGGGCTTGACGATGCTGATGACCAGCATCAGGCTGCAGGTCAGGGCGGCGGCCTCGGGCTCCATCCCGGCCAGGCGGGTGATGGGCCCGGTGAGGAAGTAGACCGCCCAGTTGACCACGAACATGACCTCGGCGGAGAGGATGGTCAGCTTGATGATGTAACGCCTGGCCTCGTCGGGCCGGCCGGCCCCCATACACCGTCCGGCCACCGTGATCAGGCCCAGCCCGATGGCCATGGAGGGCATGCTGGTGAAGGCCTCCAGCACCACCACGATGGCCTGGGCGGCCATCTCCGCGGTGGTCAGGGTGGACACGGCGGACTGCACCGCCAGCTTGCCGAACTGGAACAGGCCGTTCTCCAGCCCGGTGGGGATGCCGATGGAGAGCACCAGGCCGATGATGGGCAGGTCGGGGCGGATGGTGTGGTAGGGTCCCACGGTGAGCACCTGGTGGGGCCTGCGCTGGATGAGCAGCATAACGGTGGAGGCCACCACCCGGGAGAGGAGGGTGGACAGGGCGGCCCCCATCACCCCCAGGTCCAGCACATAGATGGTGATGGAGTTGCCGATGATGTTCAGCAGGTTGCTGCTGGCCGAGATGAGCATGGGCAGCTTGGAGTTGCCGGTGGCCCGGTAGAGGGCGGCGCTGACGTTGTACAGGCCGATGAAGGGGTAGGACAGGCCGGTGATGAGGAAGTAGATCAGGGCGGAGTCCATCACCGCCGGCTCCACCGACCCGAAGATCAGGCCCAGAATGGGCCGGCGCAGGCCCACGCACAGCACGGTGATGGCTGTGGACAGCACCAGCACCGCCAGCAGCACCTGCCGGGCGGCGTTGTTGGCCCCCTCCACGTCCCGGCGGCCCAGGTACTGGGAGCAGACGATGGTGCCGCCGGTGGACAGGGCGGCGAAGATGTACAGCATCAGGGTGTTGATGGAGTCCACCAGGGACACGCCGGACACCGCCGCCGAGCTGATGGTGGACACCATCACCGTGTCCACCGTGCCCATGAAGGCGGTGAGCACCTGCTCGATGATCAGCGGCACCAGCAGCCGGGCCAGGTCCCGATTGGAAAACACGGCGCCGCCTCCTTTCCAGAAAAAATACCAAAACAGTGTACCACTTCGGCGGGGAAAAGACAAGGACGCCTTTTCGATTTTTCGAAAAGGCGTCCCGCGGGCGGTCACGAGCAGAAGCGGTGGCTGCCGATGATGGTGATGAGGGGGCGGCTCCAGATCCAGCTGCTGGTGGCGGTGCTGGGATTGAAATAGTAGATGGCGCCGCCGGAGGGGTCGCTGCCGTTGAGGGCGTCCCGGGCGGCCCGGTAGGCCGAGGCGGCCACCGGCTCGTCGATCTGGCCGTCCACCATGCAGGTGAAGGCCCCCTTCTGATAGACCACCCCGGCGATGGTGTTGGGGAAGGAGGGGTGGTTGACCCGGTTGAGGATGACGGCTCCCACCGCCACCTGGCCGCTGTACGGCTCCCCCCGGGCCTCCGCCGAGATCACCCGGGCCAGCAGGTCCAGGCTGGCCCACTGCTCCGACGTGGCGCCCCCCGAGCCGGACCCCGAGCCGGACGAGTCCGTCTCATAGATGCCCAGGGCCTGGAGGGTGGCGGGACCGGCCACCCCGTCGGCGGTCAGGCCGTTGGTGCGCTGGAAATACTTCACCGCCTCCACCGTGCCGGAGCCGTAGATGCCGTCCACCGCGCCGGTGTAGTACCCCCAGCGCTTGAGCTTGGTCTGGATGGTGGTCACCGTCTCGCCGGTGGAGCCCTGACGGTAGGTGGCGGCCTGGGCGGTCACCGCCGGAAAGAGAAGCAGCAGCACGGAAAGGGTCGCCGCCGCCAGGGCCAGCACGGCGGCGGGGCGGGAGACTCGGTTGGGCATGGGACATCCCCTCCTTTTTCTGATACAGGGTTAGTTTGGGAGGCGGCGCCGCGCTTATGCGGAGAAATGTTTGGCAATGCTGGGCATAAGCGGCGGGCGGGGCGGACAGAATAACGGCAGAGCGTGTGCGAAAGGAGGCAGAAGCCATGGTAAAAGGCGTGACCCGCCGGGTGATCGTGGTCAAGGCGCCCGACCCCCGCCTGTTCGAGCAGGCCATCTTTTTTGTCAAGGAGGAGGCCCTGGGCGACGAGGGGGTGACGGCGGAGCAGGTGCTGGACGAGGCCAAGCGGGTGGCCGACGGCTACATCAGAAGCAACACCGCCTGGGGCAAGCGGCTGTCCCGGCTGCCCCGCCCGGCCTGGGCGGCGGTGGGGATGCTGGCCACCGGCGCGGCCTGGGCGCTGACCGCCCTGCTGCCCGGACTGTGGTAAAAATAAAGCTTGCATTTTCCGGCGGAATGTGGTATCATCTACTCCGCATCTGATCGGAAGATCGGATTGAAGTGGAAAATGGCTCCCCGCGGGGAGCGTTGAAAGGAACGATACAGAATGGAAATCCTCAAGATCGTGCTCACCGTGATCCAGGTGCTGGGCGCCCTGTTCCTCATCGCCGTGGTCCTGCTGCAGTCGGGCAAGAGTGCCGGCCTGTCCGGCGCCATCGCCGGCGGCGCGGATACCTTCCTGTCCAAGAACAAGGCCAAGGGCGTGGACGCCAAGCTGGCCAAGATGACCAAGTGGGTAGCCATCGGCTTTATGATCCTCACCCTGATCCTCTGCCTGATCTGACGGGATATGAGGCGGGGGCACGCGGCAGCGTGCCCCCGTTTTTTTGCCCTTTGGGGGCCATGCCGGCGAAGGGAAAAGAAAAGTCAGGAAAAGAGGAAAAAATGCTTGACTTGCGCTGCGGCGTGTAGTATCATAATTGAGCGCCTGTTTTGGGGCGCAGTCTGCGATGATGCGGGAGATTGCGGCGTCAGCCGGTAACTTCCGCGGAGTATGTCCGTTTGAATCGGGCGGCTGAGAGATATCTGCACAGGCGTATATCGCCGTGCGGGGAAACCGGCCAGCACCATGCCACGCCGGTTTTTCTTCTGTCGCGGAGTGATACGCACGGGAAAGTGTACAGAATATTTTCTCACCGTACGGAGCGAAAGCGGCCCGGCCTGCCGGGACGCGAAGGACGACCCAAATTCACTTCGTATGTATTAAGGAGGAAACAACCCATGGCACAGAAAGAAATGATCCGCATCCGTCTGAAGGCCTACGACCATCAGCTCATCGACCAGAGCGCTGAGAAGATCGTGGAGACCGCCAAGCGCACCGGCGCCGCTGTTTCCGGCCCCATTCCCCTGCCCACCAAGAAGGAAGTCGTCACCATCCTGCGGGCCGTCCACAAGTATAAGGACAGCCGTGAGCAGTTTGAGCGCCGCACCCACAAGCGCCTGATCGACGTCATCAAGCCCTCCCCCAAGACTGTGGAGGCCCTGATGAGCCTGGAGCTGCCCGCTGGTGTGGAGATCGAGATCAAGCTGTAAGCGCCGATTTCCCGAGCAGGGAAGCCTGGACTGAAGCGAGGGCGAAAACCCAGGGAACTCAGTTTCCGGTTTGAGCCTGTGCCGGAGGGAAGGCGACCCGGCTGCGAGGGAACCGAGGCGTGATAGTCCCGCGCGTTGCGAACAGGCGAGGCGTGAGGACAACAAGCGATCTCAAACAATTATCTTGTTAGTACCGCAGCCTGTCGCGGTTTGAGACAGGCGGGTCCAGTTGGAAA
>CALXCT010000070.1 GCA_944386865.1 uncultured Oscillospiraceae bacterium | reverse complement strand
CGGGTCTGGCCGTGGTGCTTCTGCTCGGTGAGGGCGGAGCAGTACAGCGCCCGGTGCCGGTGCAGGATGGCCTTGGGGAAGCCGGTGGTGCCCGAGGAGAAGTAGATGGCGGCATCGTCCTCCTCATCCAGGGCCACTGGAGGCGCGCTGGTGGAGCAGAAGCCGATGAGCTTGCAGCAATCCTCGGCATAATCCGGCTTGTCGGGCCCCACGAAGAACATCATCTTCACCTTGGGCAGCTTGTCGGCGATGGGGTCCATCCGCTCGATGAACTCCGGGCCGAAGACCAGCACCTCCACGTCCGCCAGATCCAGGCAGTACTGGATCTCGTCGGTGGAGTAGCGGAAGTTCATGGGCACCGCCACGCAGCCCGCCTTCAGGATGCCGAAGTAGATGGGCAGCCACTCCAGGCAGTTCATCAGCAGGATGCCCACCTTGGCCCTCCGCTCCACCCCGCGGCTGAGCAGCAGGTTGGCAAACCGGTTGGCCCGGCGGTCGAATTCCGCCCAGCTCATCTCCCGGCGGTAGGGGGCGTTGGGGTTGGTGCTCTGGATCAGGCTGAAGTCCCGCCAGGTGACCGCCTTATCCCGCTCCTCCGAGGGGTTGATCTCCACCAGGGCGATGTCCGCCCCGTACAGCCGGGCGTTGCGCTACAGAAAATCAGTAATGACCATCGTGACTCTCCCTTTCATCGTAAAATCAGGCAAAAAAATCGCCCTCTGCATCTGCAGAGGGCGAGAATTTCCCGCGGTACCACCTCAGTTCGCCGCCGAAACGGCCTCACGGGAGCCCGGCCAGGCTCCCCGCGCGGTATCGGGCGCACCCGTCGCCGCCTACTGAGGGTCTCTCCCCGTTGGGCGCGCCGCTCGGGAGGGTATTGGGCGGCGGCCTCCCCTCCTGCCTCGCACCGGCCGGCAGGTCTCTGAAGGGGATGATCCGGGCCTACTTGGCTCCGTCATCGCGTTTTGGTATCAACAGGGAACACTTTATCACTTTTAAGTGATAAAGTCAAGAAGTGTTTTGAAATTTTTTTGCCGCCGGATCAGCCCTTTTGGAGGGGCCTGGGAGGCAGAGTGTAGCCGTTGACGGTGAGGTGGGCCACCTGGGCGCCCAGCTCGTCGGTGACCTCCACGGTGTACAGGCAGGTGGTCCGCCCGGCCTTGACGCACTTGGCTTCGGCAATGAGGGTCTTGCCCCGGGAGGCGGACAGGAAGGTGGCCGACACCTGCTGGGTGACGGTCACCCGCTCGCTGTGGCCGTTGGCGGCCACGGCAAAGGCGAAGTCGGCCAGGGTGAACACGGCACCCCCCATGGGCACCGAGTTGGCGTTGAGGTGGATGGGCCGGACGGCCATGGAGCACACGGCGTGGCCGGGCTCGGCGGTCTCGATGGTGACGCCCGCAGCCTCGGTGGCGAAACGGTCGCCGGAGAAGCAGGCGCGGATCTGGTCAAGGGTGGGCATGGGCAGGGCTCCTTTCCTGGTTATGGATGTGCGGTTTGCCGGGCGGCGGGCGCCGGGACAGGTGTCGGGAGGCCGGGGCCCCCGAGGCAGAGCTTGTCCGCCGGGCACTCCGATTATACACCTCCCGCCCGCCCTGTTGTCAATGCGGGACGGAGCAAAAAAGGAGCGGGAACGGGCAAAGCCCGTTCCCACTCCTTTTCAGACGCGTTTGTACCGCCGGGCTCAGCCCTCCGCCGCGGGGGCGGCGGGCTCCTCCACCGCGGCCACGCCGCCGACCATGGAGATCAGCTTGCGGGGGCACTTGGCCACACAGGTGCCGCAGCCGGTGCACTTGGCGGGGTCCACGCTGGCCAGGAAGTCGGTGACGGTGATGGCCTTGGCCTCACAGAACTTGGCACACAGGTTGCAGCCGATGCAGCCGTTGGAGCAGGCCTTGGTCACTTCCTTGCCGGGGGCCTTGGAGTTGCAGGGGATCTCGATGGGACAGTCGTAGTCCACCATGGAGATCACGTGCTTGGGACAGGCGGCCACACAGGCGCCGCAGCCCACGCACTGCTCCCGGTCCACCTTGGCCACGCCGTCCACGATGGAAAGCGCGTCGAACTTGCAGTATTTTACGCAGGTGCCCATGCCCAGGCAGCCGAAGGAGCACAGCATGGGGGTGCCGCCGGGCAGGCGGACCGCCGCCTCGCAGTCGTGGATGCCCACGTACTGGTAGCGCAGCTTGTCATGGCCGCCGCCGGTGCAGCGCACCTGGGCGACCTTGCGCACCGTCTCACCGGCCTCCACGCCCATGATGCCGGCCAGCTTGGCGGCCACAGGAGCGCCGCCCACCGGGCAGCCGTTGATAGGGGCCTTGCCCTCCAACACGGCGGAGGCGAAGGCGCCGCAGCCGGCGAAGCCGCAGCCGCCGCAGTTGGCGCCGGGCAGGGCCTCGGTCATGGGCTCCAGCCGCTCGTCGGTCTCCACCTTGAAGACCTGGGAGGCCAGGGCCAGGATCAGGCCAAAGAGGACGCCCATGCCGCCCAGCAGGGCGACGGAGTAAACAATTACCGTTGTCATCGTATCCTCTCCCCCTTTACCAGACCTTCAGGCCGGAGAATCCCATGAAGCACAGGGCCAGCAGACTGGCGCTGACCAGAGCGATGGGGATCCCCTCAAAGGCCTTGGGGCACTTGCAGAACTCCTGCCGCTCCCGGACATTGGCGAACAGCACGATGGCCAGGGTGAAGCCCACGCCGGCGAAGGTGCCGTAGGCCACCGACTCGATGAAGTTGTAGCCCTCCTGGGTGTTCAGCACGGCGGAGCCCAGCACGGCGCAGTTGGTGGTGATCAGGGGCAGGTACACGCCCAGGGCGGTGTACAGCGCGGGCATGGCCTTCTGCAGGAACATCTCCACCAGCTGGACCAGGGTGGCGATGACCAGGATGAAGGCAATGGTCTGCATATAGGTGATGTCCAGCAGGATCAGCAGCTGCTGAACCAGGTAGGTCACCGCGGAGGCCAGCGCCATCACGAAGATGACGGCCAGGCCCATGCCGATGGCGGTGTCCGACTTCTTGGACACGCCCAGGAAGGGGCAGATGCCAAGGAATTGCACCAGCACATAGTTTTCCACCAGGATGGCGCCCAGTGCGATTGCAAAGATGGTTTCCATTACTTACTTCGCCCCTTTCTTGCCGCGGCTGCGGATGAACTGGACGGCGGCGATCACGCAGCCCAGGGTGAGGAAGCCGCCGCAGGGCATGGTCATCAACATGGCGCCGAACTCATTGGGATAGACCTGCATGCCGAACAGGGTGCCGGCGCCCAGGAACTCACGGATGGTGCCCATGATGGCCAGGGTCAGGGTGAAGCCCAGACCCATGCCCAGGCCGTCCACCAGGGAGACGATGGGCCCGTTCTTGGAGGCGAAGGCCTCCGCCCGGCCCAGCACGATGCAGTTGACCACGATCAGGGGGATGAACAGGCCCAGGCTGTTATACAGGCTGGGGATGTACGCCTGGAGCAGCAGCTGCACGATGGTCACAAAGGTGGCGATGACCACGATGTAGGAGGCGATGCGGATCTTGGAGGGGATCAGCTTGCGCAGCAGGGAGATCACCAGGTTGGACCCGATCAGCACCGCGGTGGTGGCGATGCCCATGCCCACGCCGTTGATGGCGCTGGTGGAGGTGGCCAGGGTGGGGCACATGCCCAGCAGCAGCACCATCACGGGGTTTTCAAAGATGATGCCGTTGAGCAGGGTCTTGAACAGATTGGGCTTGTTCTTCGCTTCTCCGCTCATCAGTTGACCCCTCCTTCCGCGATAAACGCCAGGGCAATGTTCACACCGTCGGTGATGGCGCGGGAGCTGACGGTGGCGCCGCTGATGTGGTTGATGTCGGTGTCGGCCCCGGTCTTGACGGTGATGGTGCCGGTACGGCCGGTGTACTGGGCCAGGAACTCAGAGGTCATGGCCTTGGTGCCCAGGCCGGCGGTCTCGCTGTGGCTCAGGATGGACACGCCGGTCACGGCGCCGTTGGTGTCCACGCCCACCATCATGGAGATGGTGCCGCCGAAGCCGGAGGGGGCGGTCTGGACACAGTAGCCCAGCAGCTCGGTGCCGTTGTAGGCGGCGTTCACGTCGGTGACGCCCTCGGTCTCGGTGTACTCCACCGGGGTGAACTCGGTGGCGCCCGCCATGACCATGGCCATGGACTCCCGCTTGGTCTGCTCGGCCAGCTCGTCGATGACCGGCTTGGTCTGGGCGTACACCACGCTCAGCAGCAGGGCGGCCACCGCAGTGATGGCCAGCAGGGTGATGGCCAGCTTGGCGATGTACTTGCCGTCAAACTGGACCTTGGCTTTCGTCTCACTCATTTCGCAGCACCCTCCTTTGCCTTGGACTTCTCCCAGAAGTGGGGGGTCCCGAAGCGATGAGGCTTGCCGAACTTGTCAAACATCCAGGCAAAGGCGTTCATCACCAGGATCGAGTAGCTCACACCCTCGGGATAGGAGCCGAAGTAGCGGATAAACACGGTCAGCAGGCCGCAGCCGATGGCGTAGATCACCTGGCCCCGCTTGGTGATGGGAGAGGTGACATAGTCGGTGGCCATGAAGATGGCGCCCAGCAGCAGGCCGCCGCCCAGCACGGAGTAGAGCATCCAGTCCAGCCGGTCGATGCCGCCCCGGGGGAACAGGAAGGTGAGCACCGCCACGGTGCCGATGTAGCACAGGGGGATGCGGGGGCTGATGACCTTCCGGGTCACCAGGTAGATCCCGCCGATGATGAGCATCACAGCGGACACCTCGCCCAGGCAGCCGCCGATCTGGCCCACGAACATCTGGGTCAGGGTGGCGTCGGGCAGGACAGGGGTGGCCAGGTGCATATTGGCCAGCGGAGTGGCGGTGGACACGGCGCTGACATACTCATCGGTGATGCCGAACACGGGCAGCATATTGTTGGGGGCCGCCCAGGTGGTCATCAGGGTGGGATAGGAGAACAGGAAGCAGCGGGCCGCCAGGGCGGGGTTCATGAAGTTCTTGCCCAGGCCGCCGAACAGCTGCTTGACGATCACGATGGCGAAGAACGCGCCGATGATGGCCAGCCAGTAGGGGGCGTTGGCGGGCAGGCAGAAGGCCAGCAGCACGCCGGTGACGCAGGCGGACAGGTCGCCCACGCTGCTTGTCTGCTTCATCAGTCTGCGGTAGGCGTACTCAAACACCACGCAGGCCGCCACGGTCACCAGGGTCAGCACCAGGGCCCGGGGGCCCCAGAAGAAGACCGCCGCCGCCATGGCGGGCACCAGGGAGATGAGCACGTCCAGCATCAGGGAGCGGGTGGTCGCCTTTCCCGACAGATGGGGGGAGGAGGCGACGGAAAGGGGATTGTTCATTGTTTCTTCGCCTCCTTAGCTCTTTGCCTTCTGGGCCAGGGCGCGCAGCTGGATCTTGGCCACGCGGATGTTCTGGACCAGGGGAATGCCGGCGGGGCAGGTGTAGGCGCAGCTGCCGCACTCGATGCAGTCGGTGACATGGAACTGCTCGGTCTCCTCATACCGCCGGGCGGTGGTATACATATTGATGTACATGGGCTCCAGGTGCATGGGACATGCCTCCACGCACTTGCCGCAGCGGATGCACACCGGGTCGGTCACCGCCGGGGCGTGCTCCGCGGGCACCATGCACGTCAGGGCGTTGGTGCCCTTGATCATGGGGGCGGACAGGTCGTACTGGGCGATGCCCATCATGGGGCCGCCCATCAGCACCCAGGCGGCGTTCTCCGTCAGGCCGCCGGCCTGGTCCACGATGTGCTGCAGCGGCGTGCCGATGGGGACCATCAGGTTGCAGGGGTTGGCCACCCCTTCGCCGCTGACGGTCACCCCGCGCCGGGTCAGGGGCCGGCCCAGGCACACCGCCTCGTAGATGGCGTAGGCCGTGCTCACGTTGAACACCGCGCAGGCCACGTCGGCGGGCAGCTTGCCGGGAGGCACCTGACGGCCGGTCACCCGCTGGATCAGCTGCTTCTCAGCGCCCTGGGGGTACCGGGTCTTGGCGGCCAGGACGGTGATGCCCGTATCCTTGCCCTGGAGGGTCTCCTCCAGCACCTTGACCGCGTCCATCTTGTTGTCCTCCACACCGATCACCGCGCTTTTCAGCTGCAGGGCCTGCATGATGATCTGCACGCCGGTGATGATCTCCTGGGGATGCTCCAGCATCAGCCGGTGGTCGGAGGTGATGTAGGGCTCGCACTCCGCCGCGTTGATGATGATGGTGTCCGCCTTGCCGATGGCGCTCTGGATCTTCACGTGGGTGGGGAAGCCCGCGCCGCCCATGCCGGTGATGCCGGCCTCGCGGACGATGTCCACGATCTGCTCGGTGGTCAAGCCGCTGAAGTCGGCGTGGGGGGTCAGCTCGGAGCCGAAAGTATCCAGCCCGTCGTTTTCGATGACCACCGCCATCACCTTGTCCCCGCCGGGATGAGGCCGGGGCTCCACCGCCACCACCTTGCCGGAGACGCTGGCGTGGATGGGAGCGCCGAGGCCGGCGGGCTCGGCGATCTTCTGGCCCACCGTGACCTGGTCGCCCACCGCCACGATGGGCTTACAGGGCGCGCCCACATGCATGGACATGGGGAGCACCACTTGCTGGGGCGCCACTTCCATGGGGACGATCGGTTTCCCCTCAGTGGCGGCCTTGTGCTCGGCGGGATGGACCCCGCCGAAGAACGAATGACTCATAGGCACACCTCTCAAACCCTTGCCCGGCACAGGACCGGGCTTGATCGTTCCTCCGCTGGGAGGAACTATTGCAACAGATATATTATAATGTTCCCATTCCCAATTGTCCAGCCCTTTTAGCCTCCGTTTGATATTTTTTTCACATAATTCGCGGTTTTTCCTCTATGCAATGTGTCCAAGAATCCCTCCGGGGCGGAAAAATATTTTTCCGCTTCCCTCATTGACAATATTCCGGGGCGCGTGGTAAGATAACCAATAATCACACTTTCGCACGGTAAAGCCCGAAATTGCGGCCCCGGGCGAAGGCGCCAAGCGCGATGACTGGGCAAGTATCCCCGCCCCGCAAGCACAGAGAGGAAGCGGCCGCTGCGAGCTTCCGTGAGGGGCGCGGAGAGAACGTCACCCATGAGCTGTCCCGCCCAACGGGGCTCACCTGAGTAAGCGGGAACGGTCGCCCTCCGTTATCGGGGCTTGAGGGCATGGGCCAGTCCCATGAAATTAGGTGGTACCGCGGAGCATGGCTTCGTCCTATTTGCAGGGACGGAGACCGTGCTTTTTTCGTCCCCGGCCCGGCCCACCAAGATCGAAGGAGGAATGTTTCCCCATGAAAATGAAGTGTTCCCAAGTGCTGATGGAATGCCTGCTGGAGCAGGGGGTGGACACCGTGTTCGGCTACCCCGGCGGCACCATTCTGAATATCTACGACGAGTTCGAGCTGCACGGCTACGGCAAGAAGATCCGCCACATCCTCACCGCCCATGAGCAGGGCGCCTCCCACGCCGCCGACGGCTACGCCCGGGCCACCGGCAAGGTGGGCGTGTGCTTCGCCACCTCCGGCCCCGGCGCCACCAACCTGACCACCGGCATCGCCACCGCCTACTACGACTCCTCCCCCGTGGTGGCCATCACCTGCAACGTGTCCGAGAACCTGATCGGCAAGGACTCCTTCCAGGAGGTGGACATCACCGGCATCACCATGCCCATCACCAAGTGCAACTACCTGGTGCGCGACCCGGAGCAGCTGGCCGACGTGGTGCGGGAGGCCTTCGCCATCGCCCGCTCCGGCCGCCCCGGCCCGGTGCTCATCGACATCGCCAAGAACGTCACCGCCGCCGAGGTGGACTTTGAGCCCCTGCCCCTGAGCGAGCACCCCTCCCACGGCCGCCTGGCCGCCATGCTCCGCCGGGCCAGCCATGACCTGAAGACCCCCGAGCCCGACCACGGCGACATCGACAAGCTGCTGGAGATGATCGAGCAGGCGGAGAAGCCCCTGGTCCTGGTAGGGGGCGGCGTGATCCGCTCCAAGGGCGCGGTGCCCGAGTTCCGCAAGTTCTTCGAGCGGCTCAATGCCCCGGTGACCTCCACCATCATGGGCGGCGGCGCCTGCCCGGGCAACCATCCCCTGTTCACCGGCATGGTGGGCATGCATGGCTCCCACGCCTCCAACCTGGCGGCCACCCACTGCGACCTGCTCATCGCCATCGGCTGCCGCTTCTCCGACCGGGTGGCCCTCTCCCCCGCCCACTTCGCCGAGAAGGCCAAGATCGTCCACATCGACATCGACCGGGCGGAGATCGACAAGAACGTGAAGACCGACCACCACATCATCGGCGACGCCCGGCGGGTGCTGGAGCTGCTCAACGCCAAGCTGCCCGCCCACGACTACCCGGAGTGGAAGCAGTGGGTCTTCTCCCACAAGGAGCTGGAGCTGCCCTCGGTGCCCGGCAAGCTCTCCCCCCACGAGGTGCTGGAGGCCATCACCGAGCTGACCGGAGGGGACGCCATCATCGCCACCGACGTGGGCCAGCACCAGATGTGGGCCGCCCAGTACTACCACTTCTCCCGCCCCGGCCAGCTGATCACCTCCGGCGGCTTCGGCACCATGGGCTTCGGCCTGGGGGCCGCCATGGGGGCCGCGGTGGGCCAGCCGGACCACGTGGTGGTCCACTGCACCGGCGACGGCTCCTTCCGCATGAACTGCAACGAGCTGGCCACCGAGGAGCACTACAACATCCCGGTGATCACCGTCATCTTCAACAACCAGACTCTGGGCATGGTGCGCCAGTGGCAGAACCTGATCTACGGCAAGCGCTTCTCCCAGACCGATCTGGACCGGGGCCCCGACTTCGTGAAGCTGGCCGAAGCCTACGGCATCGAGGGCCGCCGGGCCTCCACCCGGCAGCAGTTCGAGGACGCCCTGCGCGCCGCCATCGCGGCCCGCCGTCCCTTCCTGATCGAGTGCGCCATCGACAAGGACGCCATGGTCCACCCCATGGTCCCCGGCGGCGCCAATACCGACGACTTCCTGCTGGACTGAGGAAAGGAGGAGCTGAACATGAAAGACGTTTCCAGACACACCCTCTCCGTGCTGGTGGAGAACTCCGCCGGCGTGCTCAGCCAGGTCTCCCGCCTGTTCTCCCGGAAGGGCTATAACATCGAGTCCCTGGCGGTGGGCACCACCGACGACCCGGAGGTCTCCCGTATCACCATCGAGGTGCTGGCCGACGAGGGCTCCACCGAGCAGATCATGAACCAGCTGCGCAAGCTCTTTCCCGTCTACTCCGTGCAGGAGCTGCTGCCCGACCGGTCCATCCGCCGGGAGCTGGTGCTCTATAAGGTCAAGGCCGAGCAGCCCGACATCCGCAATGAGATCATCCAGATTGCCAACATCTTCCGGGCCTCCATCATCGACGTGTCCCTGAAGTCGCTGACCCTGGCCCTCATCGGCGACGAGACCAAGGCGGACGCCATGCAGAAGCTGCTGGAGTCCTTCGGCATCCTGGAGCTGGTGCGCACCGGCATGGTGGCCCTGGAGCGGGGCGCCTACACCATCGGCGACGAGACCAAGGAAAAGACCGAGTTCAACCTGGGCAAGAACTTCCTGTAAGCCTTCCCCTGGGTCTTTTCCGGGACCCCGCACCGCGGGGCGGCGCTCCGC
>CALXCT010000069.1 GCA_944386865.1 uncultured Oscillospiraceae bacterium | reverse complement strand
CCCAGCCGCTCCAGCACCTCCAGGAAGATGCCCTCATAGTCGAAGCGGACCAGGCGGTTGCCTCCCTCCAGCTCGTCCACCACCTGGGCGGTCAGTTCCCCGCCGCCGAAGGAGAGCCGGGTCCCCCGCCGCATCTTCCGGCCGGGCCGGACCAGGCACTCCCAGGTCTTTTCTCCCCGGTCGCTGAGCAGCAGCACCTCGCACATGCCGCCGCCCGGCTCCCGGTGGCCGATCAGACGGGCAGGCAGCACCCGGGAGTCGTTGAGCACCAGACAGTCGCCGGGGCGGAGCAGCTGGGGCAGCTCATAGAAGCGGCGGTGCCGCCACTCCCCCGTGGTCTTGTCCAGCGTCAGCAGCCGGGAGGCGTCCCGCCGCTCCAGCGGAGTCTGGGCGATCAGCTCCTCCGGCAGTTCAAAGTCAAAATCTGAAGTCTTCAAATCAACGACGCACTCCTTCATCCGGCGGCGGAAATGTACGTGCCGGTATAATAAAACAGCAGGATATTCTCATAATCGTAGCCCAGCTTGGCCATGGCATAGGCGCCCCATTGGCTCATGCCCACATTATGCCCGTATCCGGTGCCGCTGATGACAAAGGTGCCGCTGGGCGTTGTCTGGCCGCCGGAAGGCGCGATTTCAGAAATCTCACCCGTGCCTGTGATGGCGCTGGGCTTCTGGGTCTCCAGAACGGACACCGTTCCGCCGCCGCTGATGGCATAGAGGCCGTCAAAGGAGTCCACCGTGGAACTGCCGCTGCCGCCGCTGATCTGATAGCCGCCCGTCTGGGTCTGGCTGCCGCCGCTGATCTCGTAGCGCATGGACTTTAGGCTCAGCAAGGTGCGCACCTTCTCCTTGGCGAAGGTATAGGTCTTTCCGTCCGCGTCGGTGAACATGATGCGAAGCACGTTGCCCGTGGGGGTGTACTCCTTGATCTCCAGGTTCACGATCCGGCTGTTTCCGTAGCCCTTATTCTGAAGCAGGGTAGTCAGTTCGTCCGCCGTGAAGGTCACCGTCCAGTGGTAACCAGGGATGATGTCCTCAACCGTGGCCTCATAGGGGTCGATCTTGCCCACCAGATAGGGGTAGTCGTGGCCCCACACGTTCACAGCGGATTCGCTGGCTCCTCCGTTGCTGGAGGAGAAGTTGGTGCTGACCAGCTCCCCCTCATACCACAGATAGAGCCCCGCCGTCTCGTCCACCGCCTGGTTACTGGTGGCGGTGGGGTACTTGCTGCTGCCGTTGCCCTCGCCGTAGTACACCTGGCAGCAGGTGGTGTTGCACACGTCGAAGCCGTAGCTCTTGTGACCGTTGAGATTCATGATCACATAGGTCCGCGCGGCCACCGCCTGGGCCTTCAGTGCCTCCAGCGGCCAGGAGCCGCTCATCTCATAGGGGATCACGCCCTTGACATAGGTCTCCAGAGGTACGAAGTTCACCACCGTCAGGTCCCCGCCGCTGATGCGCTGATAGCGGAACCCGCCGTGGTACTTGAGGTTCTTGAACCAGGTCTGTACATCCTCCGCCCCGGTGATGTCCGGCATCACGCCCAGGGACAGATCCGCGCTCTCCCCGTCGAACTGGAACAGGATCTGAGTCCCCTTCATCTTCACCACGGTGACGGCGTATTTGCTGGTCCAGCAGACGGACGCCCCATCGATCTGGTCCTGGGCGACTCCCACCGCGGCCAGCGCCGCCTGGAACTCCGGCAGAGCCGCCTGGGCGGCGTCGGAGGTGGTGAAGCTGCCCCAGCGGACCTGATAGCTGCCGTTGATCCAGGCCACAAAGCCGCCCAGCTGTCCGGCCAGCGCCTGGGCGCTGTCGAAGTCGGGCAGGGTCTGGGGGATGCGCAGGTGATAGCAGCCCACCACGCCCTGGTCGGAGGCGGACGCCGTCTCCGAATAGGTGCCCGAGGAGGTCAGGTACAGGTTCGTGCTCTTGAGCATGGAGATCTGCTCCTGCTCCGTGTAGCCCACCTGGACGAACTGGTTGCTTGCGTCGAAATAGCCGAAGCGGTGTCCGCTCCCCTTTCCGTCCACATTGTCCAGGTTTGCGGACACCAGCGCGCCGGAGCCGTAGTACAGGCCCACCCGCACGACGCGGCTCGTATCGGGCGCGGCAAAGGCCGCCTGAGGCAGCAGCAGGGCCAGCGCGATCACCGCGGATACAACTTGCATCAATTTTCGTTTCATTCCAATCACCATTTCTGCAAAAGCGCCAGTCGATATTCGTTGACACCTATCGGCCGGCGTGCTATCATAAACTATCACACATTACTCTGTGAAAGCGCATGCACTTGTCCAAACATACCATTTCATTATAGTACAGGATTCGACAGCTTGGCAACCTTCTTTTTCCCCTCCCCGGGAAATATCGGGAGGCGCTGCGAATAGAGTAAAGTATCACCATCTGGAGGGATCACACATGGAAAAATTCAAAGTTGGGGTCATCGGCGGGACCGGAATGGTCGGCCAGCGCTTCGTCACCCTCATCGCCGGCCATCCCTGGTTCCAGCTGACCGTCATCGCCGCCAGCGCCCGCTCCGCCGGCAAGACCTATGAGCAGGCCGTGGGCAGCCGCTGGGCCATGGACGTCCCCATTCCCGACGAGGCCCGCGACCTGGTGGTCATGAGCGCTGAGGACGACGTGGAGAAGATCGCCGCTCAGGTGGACTTCGTCTTCTCTGCCGTGGATATGAAGAAGGAGGAGATCAAGGCCCTGGAGGAGCGCTACGCCAAGGCGGAGTGCCCCGTGGTGTCCAACAACTCCGCCCACCGCTGGACGTCTGACGTGCCCATGGTGATCCCCGAGGTCAACCCCGAGCACATCAAGGTCATCGACGATCAGCGCAAGCGTCTGGGCACGGCCCGGGGCTTCATCGCCGTCAAGTCCAACTGCTCCATCCAGAGCTACGTCCCCGCCCTGTCCCCCCTGCGCAAGTTCGGCATCGAGAAGATCCTGGTGTGTACCTACCAGGCCATCTCCGGCGCGGGCAAGACCTTCGAGACCTGGCCCGAGATGGTGGATAACCTGATCCCCTACATCGGCGGTGAGGAGGAGAAATCCGAGCAGGAGCCGCTGAAGGTCTGGGGCAAGGTGGAAAACGGCGTCATCGTGGCCGCTGACTCCCCTGCCATCACCGCTCAGTGCCTGCGGGTACCTGTCTCCAACGGGCACATGGCCGCCGTCTTCGTCACCTTTAAGAACAAGCCCTCCATGGAGGAGATGAAGCAGATCTGGGCCGACTACAAGGGCCGTCCCCAGGTGCTGGGCCTGCCAACCGCTCCCAAGCAGTTCCTGAACTATTTCGAGCAGACCGACCGTCCCCAGACCAAGTTGGACCGGGAGCTGGAGGGCGGCATGGCGGTGTCCGTGGGCCGTCTGCGCCCCGACACCCAGTATGACTACAAGTTCGTCTCCCTGTCCCACAACACCCTGCGCGGCGCCGCGGGCGGCGCGGTCCTGCTGGCCGAGCTGCTGTGCGCTGAACACTACATCACCCGGAGGTAACCGCCATGAGAGAGCCTGTCTTTACCGGAGCCTGCCCCGCCCTGGTCACCCCCTTTGACCAGAACGGGAATATCAATTACGACGCCTTCGGGCGGCTGATCGACGCCCAGATCGAAGCCGGGGTGGACGCGGTGTGCGTCTGCGGCACCACCGGCGAGTCCGCCACCATGTCCATCCGGGAGCACATCGCCGCTGTGGAATACTGCGTCAAGCGGGTGGACCACCGGGTGAAGGTCATCGCCGGCGCGGGCAGCAACGACACCTCCGCCGCCGTCTACCTCTCCCAGCACGCCCAGGACTCGGGTGCCGACGCCCTGCTGCACGTGACCCCCTACTACAACAAGGCCAGCCAGACCGGCCTTATCAAGCACTATGAGTACATCGCCGACCGTGTGGAGCTGCCCATCATCCTCTACAACGTCCCCGGCCGCACCGGCGTGTCCTTCACCGCTGAGACCTACCGCATTCTCTCGGAGAACCCCAAGATCAACGGTGTGAAGGAGGCCAGCGGCAACTTCTCCCTCCTGGCCCACACCCGCTTCCTCTGCCCCGACGACTTCTACATCTGGTCTGGCAACGACGACCAGGTGGTTCCCATGATGGCCCTGGGCGCCAAGGGCGTGATCTCGGTGGTGTCCAACATCGCCCCCGAGGTGATGGTGAAGATGTCCCACCTGTGCCTGGAGAACGACTTTGAAGCAGCCTCTAAGATCCAGATCCAGTACATGGACCTGATTGACGCGCTGTTCATCGAGGTCAATCCCATCCCCATCAAGGCCGCCATGAACCTGCTGGGCATGGAGGCCGGGCCTCTCCGTCTGCCTCTGTGCGACATCTCCCCCAAGAATGAGCAGATCCTGGAGGAGTCCATGAAGCGCATGGGCCTTCTGAAGTAAGCGGGGCACGCCATGCTGAAGATCATCATTTCAGGCTGCAACGGGCGGATGGGCCGGGTCATCGCCCAGCTGTGCGCCGCTGACCCTGACCTGGAGGTTGCCGCCGGGTTCGACATCCTGGGCGCGGACTCCGGGTACTCCTTCCCTGTCTGCTCCACCCCCGCCCAGTTCACCGGGACGGCGGACGCTGTCATCGACTTCTCCCACCCCGCGGCCCTGGACGGCCTGCTGGAGTTCGCCGTGAGCCGGAAGATCCCCCTGGTGCTGGCCACCACCGGCTATTCTCCCGAACAGCTGGCCCAGATCGGCTCTGCCGCCCGGCAGGTGCCCATCTTCCGGTCGGCCAATATGTCCCTGGGCATCAACGTGATGCTGGAGCTGGTCAAAAAGGCGTCCTCCGTGCTGGGCAACGTCTGTGACATCGAGATCGTGGAGCGCCATCATAACAAAAAACTTGACGCCCCCAGCGGTACCGCCCTGATGATCGCCGACGCGGCCGCCCAGGCCTGCCCTCACGAGACCAATTACGTCTATGAGCGCCACAGTGTCCGTCAGCCCCGGGACCGGAAGGAGATCGGCATCTCCGCGGTCCGCGGCGGCACCATCGTGGGCGTACACGAGGTCATCTTCGCCGGGCACGACGAGATCATCGAGATCAAGCACACCGCCATGTCCCGTGAGATCTTCGCCCAGGGCGCTGTGGAGGCTGCCAGATTCCTGTCCGGGGTCAAAAAACCGGGGCTGTATGATATGTCCATGCTGGTCAAATAAGCAAATAAATGACGGCCCCCGGAGTAAAACTCCGGGGGCCGTCTTATGTTGTTATTCCGCCAGGGCAGCCCGGTGGAACACCTTCTTGCCCTTCTTGATCATCAGGCCCTCGCCCTTCAAATCATCCGCGGAATAGACTGTGGCGGGATCGGCGGCCTTCTCGCCGTTGACCTCCACGCCCCCCTGCTCCACCAGGCGGCGGGCCTCCTTCTTGGAGGGTACCAGACCGCACTTGAGCATCAGGTCCAACAGGCCGATGCCTCCATCAGTGAGATCTGCCTCGCTCAGGGTGGTGCTGGGGACGTTGCTCATGTCGCCGCCTCCCATAAAGAGCGCCTTGGCGGCGTCCTGGGCCTTGCGGGCCTCCTCCTCGCCGTGGACCAGCTTGGTCAGCTCAAAGGCAAGGATCTCCTTGGCCTGGTTGAGCTGGCTGCCCTCCCACTGGTCCATGGCGTCGATCTCCTCCAGCGGCAGGAAAGTCAGCATGCGGATGCACTTGAGCACGTCCGCGTCCTCCACGTTCCGCCAGTACTGGTAGAAGTCATAGGGGCTGGTCTTGTTGGGGTCCAGCCACACCGCGCCGGCGGCGGTCTTGCCCATCTTTTTGCCTTCGCTGTTGAGCAGCAGGGTGATGGTCATGGCGTGGGCATCCTTCCCCAGCTTGCGGCGGATCAGCTCAGTGCCGCCCAGCATATTGGACCACTGATCGTTGCCGCCGAACTGCATATTGCAGCCGTAGTGCTGGAACATATAGTAAAAATCGTAGGACTGCATGATCATGTAGTTGAACTCCAGGAAGCTCAGGCCCTTCTCCATGCGCTGCTTGTAGCACTCCGCCCGGAGCATGTTGTTCACGCTGAAGCAGGCGCCCACCTCCCGCAGCAGCTCCACATAATTCAGCTTCATCAGCCAGTCCGCGTTGTTGAGCATCAGGGCCTTACCGTCGGAGAAGTCGATAAAGCGCTCCATCTGCTTTTTGAAGCAGTCGCAGTTGTGCTGAATGGTCTCAGGCGTCATCATGGTGCGCATGTCGGTCCGGCCGGAGGGGTCGCCCACCATGCCTGTGCCGCCGCCGATGAGGGCGATGGGCTTGTTGCCCGCCATCTGCAGGCGCTTCATCAGGCACAGGGCCATGAAATGCCCCACATGGAGGGAGTCGGCGGTGGGATCAAAGCCAATGTAGAAGGTGGCCTTCCCGTTGTCGATCATCTCCCGGATCTCGTCCTCGTCGGTCACCTGGGCGATAAGGCCACGGGCCACCAGTTCATCATAAAGTTTCATCCTGTAATCTCCTTCTTCCTGTATTCTTGCATGGACCCGGACGCATCATCAGCACGCGGCCGGTCCTGTCTTGCCTGGATCACATTGTAGATCACAACGCCCATGATCACGATCACTGCCCCGATCAGGGCAAAGAGGCCCATCCGCTCTCCGTAGAACAGAGCCACCAGGATCGGATTGAGCACCGGCTCGATGCCGGAAACCAGACTTGCCGTCACCGCGGGCGTCCATTTCAGCCCGATGCACATGAGGATATAGGCAAACGCCACCTGGAACACGCCCAGAATCAGCAGGCTGGTCATGGTTGGCAGTGTAAAGTCAGTCTCCTTTATAATAGCCGGGAATCCAACCACAGCGGATATCACATCTCCCCAGAACACGGAGGAGATAGGATCGCTGTCCGGCAGGTCGTTGAGCAGGAACACACCGGCATACGAGACGCCGGAGAGCAGTGCCAGCAGGTTGCCGAGCCCGCCTCCCAGCTCCAGGCTGTCCACGAAGAAGAACAGCACTCCGCCGAAGACCACCGCGCAGGTGATCAGGTCCAGCCGCCGGGGCCGCCTTCGGAAGAACAGCAGGGAAAACAGCAGCACGAAGATGGGAGCGGTGAACTGCAGCACGATGGTGTTGGCGGCGGTGGTCATCTTGTTTGCCACCGCGAACAGGATGTTGGTCCCGCACACCGCCAGCGCGCCAAGCAGCACCCAGCGGTTCCACCGCAGGGGATGGTGTACCGCCCGGAGATAGACGGCCAGTACTACCAGCGCAATGGCCGTGCGGCCGCCATTGATGGCCAGCCCGTTCCAGGGGATCAATTTAATGCAGAGACCGCCGATACTGTACAGCACGGCGGCGGCAAAGACGCAGAACGTCCCCTTCCGCTGATCCGACACTCCGCTGTTCCCCCTTCCCAAGTCAAACTAAAAACGCCCTCCGTCCCCGTTCAGGGACAGAGGGCGTGAAACGCGGTACCACCTCTGTGTCGCGGCCTCCTCACGGACGTCGCCTCGGCAAGTCGAATGACTCGCAGGCTGTAACGGGCCCGCCCGGATATGCCTACTTGGAGTGTTCCGTTCGGATATCGGCTCCGGAGTGTACTTCGCGGTCCTACCCGGCCCTTTTTCACCAGCCAAGGGCTCTCTGCGCGGGGAAAAACGCTACTTCTCTCCTTCATCGCTGTGCAACATGAACCGAATTATAGGATATCAGCTCCGCTTTGTCAAGGGCTATCTTCGCTGAAAGAAGCCTTGAACCGCTCCGCCTCCTGCAGCAATTCGCCCGCATTCTCCAGCGCGCCCGCGGTCACCGCGTCGCCGCTGGTCAGCCTGGCCAGTTCCTCCCGCCGCTTCTCCTCATCCAGCAGCGCGACCCTGGTATACGTTCTGCCGTCCCGTTCTCCCTTCTCCACTGAGAAATGGAAATCAGCCATGGCGGCGATCTGAGGCAGGTGGGTGACGCACAGCACCTGTTTGGTCCGGGCCACACTGGCCATTTTTCGGGCCACCTTCTGGGCCGCCCGGCCGGAAACGCCGGTGTCCACCTCGTCAAAGACCATGGTGGAAATGCTTTCGTTTTCCGCCAGTACGTTCTTCAGGGCCAGCATGATCCGGGCCAGCTCACCGCCCGAGGCCACCTTCTGGATGGGTTTGAGAGCCTCGCCCACATTGGCGGACATCAGGAATTCCACCTGGTCCATCCCCGTAACGTCCATCTCCAGCTCTCCCGTTTTCGGCCGGAAGGCCACGCGGAAGCGCACCTTAGGCATATCCAGCTGGGCCAGCTCACTCTCGATCCGCTCCCGGAGCCTCTCAGCAGCCTGGTGCCGGGCAGTGCTCAGCTGTCCGCCCAGCGCCCACGCCGCTTCCACCTCCTGCTGCAGCCGCTTCTTCAGCCGCTCCAGCGTATCGTCCGCGTCCTCGATCTGGGCCAGTTCCCTCCGGCAGCGCTCCAGATAGTCCAGCATCTCCTCCACACTGCCGCCGTACTTCTTCTTCAGCCGGTAAAGCACGTCCAGACGGCTCTCCAGCTGATCCAGCTCATCCGGGGAGAAGTCGAACTGCTCCCGCAGATCCCGCACCAGCTCAGCCAGGTCCTCGGCGGCACAGCGCACCTCCTCGGCCTTCTCAGAGAGCTCGCCCAATTCCCCGCTCACAGAGGAAACTACCCGCAGGGACTGTCCCGCGTCCGCCAGCCGGGACACAGCGCCCGCCTCCTCATCGTCCCCCGAGAGGGCGATGTGGGCCTGCTCCACCGCGTCCATCAGCTTGCCCGCATTGCGCAGGATGGCGCGTCTGGCCTGAAGGGACTCCTCTTCCCCCGGCTTCAGTTCCGCCCGTTCCAGCTCACTGATCTGGAAGGTCAGGGTGTCGATCCGCCTGCCTTTCTCCATCTCGTCCATCTCCAGGCCACGGATCTCCCGCTGCGTGGCGGAAAGCACATTATACGCTTTTTCAAACTCTTCCCGGGCGGGAATCAGTTCGCCGAAGCTGTCCAGATAATCGATATGGCAGTTCTCATCCAGCAACTGCTGTCCGTTGTGCTGGCCGTGGATGTTCAGCAGCTGACGGCCCAGCTCCCGCAGCTGAGCCACGGTGACGGGCCGGCCGTTCACCCGGCAGACGTTGCGCCCGTCTGGCTGCAGCTCCCGCTGGAGCAGCAGGCAGCCCTCCTCGTCCGGGCTGACGCCGTTCTCCGCCAGCCAGTGCAGCTCTGGCAGCCGGGAGAACACGCCGCTGACCAAGGCCGACTTCGCCCCCGTCCGGATCAGGTCCCGGGAGGTCCGCTCCCCGATCACAGCGCCGATGGCATCCACCACGATGGATTTGCCCGCGCCCGTCTCACCGGTGAGCACGTTGAAGCCCCGGTCAAAGCGGATATCGGCCGACTCGATGAGGGCGATATTCTCGATATGCAGCAGAGAAAGCACGGCTCATCCGCCCTCCTTCCGGCGCTCAGCGCATCATCTTGTGGATCTCATCACACAGCTGCTCTGCGTCCTCCGCGGTGCGCATCACCAGAATGGCGGTGTCGTCGCCCGCCAGGCTGCCCAGCATGGCGCTGATCTCCAGCCCATCCAGCGCGGCGCAGGCGGCGGAGGCCAGGCCGGGCATGGTCTTGACCACGATGATGTTCTGGGCCATCTCAAAGGAGGTGACCCCTTCCTTGAAGATGTTTCGCAGCCGCCCCGCCGTATTGAGCATGTTCTTCTGCTCGGAGACGACATATTTGTAGCTGCCGTCGGCGGACAGCTCCTTGACCAGACGCAGCTCCTTGATGTCCCGGGAAATGGTGGCCTGGGTGGAGGAGACGCCCCGCTTTTTCAGCTCCTCCAGCAGCTGCTCCTGTGTCTCCACGCTCTGCTCTCTGATGATGCGGAGGATCTCCGCCTGCCGCGTGCCTTTCACTACGATTTCCCTCCCAGCTTGTGATTGAGCAGTTCATAAAAACTGCGTCCGGTCACCCGGGCCAGCCGGGTGACCTGTTGCGATCTGCTGACCTTGACCACATCGCCGCCGCTGAGCTTGAAGGATTTTCCTCCATCCGCAGAGAGATAGGCAGTCTTCCTGGTCATGTAGGCCATCTTGGCGGACACCGTCCGCCCGGCGCCCAGCACCATGCTCTTGGCCGACATGGAATGGGCGCAGATGGGGGTGATGATGATGTTCTCCGCCGTGGGCTCCACGATAGGCCCGCCGGCCGACATGGAATAGGCAGTGGATCCGGTGGGCGTGCTGATGATGATCCCGTCGCCGGAGAAGTCAGAGATCAGCACGTCGTCTCCATAGACCGCCAGTTCGATGATCCGGGCGATGGAACCCTTGGTAATGACGATATCGTTGAGCGCGATGTCCTCGTGCAGCTTCTTGCCGTTGCGCCGGACCTCCACGTCCAGCATCATCCGCTCCTCGACGGTATAGTCTCCCGCCGCCACCTTGGACAGCAGGGACAGTTCCCCATGCTCCAGTTCCGCCATAAAGCCCACGCTGCCCATATTGACCCCCAGGATGGGGACCTTGTGGGCATTGGCAGTCTTGGCGGCGTGGAGGATGGTCCCGTCGCCGCCGAAGCAGATGAGCAGATCCGCATCTTTGATCTCCTCTGCCATATTGCAGTAATGCAGCTTGTGGGGCAGTTCGATCTTGCTGCTGCCATCCAGTTCGAAGGGCAGACAGATCCTGGTCTGGACCCCGGCCTCCTTCAGGATCCGCTCCGCGCCCTGGGCGGCACGCAGGCCGCGGTCACGGTACGGGTTGGGACTGAGTACGATCTTCATGCGTCGCCACCCTCCAGTATTTCATGGGATCTGCGCACCAGCTCCTCCGGATCTCCGGTCCAGCCAGCACCGTCCCCCACGTGCAGATGTGCAAGATATTCAATGTTTCCTTCCGGGCCTCTGATTGGTGAAAAGTCTAATCCCTTTACAGAAAAATCCGACTCCTGGGCAAACCGAAGGAAGTTCTCCAGCACCTCAAGATGGACCTTTGGGTCCCGGACAACGCCCTTCTTCCCCACCTTCTCCCGGCCCGCCTCGAACTGGGGCTTGACCAGGCAGACCACCTCGGCTTCCGGCTTGAGCACCGTGCGCAGGGCGGGCAGGATCAGCTTCAGAGAGATGAAGGAGACATCCACCGTTCCGAAATCCAGCGGTTCAGGGATGAGCTCCGGTGAGAGGTAGCGCACATTGGTGCGCTCCATGCACACCACCCGGGGATCGGTGCGCAGGGACCAGGCCAGCTGCCCGTATCCCACGTCCACCGCGTACACCTTCCTTGCCCCGTTCTGGAGCATACAGTCGGTAAATCCCCCGGTGGATGCGCCCGCGTCGATGGCGACCTTATTCTTCAACGTGATGGGAAAGCATTTCAGCGCCTTTTCCAGCTTCAGGCCCCCCCGGCTGACATAGGGCAGCGTGCTGCCCCGCACTTCGATCTCGGCCTTTTCATCGATCTGCGCGCCGGCCTTGTCTACCTTCTGCTGGTCCACAAAGACCTGGCCGCTCATGATGATCCCCTGGGCACGCTGCCGGCTCTCCACCAGTCCGCGCTCAGTCAGCAGGACATCCAGTCGTTTCTTCGCCATGACCGCAAATCTCCTTTGCCCGTTCCAATAGTTTTTCCGCGGTCAGACCGCACAGGTCAAGCAGCTGGTCCACCGTGCCCTGCGGGATGAATCGCATCCCCAGATTGCACAGGGCCAGTTCCGCCAGAACTCCATGCTGCTCCAGCAGGGCTGCGACCCGCTGGCCCACGCTGCCTTGGGCGACACAGTCCTCCGCGATCAGAAGCCGCCCCGTCTTTGCGACGGAGGAGCACAGCAGCCCCTCGTCCAGATGGGACAAATCGTTGAGCTTGATCACATCTGCGGTGAGCCCCTCCCACTCCAGCAGGCGTTTTAGACCGATGATCTGATTGATCATAGTCCCATAGCCCACCAGGGTGATATCTCTGCCCTCCCACAGACGGACGGCGGGTTCCGGGCCGGAATCCCTGCGGAACGCGCCCTCGCCGCCCCGGGGATATCGCACTGCCACAGGGCCGTCCAGCTCCAGCACCGCGGTGCGCAGCATCCTGGCCTGTTCAGCAAAGTTAGAGGGGGCCAGGATGGTCATCCCGGGCACCGTATTGAGATAGCTCACGTCAAAAGCCCCGTGGTGGGTCTCGCCGTCTTCCCCCACCAGCCCGGCACGGTCCACCGCCAGCACCACATGCAGGCCCTGGATGGCCACGTCGTGGATCAGCATATCGTAGGCACGCTGCAGAAAGGAAGAATAGACGGCGAACACGGGGATCGCCCCCTGCTTTGCCATTCCCGCCGCCATGGCCACTGCATGACCTTCGGCGATCCCCACGTCGAAAAACTGCTTGGGGAACCGGGCGGCAAACTCATCCAGGCCCGTGCCGGGCTGCATGGCCGCCGTGATGGCGCACACCCGCCCGTCCTCTCCCGCCAGCTGGCACAGCGTATGCCCAAAACTGGCGGAAAAATTCAGCCGGGCGCTTTTCACCGGGGCGCCGGTGGCCACATGGTACTGAGAGACGCCGTGGTACTCATCCGGCTCCAGTTCCGCCGGGTAGTACCCCTTTCCCTTTTGGGTCTTGATATGCAGCAGCACCGGGCCGGGCAGTTCCTTGGCATACCGTAGGATGTGGGTCAGCCCCTTCACATCATGTCCGTCCACCGGTCCCAGATAGGAAAAGCCCATGTCCTCAAACATACTGCAGGGAAGCAAGGAATTCCTGATCATCTTCTTCATGCGGTGTGTAAAGCGGTAGAACTTGCGGCCTATCGCCGTCTTTCCGGTGATACGCCGATAGTGCTTTTTGAAGGTGAGATACTGGGGCTTGAGCCGCTGGTGGGCCAGATACTGGGCCATTCCACCCACATTTTTGGTGATGGACATCCCGTTATCATTGAGCACCACGATCAGGTGCTCATCGCTCTGGCCGGCGTTGGAGAGGCCCTCATAGGCCAGGCCGCCGGTGAGCGCGCCGTCGCCGATCAGGGCGATGACCTGATAGTCCTCCCCCAGCAGCGTCCTGGCCCGGGCCATGCCGGTGGCCACGGAGACGGAGTTGGAGGCATGTCCCGCAATGAACGCGTCATGCACGCTCTCTCCCGGCTTTGGATAGCCAGACAGGCCGCCGAAGGAACGGAGGGTATCCATCATCCCCCGGCGTCCGGTGAGCATCTTATGGGTGTAGCACTGGTGCCCCACGTCAAAGACCAGGCGGTCCCGGCCGGTATCGAACACCCGGTGCAGCGCCACGGTGAATTCCACCACACCCAGATTTGATGCCAGGTGTCCTCCCGTCCGGGCCACTGTGGTGATGATCTCCTCCCGCAGCTGTCCGCACAGCCGCATCGCCTGTGTATCGGTCAGTGCCTTCATATCCAGTTGTTCCAATTGGTTCTCCAACGGTTACACCTTCCGATAAGAAGTTTCAGCATCAGAACACGAACAGCTCGCAGCCCGCGTAGCCGATCACCACGCCCAGCACGCCGCCCGCCACCACCTGTGGAAAGGTGTGGCCCAGCAGCTCCTGCAGGCTCTTGCCAAAGGTCTCCGGGGTGAGCTCGGACAGGTTCTGGATCATGTAATTGAGCACCTTGGCCTGTTCTCCGGCCGCCTGGCGGACATTGAACGCATCGTACATCACCACCACCGCCACCACCGCGGCGATGGCAAACAGCGGACTGCTCCAGCCATACATCCGGCCTACCGCCGTGGCGCAGGTGCACACCAGGGCGGAATGGGAGCTGGGCATGCCGCCCCCGCCCAGGATCCTGCCCCAGTCCAGCCTGCGCTCCCGGATCAGGATGATCACGCCCTTGAGCAGCTGTGCGATGGCCCAGGAGGCAATGGAAAGATTCAGGATCATATTGGTGGTCAGAAACTCCACGACATTCATACCGGTCCCCCTCTCTTTCCGTACGCCACTCGTCCAGTCAGTTTGTCCTGTCTGCCAGATAGTCCGCCAGCCAGTTCAGAAACTCACTGTCAGAAAACGTGCCTGCGTGAAGTTTTGCGGCTTCTGTCAGCTTCGTCACCATCTCCTGGCACCGTTCGGCACCATACAGGGTATAGAAGGTGGTCTTTCCTTCGCTCCGGTCCGAGCCGATGGGTTTGCCCAGCTGCTCCTCCGTCCCCAGTTCATCCAGCAGATCGTCCCGGATCTGGAAGGCCAGCCCCAGAGCGGCGCCGTACAACCCCGCGGACTCCATCTGCTCCTCTGTGCCCCCGGCTGCCGCGACTCCCATCTGACAGGCGGCCACCAGCAGCGCGCCGGTCTTTCTGCCGTGGATGTCGGTGAGCATCTCCTCGGTCAGTGCGCGGCCCTCGCCGTCCAGGTCCAGATATTGGCCGCCGCAGATTCCGTCGATCCCGGCCGCGCCGGACAAGATCTCCGCGCAGGCGGCCTTGCGCTCCGCAGGCAGTTTGCAGCGCAGGATGGTGCCGAAGGCCTCCGCCTGGAGGGCGTCTCCCGCCAGCAGCGCCTTCCACTCGCCGAACTTCACGTGGCTGGTGGGCTTTCCGCGCCGCAGCTGGTCGTCGTCCATGCAGGGCAGATCGTCGTGGATGAGCGAATAGGTGTGAAGCATTTCCACTGCACAGGCTATGGGCAGCGCGGATTCCGGCGCCCCACCGGCGGCGCGGCAGAACTCCAGCACCAGGACGGGCCGAATGCGCTTGCCGCCCGCCAGAAGGCTGTATTCCATAGCTTCCAGCAGCCCATCAAAGGGGAAGCCGCGCGTGGAAAAACAGGTGGAAAGGGTCTGCTCCACCTGCCGGCGGTCCTGCTCATAGCGCGCTTTCATCGCTCGTCCTCCGGCACGAAGGGGACCTCCGTACCGTCCTGCAGGAGCTTGGTCACCTTCTGCTCCGCCTTGTCCAGCTGGGCGCCGCACTGCTTCATCAGCCGGGTACCCTCCTCAAAGAGAGACATCGACTGCTCCAGCGGAGTCTCCCCCCGCTCCAGCTGTGCCACGATGGCCTCCAGACGGGCCATCGCGTCTTCAAAACTCATCTTTTTTTCCGCCATGTCCGGCACCTGCTTTCCTCCACACGGCAGTCCAGGCTGCCGTCTGCCATCGTCAATGTCAGATGATCGCCGGGCGCATACTCCCGGGCGCTCACCGCCACTCCGCCGTCCGCCCTCTGTGGGATGGCGTAGCCCCGGCTGAGCACCTTGAAGGGGCTCAGCGCGTCCAGCGACGCCGCCATGCGGGCATAGCGTTCCCGCTCCGTCCCCAGGCAGGCACGAAGCCCGTGGCTCAGCCGCTGACCGAGATGGTCCAACATCATCTGCTTATCCCGGAGCAGCAGCTCCGGACGGGTCATGGCCCTGCTCCCGCCCAGCCGTTCCAGGTCCGCCCGGCGCAGGTCAATGAGATGGGTCATCCCCTTCTCCAGCCGCAGGCCCAGCTGGTCCAGCTGCTGGGAGATCTCCTGCCGGTCGGGGACAGCCAGCTCCGCCGCGTTGGACGGTGTGGCCGCCCGGAGGTCCGCCACAAAGTCGGAGATGGTCACATCAGGCTCGTGTCCCACGGCCGAGATCACCGGGATCTCGGAGCGGTGGATGGCCCGGGCCACCCGCTCTTCGTTGAAGGCCCACAGGTCTTCCATGGAGCCGCCCCCCCGGCCTGTGATGATGAGATCGGCCAGTTCCAGGCGGTTGGCCTGGTCCAGTGCGTCGGCGATCTCGCCGGGAGCCTCCTCCCCCTGCACCCGCACGGGCAGTACGATCACCCGGCTCATGGGCCAGCGGGCGTTCAGGATACGCAGCATATCCCGCACCGCCGCACCGGCGGGCGAGGTGATCAGCGCGATCCTGCCGGGATACCGGGGCAGCGGACGCTTGCTCTCCCGGTCGAACAGCCCCTCCCGGCGCAGCTTCTCCTTGAGCTGCTCGAACGCCACCTGGAGGTCGCCCACGCCGTCCGGCGTCATCCTGCTGCAGTAGAGCTGATACTGCCCGTCCCGGGGATAGACCGTCACCCGGCCGCAGACGATCACCTTCATCCCGTTCTCCGGCCGGAACCGGAGCGTGGCCGCCTCCCGGCGGAACATCACGCAGCGCAGCGCGCTCTCCGCGTCCTTCAGGGTGAAATAGTGATGCCCCGAGGGATAGCACTTGTAGTTGGACAGCTCACCCTGGACATAGAGGCCGCCCAGAAGCCGGTCGCCGTCCAGCATGGACTTGATGTATTGATTGACCTGGGAAACACTGAGGACACCGGGCTGCTGATTCATCCCTGATCTTCCCTCCATTGCCGATAGGTCAGGATGGCCGTGCCCATGGCATTGTCGGTGGAATACCGGGGCTGGGCAAAGACGGCGCCGCAGCGCCGGGACATCACCTGCCGCAGCATGCTGTTGGATGCCACACCGCCGGAGCAGAGCACCGGCAGTCCCGGCTCACGCTCCATCGCCTGCAGGGTGGCCGTCTCCACCGCGTGGGCCACGCACCGAAGGGCGAAGGCGGCGACATTTTCCGGCCGTTCCCCGCCCGCCGCCATCTGGCGCACCTTATTTTCCATCCCGGACAGGGAAAAGACCATCTCCTTCACCTTCACCGGGAAGGACAGCTCCTTGTCCGCATTCTGCGCAAGCCTGTCCAGCTCCTTGCCCGCGGGAAATGCCAGACCCAGTGCCTGTCCCGTGCGGTCGATCAGCTGGCCGGCGGAGATGTCGCTGGTTCCGCCGATGGCGCTTGCGCGGACATTCACGCCGTCAGGGCAGACTTTCAGAAGCTCGGTGGTCCCGCCGGAGAGGTGCCAGGCCAGGAACGGGGCCTCCAGCAGATCCATCCGCCCGGCGGACCAGGCCGCGGCGGCCAGATGTCCCTGCTGATGGGAGCAGAAATAGCAGGGCACCCCCAGCGCGTCGGCCAGCACCTTCGCCTGGGAGACTCCTGCCAGGAAACAGGGCATGTAAGACCCCTCCACCTCGCGGGGCGTGGCGCTGGCGCCCACCGCCGCGATCCCGTCCAGCAGCCCCTCCCCGCGCAGCCGCGCGGTCAGCTCAGGCAGACGCTTCACATGGGAGAACAGGGCGTCACTCTGCCGAAGGCCCAGCGCGCCCTCGGGCACGTCCAGCAGCCGGCCCGCGTTCTCCCCCTGCTCCCCGTCAAATACCGCCACCGAGGTGGTGTAATTGCTGGTGTCAAAGGCGATGACCCGGCTCACGGCTGCGCCTGCTCTCCGTTCCCCGCCGGCTCGGACTCCTTCGCGGGGAATTCGTCCCGGACAAAGGACCCCAAAATCCCGTTGATGAAGGAGACGACCTCGGGGGACTCGTATTTCTTGGCGATCTCCACCGCGGCGTCGATGGCGGAGGCGTTGGGAACGTCGGGCATATACAGCACCTCATACATCGCCGCGCGCATCACCGCTACCGCCACCCGGGGGATGCGGGAGAAACTCCAGCCGATGGAGTAGTGGGAGATATAGTCGTCCAGTTCCGGGCAGTGGTCATAGACTCCCGTTACCAGCTCCTGGATGTACGCGCGCTGGGCCTCGTCGGGAAACTCCTTGTAGAGGGGCTCCTCTCCGGCCAGCTGGCGGAAATTTTCCTCGTTCAGCGCCAGCTCCAGCGTCTGCGCGGCGGTGCGCTCTCCGAATCCCTGCTCATAGATCAGGTGCACCGCGATCTCACGGGCAATGGTTCTTGTCATCATCGTTCCTCCAACTCAGGCGGCCGGTCCGCCGGCTCTCGACGGGATCCCCGGCCGCACGCCGTGTTGCTATTCATTATATACATTTTCCGAGCGAAAATAAACCCCTATTTTCCCATCTCAGCGCAGAAAGGAACGGAATGACGACTGTCATTCCGTTCCCTGGTCTGACTGGATTCAATTCTTCTGGGCGGGCTCCAGTGAGATGCCGCTGACGTTGACGTTCACAGCCTGCACGGACAGGGAGCTCATGGACTCCACACTGCTGGAAACGGC
>CALXCT010000068.1 GCA_944386865.1 uncultured Oscillospiraceae bacterium | reverse complement strand
CCCCGTGGGGGTGGCCACCCAGAACCCGGAGCTGAGAAAGCGCTTCCAGGGCAAGCCGGAGTACGTGGTCAATTTCATGCGCTTTGTGGCCCGGGAGCTGCGGGAGCATATGGCGAAGCTGGGGGTGCGCACGGTGGACGAGCTGGTGGGCCGCACTGACCTGCTGGCGGTGCGCAGCCCGGCGGTCAACAGCCGGGCCGCCACCGTGGACCTGTCCGCCGTGCTGGCCCGCCCCGCCGCTCAAGGGGAAAAGACCCACTTCGACCCGGCGGACGTGTACGACTTCCGCCTGGAGGACATGGTGGACCTGAAGGTGCTGGAGCGCCGGCTGGGCGACGCTCTGCCGAAGGGGGAGCCCCGTCAGCTGGAGCTGACCGTGTCCAGCACCGACCGGGCGGTGGGCACCATCCTGGGCTCGGACGTCACCCGCCTGCACGGGGACAGCCTGCCCGAGGGCACCTTCACCATTCAGTGCACCGGCGGGGGCGGGCAGTCCTTCGGCGCTTTCCTGCCCAAGGGGGTGACCCTGAAGCTGGAGGGCGACGCCAACGACTACCTGGGCAAGGGCCTGTCGGGGGGGACCATCGCGGTCTATCCCCCCCGGGACAGCGCCTTCCGGGCGGAGCAAAATGTGCTGGTGGGCAACGTGGCCCTCTACGGGGCAACCGGCGGCGCGGCCTACCTCAACGGCGTGGCGGGAGAGCGCTTCTGCGTGCGCAACTCGGGCGCCACGGCGGTGGTGGAGGGCGTGGGCGACCACGGCTGTGAGTATATGACCGGCGGCGTGGCGGTGGTGCTGGGCCCCACGGGCAAGAACTTCGCCGCGGGGATGAGCGGCGGCGTGGCCTACGTGCTGGATGAGGGCCGGGACCTGTACCTGCGGCTGAACAAGGCGCTGGTGTCCATGGAGCCGGTCACCGCGCCCCACGACGCGGCCACGCTGCGCCGGCTGATCCAGGCCCATGCCGACGCCACCGGTTCGCCCCGGGCGAAGGAGATCCTGGCTCGGTTTGAGGAATACCTGCCCGCCTTCAAGAAGATCCTGCCCCGGGACTACGACCGGATGGTGCGCGCCATCGCGCAGCTGGAGGAGCAGGGGATGGACCGGGAGCAGGCCGAGGTGGAGGCGTTCTACGCCGCCGCCGGCAGAAAGGGGGAGTGAGCCGTGGGAAAGCCCACCGGATTTATGGAGTATGAGCGCCGGACCAACCCGGCCCAGCCACCGCTGGAGCGGATCAAGCATTATGAGGAGTTCCATCCCCGCCTGGACCGGGAGCAGCGGCGGCGGCAGGGGGCCCGGTGCATGGAGTGCGGCGTGCCCTTCTGCCAGTCGGGCGCGGTGCTGAACGGCATGGTGTCCGGCTGCCCGCTGCACAACCTGGTGCCCGAGTGGAACGACCTGATCTACCATGGGAACTTCGAGCACGCCCTGCGCCGCCTGCTCAAGACCAACAACTTCCCCGAATTCACCGGCCGGGTGTGCCCCGCCCTGTGCGAGGCGGCCTGCACCTGCGGGCTGCACGGCGAGCCGGTGACGGTGAAGGAGAACGAGCTGGGCATCATTGAGGACGCCTGGGAGCGGGGGCTGATGGTCCCCCGGCCGCCCCGTGTGCGCACGGGAAAGCGGGTGGCGGTGGTGGGCTCCGGCCCCTCGGGGCTGGCCTGCGCCGACCAGCTCAACCACCGGAGCCACACGGTCACCGTCTTCGAGCGGGAGGACCGGCCCGGGGGTCTTCTGATGTACGGCATCCCCAACATGAAGCTGGAAAAGCGCTTCGTGCAGCGCCGTCTGGACCTGATGGCCGCCGAGGGGGTGGAGTTCCGCCCCGGCGTGGACGTGGGCCGGGAGGTGACGGCCCGGCAGCTGCGGGAGGAATTTGACGCGGTGGTGCTCTGCTGCGGCGCGTCCGACCCCCGCGACCTGGCCGTGCCCGGCCGGGAGGCCGAGGGCGTGTGGTTCGCGGTGGATTTCCTGAAAGAGACCACCCGTTCCCTGCTGGACCATGCGCTTGCCGAGGGGACCTATCCCTCCGCGAAGGAGAAGGACGTGGTCATCGTGGGAGGCGGCGACACAGGCAACGACTGCGTGGGCACCTGCATCCGCCACGGCTGCCGCAGCGTGGTCCAGCTGGAGATGATGCCCAAGGCCCCGGACAGCCGGGGGGAGGACAACCCCTGGCCCCAGTGGCCCAAGGTGTGCAAGACCGACTACGGCCAGGAGGAGTCCATCGCCCGCTTCGGCCGGGATCCCAGGGTGTATCAGACCACAGTGACCGAGCTGGTGACAGGGGAGCGCGGCGAGCTGACAGCGGTGAAGACGGTGGGACTGGACCGCAAGCTCCAGCCCGTGCCGGGCACCGAGGGCACCCGGGAGTGCCAGCTGCTGCTCATCGCCGCGGGGTTCCTGGGGGCGCAGAGCTATGTGCCCGAGGCCTTCGGGGTGGAGATGACCGCCCGGGGCCGGGTGGCCACGCCGGAGGACGGCCACGCCACCAATCTGCCCGGCGTGTTTGCCGCCGGCGATATGCGCCGGGGCCAGTCCCTGGTGGTGTGGGCCATCCGGGAGGGCCGTGAGGCCGCCCGGGAGGTGGACGCCTGCCTCATGGGCTATACCAACGAATAACAGAAATTCGGAAACACATACGCGGTCCCCGGGATGCCTCCCGGGGACCGCGTCGTGCTGCCCGGCCATACGGGCAGATGAGGAGCGCGGCCGCGCTCTGAAGGGAAAGAGACAGATCGTTCTCAGTGTTCCCGCCAGGCCAGCATGGCCTCCACAAAGCCCAGAAACAGGGGATGGGGCCGGTTGGGGCGGCTTTTGAACTCCGGGTGGTACTGCACCCCCACGAAGAAGGGCCGTCCGGACAGCTCCACCGCCTCCACCAGCCGCCCGTCGGGGGACAGACCGGACAGAGTCAGGCCCGCGCCGGTAAGGGCGGCGCGGTAGTCGTTGCTGAACTCGTAGCGGTGCCGGTGGCGCTCGGAGATGAGGGGCGCGCCGTAGCAGCGCTCCAGGGTGGTGCCGGGCTGAACGGCGCAGGGATAGGCGCCCAGGCGCAGAGTGCCCCCCTTGTCGATCTCGTCGCTCTGGCCGGGCATGAAGTCGATGACCTTGTGGGGGCAGGCGGGGGCGAACTCGCCGGAATCGGCGTCGGGCAGGCCGGCGGCGTGCCGGGCAAACTCGATGACGGCCACCTGCATCCCCAGGCAGATGCCCAGATAGGGAAGCCCCCGCTCCCGGGCGTACCGGGCGGCCGCGATCATCCCCCCGATGCCCCGCCCGCCGAAGCCGCCGGGGACCAGGATGCCGTCCAGCCCGGCCAGCAGGCTGTCCGCGTTCTGCTCCGTCACGGTTTCGGAGTCGATCCACCGGATGTCAACCCGGGCGTCCCGGGCGTAGCCCGCGTGGCGCAGGGCCTCGGCCACTGAGAGGTAGGCGTCGTGCAGCTGGACGTATTTGCCCACCAGACCCACGGTGACGGTGCGGCGCAGATCCTTGATCCGGGCGGCCAAGGCCTCCCATTCAGACAGGTCTGGCTCGGGGGTGTGCAGCCCCAGCTCCCGGCAGACCACGGCGGAAAAGCGGGCCTTTTCCAGCATCAGCGGGGCCTCGTAGAGCACCGGGAGGGTGACGTTCTGGATGACGCAGTCCTCCTTCACGTTGCAGAAGCAGGCGATCTTTTGGAAAATGCTCCGGTCGGTGATGGGCTCGTCGCTGCGCAGCACGATCAGGTCGGGGGAGATGCCGAAGCCCTGCAGCTCCTTCACCGAGTGCTGGGTGGGCTTGGACTTGTGCTCGCCGGAGGCCTTCAGATAGGGCACCAGCGTGACGTGGATGTAGAGGGCGTTCTCCCGGCCCAGCTCGTGGCCCACCTGGCGGATGGCCTCCAGGAAGGGCTGGCTCTCGATGTCGCCGGTGGTGCCGCCGATCTCGGTGATGACCACGTCGGCGCCGGTCTTTTTGCCCACGGCGTAGATGAAGTGCTTGATCTCGTCGGTGATGTGGGGGATGGTCTGCACCGTCCGGCCCAGGTACTCGCCCCGGCGCTCCTTGGCGATCACGTTGGAGTAGACCCGCCCGGTGGTCAGGTTGGAGAACTGGTTCAGGTCCTCGTCGATGAAGCGCTCATAGTGGCCCAGGTCCAGGTCGGTCTCCGCGCCGTCCTCGGTGACGAACACCTCCCCGTGCTGATAGGGGCTCATGGTGCCTGGGTCCACGTTGATGTAGGGGTCCAGCTTCTGGGCGGCGACCTTCAGCCCCCGGGCCTTCAGAAGCCGCCCCAGAGAGGCGGCGGTGATGCCCTTACCCAGACCGGACACCACGCCGCCGGTCACAAAAATATACTTGGTCATTCCGCCCCCTCCCTTTTTTCACAGGCCTCACGCCCGGCCCACCCCTCCCGGGGCGCGGCCCCGATGGGATACTCGAAGCGGTCCTTGCCGCCCGTGGGCACGGCGGTGGGGTAGCCGCCGCCGAAGCAGGCGGTGCAGAAGCCGCCGCAGGGCCCCGGGGGCAGCTGGGTGACGTGCTTCAGACTGAGATAACCCAGAGAATCCACGCCGATGATTTGGGCGATCTCGTCCACGGTGTGGCGGTTGGCGATGAGGGTTTCCGCGCTGTCGATGTCGGTGCCGTAGTAGCAGGGGGCCACAAAGGGGGGCGCGCTCACCCGCATATGGATCTCCCTGGCGCCCGCCCGGCGCAGCAGCTGGATGGTCCGGCGGCAGGTGGTGCCCCGGACGATGGAGTCGTCCACCAGCACCACCCGGCGGCCCTCCACCGCGGCGCGCACCGGGTTGAGCTTGAGGCTCACCCCCGCCTCCCGCATGGCCTGGTCGGGGGCAATGAAGGTGCGGCCGATGTACTTGTTCTTGGTGAAGTCCAAGGCGTAGGGGATGCCCGACTGGCGGGAGTAGCCCAGGGCGGCGTCCAGTCCGGAGTCGGGCACGCCGATGACCACGTCGGCGTCGACGGGGTGCTCCCGGGCGAGAAAGGCCCCCGCCCGCTGGCGGGCCAGGCTGACGCTGTACCCGTCGATCACCGAGTCGGGCCGGGCGAAGTAGATCAGCTCAAACACGCAAAGCCGCCGGGGCACGGCGGCGCAGTGGGTGCGGTCGGAGCGGACGCCCTCCCCGCTGACGATGACGATCTCTCCCGGCTCCACGTCCCGCTCAAAGGCGGCGCCCACCGCGTCCAGGGCGCAGGACTCGGAGGCGAAGACGACGGTCCCGTCGCTGCGCCGGCCCATGCACAGGGGCCGGAAGCCGTGGGGGTCCCGGGCGGCGATGAGCTTGGTGGGGGAGGAGATCACCAGGGAGTAGGCCCCCTCCAGCCGGCCCATGGCGGCGGACACCGCTGCCTCGATGGAGGGGGCGCGCAGCCGCTCCTGGACGATGAGGTAGGCGATGACCTCCGAGTCGGTGGTGGTGTGGAAGATGGAGCCCTGCTCCTCCAGCGCCCGGCGCAGGGGGAGGGAGTTGGTGAGGTTTCCGTTGTGGGCCAGGGCCATGCGGCCCTTGAAGTGGTTGATGACCAGGGGCTGCACGTTGCGCCGGCGGTCGGAGCCGGTGGTGGCGTAGCGCACGTGGCCTACCACCAGCCTGCCCGGCCCCAGGGCCTGGAGCTGCTCCCGGGAGAACACCTCGTTCACCAGCCCCACGTCCCGGTGGGTGGAGAACAGCCCGGCGTCGTTGACCACGATGCCCGCGCTCTCCTGTCCCCGGTGCTGAAGGGCGTACAGCCCGTAGTAGGCCAGGGCGGCCACGTCGGTGCGCTCCGGGGCGAAGGCGCCGAACACGCCGCACTCCTCGTGGAGATGCCCGTCCTCCCGGGGGCGATCCTTACTGGGCGTCATGCTCGGTCAGCCGCCTCATGACCTCGGCGTAGGCGTCCTCCACGCCGCCCAGGTCCCGGCGGAAGCGGTCCTTGTCCAGCTTTTCCCCCGTCTTGGCGTCCCACAGGCGGCAGGTGTCGGGGCTGATCTCGTCAGCCAGGATGATGGAGCCGTCGGTCAGCCGGCCGAACTCCAGCTTGAAGTCCACCAGGGTCACGCCGCACTGGCTCCAGAACTCCTTCAGAAGCTCGTTGACCCGGAAGGAGAGAGCCTGGATGGTCTCCAGCTCCTCCGGGGTGGCCAGCTTCAGAGCCACGGCATGATGGCTGTTGAGCAGGGGATCGCCCAGCTCGTCGTTTTTGTAGGAGAATTCAATGGTGGGGCGGTCAAAGACCACGCCCTCCTCCACGCCGTAGCGCTGGGAGAAGGAACCGGCGGCGAGGTTGCGCACGATCACCTCCAGGGGGACGATGGTCACCCGCTTGACCAGGGTCTCCCGCTCGCTGAGCTCCTCCACGAAGTGGGTGGGGACCCCGGCCCACTCCAGCCGGGCCATGAGCCGGTTGCTCATCCGGTTGCTGATGACGCCCTTGCCGGTGATGGTGCCCTTCTTCTGGCCGTTGAAGGCGGTGGCGTCGTCCTTGTAGGCGACGATGAGCAGCTGGGGATCGTCGGTGGCGTAGACCTTTTTTGCCTTGCCCTCGTAGAGCAGTTCTCTCTTTTCCATGGGAATAACCTCCTGAAGACAAATTGTAAAGAGGACCTCACACGCCGCTGGCGCCGTAGTTGGACAGCACCCGGGCGGAGGGGTCGTTCACGTCGCAGCCCTTCCAGGCCTTGTTGGGCATCCAGAAATCCGCGATCATGCCGCTCTGGCCGGGGTAGTATTTCTCAAACAGCTCCCGGTAGAGCAGGGACTCCTTGGTGAAGGGGGCGGCGTGGCGGTACTGCCGGCACTTCTGCCGGAACTGCTCGTCGGTATAGCAGCTCTCGGCGTACTGCTTCAGGTCGTCCACCATGGAGTGGCCCACCGCGTCGGAGAAGGCGGCCTTCTCCCGGTAGAGCAGGTCCAGGGGCAGCCAGTCCCCCTCGAAGGCCCGGCGCAGCAGGTACTTGCCTTTTCCGTAGTGGTTGAGCTTGCGCTCCGGGTCGATGGCCATGACGTAGCGCACGAAGTCCAGGTCGCCGAAGGGAACCCGGGCCTCCAGGGAGTTGACCGAGATGCACCGGTCGGCCCGGAGCACGTCGTACATGTGCAGCTCCCGCACCCGCTTCTCCGACTCCTGCTGGAAGGCCCGGGCGGAGGGGGCAAAGTCGGTGTACTTGTAGCCGAACAGCTCGTCGGAGATCTCCCCGGTGAGCAGCACCCGGATGTCGGTCTGCTCGTGGATGGCCCTGCACACCAAATACATCCCGATGCTGGCCCGGATGGTGGTGATGTCATAGGTGCCCAGCAGCTCCACCACCGGCTCCAGGGCGGCGAGCACATCGTCCCGGGTGATGATCACCTCGGTGTGGTCGCTGCCAAGGTAGTCGGCGGCCTGGCGGGCGTACTTCAGGTCGATGGCGTCGGTGTCCATGCCGATGGAGAAGGTGCGGATGGGCGTGCTGCTGCGCTTGGCGGCGATGGCGCACACCAGGGAGGAGTCCAGTCCGCCGCTGAGCAGGAAGCCCACCTTGGCGTCGGCCACCAGCCGCTTCTCCACCCCGGCGATCAGCTTCTCCCGGATGTTGCGGCAGATGGTGTCCAGATCGGCCTCCACCACCCGCTCCACCTTAGTGACGTCGGTGTAGCAGACGAACCTGCCGTCCTTGTAGTAGTGGCCCGGAGGGAAGGGGAGGATCTCCCCGCCCAGCCCCACCAGGTTTTTGGGCTCGCTGGCGAAGATGATGCTGCCCGCCCGGTCGTAGGTGTAGTAGAGGGGGCGGATGCCGATGGGGTCCCGGGCGGCCACGCAGCTGCCCGTCTCCCCGTCGAAGAGGATGCAGGCGAACTCCGCGTCCAGCATGGCGAACATCTCCACGCCGTACTTGCGGTACAGGGGGAGCAGCACCTCGCAGTCGGAGCCGCTGGCGAAGTCGTACTCTCCCGCCAGGGCGCGCTTGAACGTCTCGAAGCCGTAGATCTCGCCGTTGCACACCAGCCAGCGCTTGCCCAACCGGAAGGGCTGCATCCCCTCCGGATGCAGCCCCATGATGGCCAGCCGGTGAAAGCCCAGCAGGCCCATGCCCGTGTCCACCACCCGGGTGTCGTCGGGCCCCCGGGATCTGGTGCGTTCAAATCCTTTCTCAAACAGCTCCCGGGGCACGTCGGTCCCCCAGTAACCCATAATGGAACACATTGGGATCAGTCCTCCTCAGCGCACGCCGAACAGCAGTTCGCCGTAAGTGGGATAGGGCCAGCACTTGGAGCTGACCAGGGTCTCCGCCTCGTCGGCGGCGGCCCGCAGGGACGCCATGGCGGGCAGCACCTCGTCCCGGATGCGGCAGGACTGCCGGGTGATGTCGTCCACGGCCTGGAGCTGCACCATGATGTCCTCCAGCTCACCGGCGCGCTGGGCGATCTGCTCGGTGAGCAGGGACAGCCGGCCCACCAGGTTTTTCTCGTAGCTGCAGCCCAGCTCGGGGTCCACCGCCTTCTTGGCGGCGGCGGCCCCGGCCACCTGGACGGTGTAGCTCTCCACCGCGGGCAGGATGTCCCGCCGGGCCATGTCGGTCATGGTCAGCGCCTCGATGCGCACCGTCTTGCAGTAGTTCTCCAGCATGATCTCGTAGCGGGAGCGCAGCTCGGCGGGGGAGTAGACCTTCTGGTGGGTGAGCATGGCCACGTTCTTGTCCTCCAGCAGGCAGGGCATGCAGTCGGGGGTGGTGCGCAGGTTGGACAGGCCCCGCGCTTCCGCCTCCCGGAGCCAGGCATCATCGTAGCCGTTGCCGTTGAACAGGATGCGCTTGTGGTCCCGCACGGTCTCCCGCAGCAGGGACTGGAGGGCGGACTCGAAGTCCTCCGCCCCCTCCAGCCGGTCGGCATACTGCTCCAGCGTGGCGGCCACCGCGCTGTTGAGCATGATGTTGGCGCAGGCGATGGAGTTGGAGGAGCCCAGCATGCGGAATTCGAACTTGTTGCCCGTGAAGGCGAAGGGGGAGGTGCGGTTGCGGTCGGTGGTGTCCCGGAAGAAGCGGGGCAGCACGGGCACGCCCAGCTTCATGCGGGTGCGCTCGGCGCCCTGGTAGGGCGCGCCGGTCTCGATGGCCTGGAGCACGCCGGTCAGCTCATCGCCCAGGAAGATGGACACCACGGCGGGGGGCGCCTCGTTGGCCCCCAGCCGGTGGTCGTTGCCCGCGGTGGCCACGGCGGCCCGCAGCAGGTCCTGATAGTCGTCCACCGCCTGGATCACGGCGCACAAAAACAGCAGGAACTGGGCGTTTTCGTGGGGCGTCTCGCCGGGGGAGAGGAGGTTGACTCCGGTGTCGGTGGCCATGGACCAGTTGTTGTGCTTGCCGCTGCCGTTGACGCCGGCGAAGGGCTTTTCATGGAGCAGGCAGACCATGCCGTGCTTGGCGGCCACCTTCTGCATGATCTCCATGGTCAGCTGGTTGTGGTCGGTGGCCAGGTTGGTGGTGGTGTAGATGGGGGCCAGCTCGTGCTGGGCGGGGGCCACCTCGTTGTGCTCCGTCTTGGCCAGGATGCCCAGCTTCCACAGCTGCTCGTTCAGGTCCTCCATATAGGCCTCCACCCGGGGCTTGATGGAGCCGAAGTAGTGGTCGTCCAGCTCCTGGCCCTTGGGCGGGCGGGCGCCGAACAGGGTGCGCCCGGTGTA
>CALXCT010000067.1 GCA_944386865.1 uncultured Oscillospiraceae bacterium | reverse complement strand
ACGGCACCGGAGAGGGCGGAACCCCGCCATCCCCAGCACAAACCAGGTGAGGTCATATTGTGTCCCTATGAACGCTATCAGAAGGGTTTCCGGCGTTCTGAAAGGCGCAGAGAAGCGCTCAAAATGCTCCAGAAGACACCCGCTTCCAACGACTCGAAATCAGTTTGCAGGAAACTGCACGTGGGTTCGAATCCCACCCGCTGCGCCATCGCCGGAGCAAGGTCCGCCTTGCTCCGGCGCTTTTTATCCCCATGGCGAAAGACCGGCGTTCGCCCGCTTTTCCGCGCCTTCACCCCGCAGCCGTCCCGCCGCGCCGGACTCCGGGGCGGTTTGCGGCGCGGGCCTGCCGGGGGTCATTTTTCACAGGCACCGAGAAAGGCTCCGGAAGCAAACGCTTCCGGAGCCTTCTTCCATCAGAGCGAAGTGTCGGCGCTATTCTTCCTCCTGCTCCTCATCCGGGGAGAGCAGGAGCAGCTCCGCCCCGGGGTCGTTCACATACAGATCCTCGCACCGCTGCTGGGCGGCGATCAGGGTGTTGACGGCCTGCTCCGTGGCCCGGAACAGGGTCAGGTACATCTCTTTATAGTCCGGCATAAAACCACCTCTTAACAGGGATAGTTTAGAACAAAACATTCAAAATGTCAATAGAACGAATTGTTCTAAAATATACTTGTCTCGGTGATTGAGATGGAGCGATATCAGCGGATCCGCGACCTGAGAGAAGACCATGATCTGACACAGGCCCAGGTGGGGAAAGCAATCAATGTGCCTCAGAGGACCTATGCTTATTATGAAAGCGGGCAGAGGATGGTCCCGCCTCATGCACTCAGTGCGCTGGCAGACTTCTACCACGTCAGCGTGGACTACCTTCTGGGGCGGACGGACAAGAGAAACTGAACGGACCGGGGCGGCGTGGAACTCTCCACGCCGCCCCGGCCTTTCCGCGCCGCCCGCCGCTCACCGGCAGCGCAGCACGTCCTGGTAGAACCGGTCCATCTCCTCCCGGGTGGGGAAGACGGCCACATACATCTGATTGCCCATGGCGCCCGACAGCACATCGGGGATGCGGCCCACCAGCCGCATCTGCCCGCCGTAGCGCGCCATCAGCTCCTCATGGCTCAGGACGAAGGGCTTGCCGTCCCGCCGCCCGGCGTAGGCGCAGTACTGATGCTCCCCCACGGGGGCGTCGGTGCGGTCGAAGGCGATCATATCCGCCCAGATGCGGTACACGTCGGTGCTGTGGGCAAAGTTGATCATATCCGGGGTGAAGCCGCCGCAGGGGCGCATGTTCACCTCCAGCGCCACGATCTGCCCCTTTTTGCCCAGACTGGGCTGGTCCCGGGTCAGGCGGAAGAATTCGAAGTGGACGAAGCGGCTTCTCACCCCGAAGCTCTTGACCGCCGCCCGTCCCGCCGCCCGGGTGTCCTCGGGCAGGTCGCGCAGGATATAATAGATGGAGTTGTCGTTCTCGTTGACGATGTCCATGATGGACATAGGGGTGACGTTGCCCGTCTCAAAGAGGGGCTCGCCCCGGGAGTCGATGACGGCGTCGTAGGAGTTGACCTCGGCGTGGACGAACTCCTCCATGATGTATGCCGTGTCCGGGTCCCGGCGGGCCAGGAAGGCGTCCAGCTCGCCGTCGCCGGACAGCTTGTAGGTGCGGGAGGCCCCCACCCCGTTGTCCGGCTTGACCACCACGGGATAGCCCACCTGGGCGATGAAGGCCCGGCAGCCCTCCGCCGTGTCCACCATGTGATACCGCGCGGTGGGGATGCCCGCTTTTTGATAGTATTCCTTCATGCCCGACTTGAACTTGATGCGGGGCATGTCCTCCGTCTGAAAACCGCTGGTGATGTGGTAGGCGGTGCGCAGGGCGGCGTCCCGCTCCAGCCAGTACTCGTTGTTGGATTCCAGCCAGTGGATGGGGCCGTACTTGAAGATGAAGAAGGCCACCGCCCGGTAGACCTCGTCATAGTGCTCCAGGGAGTCCACCTTGTAGTACTCGTGCAGGCTGTCCCGCAGCTGGGGCATGAGCTGGTCGTAGGGCTGGTCGCCGATGCCCAGCACCCGCAGGCCGTTCTCCTTCAGGCCGCGGCAGAACATCCAGTAGTTGGTGGGAAAATTGGGGGAGATAAAGACGAAATTCTTCATGGGGCTTCACACTCTCTCTTTCTGTTCAAAGCTCCAGGGCGTCCGTGCCGTACAGCAGCGCGCCCAGGAAGAAGGGGGCCTGGGCCCCCCAGCTCTCCTCGCAGTGGGCGCCGCCGGGCACGGTGCGGGCGGTGACGCGCACGCCCCGCCCGGCCAGCAGCCCCGCCGTGCGCCAGAAGGCCTCTTGTGCAGCGGGCCGGCCCTCCAGCTCTCCTTCGCCGCAGTCCAGGTAGACTCCGGTGCCCGGTCCCAGCGGCGCGGTGCGCACCAGCTGCTCCAGCCGCTCCGGCGCCACCCACAGGGAGGGGGAGAGGGCGGCCGCCCGGGAGAACACCCGGTTATATTCCAGCACGGCGTACAGGCTCATCAGTCCGCCCATGGAGCTGCCGGCGATCATGGTGTGCTCCCGGCCGGGCAGGGTGGGCCAGCGGAGGTCCACCTCCGGCTTGAAGGCGCGGACGAACCACTCCATGGTCTCCCGCCCCCGGCCCTCCACGCTGCCGAAGGGGGCCTGGGTGAAGGAGTAGGGGGAGTACTCCGACAGCCGCCCGCCCTCCGGGCTGTGGTCGCACTCCACCGCGGCCACGATGAGCCTGGCGCCGTGCCCGTCCAGCCACTGGCCCAGCCGCCAGCTGCGGCCGTAGGTGGCGTGGCTGTCGTAGAACACATTGTGCCCGTCGAACATATAGAGCACCGGGCAGCGCTGGCCGGGGGCCAGCCCGTCGGGGACGTACACATAGGCGTTCCGGTCCTGCTGCCCGGTGCGCTGGGGCAGGTCCACCCGAAAGGTCTCGATCATGCCATCCCTCTTTTCACCGGTATTTTTGGGTATTCTACCACAGGATGGAAGCGATTGCAACGAAAGGGACCGGAACGGCGGGGAAAAAGCGGGGTGCAACCGCCGGTTGATAAATTTCCAAGAGGCCTTGATAGACACGCCGGGACGAAATAGGCTATACTGGAGCCGTAAATCGGAGAGAAAGTGAGGCTGATAACATGAAGCTGGAGGAGAAGATCTACGCCCTGCGCACGGGGAAGAACCTGTCCCAGGGCGATCTGGCCGACCTGCTGGAGGTGTCCCGGCAGTCGGTGAGCAAATGGGAGACGGGGGCCTCGGTGCCCGACCTGGACAAGCTGGTGCGGCTGGCGGAGGTGTTCGGGGTGAGCCTGGACGAGCTGGTGCTGGACCGTCCGCCCCAGTCCGCCGCCCCGGCGGAGCAGGCCCCGCCCGCCCCGACTCCGGCGTCAGCCCGCCGCCCCGGGCACACGGCGGGCATCATCCTGATGTGCACCGCGGCGGTGGTGTTCCTGCTGCTGACCCTGCTGGGCGGGCTTCTGGAGGGGCTGGTGCTGGCGCTGCCCTTCCTGGCCTGCGGGGTCATCTGCCTGGCGGCAAAGCGGCACCCGGGGCTGTGGTGCGCCTGGGCGGTATACCTGCTGGTGGGGGGATATCTGTCCTGGGCCACCGGGACCCACTGGAGCGCGATCGTGTACACCTTCCGTTATCTGGACCTGGGCTCGCCGGTCCATGTGGCCATGGCCTGGGGCATGGTGCTGATCGCCGCCCTGCTCGTCTTCGCCACCGCCCGGGCGTTTCGGGGGACGCGGCTGTCCCCTTCCCGGCGGAGCGTCGTCCTGACGGCGGCGGGGTGGGTGATATGGCTGCTGGCCACCGTGACGCCCCTGGGGGGCTATGTGGTGTGGCCGCTGTATCTCCTCCTGGACAGCAGCTGGGTCTTCCAGCTCTGGGACCTGCTGCGCCTGGCCGCCCTCACGGCGCTGGTGTGTGTCACCGCCGCCCTGCGCCGGGGAAGGGGAGAGAAGGCGTGACCGTCCACCTGCCGGTCCCCACCATCCAGGAGACCGGCGAAGGGCACAAAGGGCACAAAGTGGTCCCCCGGGGCTTGACAAGTCCCGGGGGACCATGGTAGAGTAAACATGAGCCATATGACTGACGGAAGTGGAGAGAAACCACATGGAGTATGGCGGACGAAAGCCGACCGTCTGGGCGCACGATCATCCGGTGCGTCCTTTTTTTGTGCCCGACGGAGGGCGGGGCCGCACCGAGCAAAGGAGCTGTTTGAGATGAAGTCCGACATTCAGATCGCACAGGAAGCCCAGCTGCGGCCCATCGGCCAGGTGGCCGCCGCCGCGGGCATCGACGAGGAGCTGCTGGAGTACTACGGCAGAGTGAAGGCCAAGATCGACATCACCTCCCTGCGGGACAAGCCCCGCAAGGGCAAGCTGATTCTGGTCACCGCCATCAACCCCACCCCCGCCGGCGAGGGCAAGACCACCACCAGCGTGGGCCTGTCCGACGCTCTGAGCCGCCTGGGCAAGAACACCATGCTCTGCCTGCGGGAGCCGTCCCTGGGCCCCGTGTTCGGCGTGAAGGGGGGCGCGGCCGGCGGCGGCTACGCCCAGGTGGTGCCCATGGAGGACATCAACCTGCACTTCACCGGCGATTTCCACGCCATCGGTGCGGCCAACAACCTGCTGGCCGCCATGCTGGACAACCACATCCAGCAGGGGAATCAGCTGGGCATCGATGTGAAGAAGATCACCTGGCGCCGCTGCGTGGATATGAACGATCGGCAGCTGCGCAACATCGTGGACGGCCTGGGGGGCCGGATGCAGGGGGTCCCCCGGGAGGACGGCTTTGACATCACGGTGGCCAGCGAGATCATGGCGGTGCTGTGCCTGGCCTCCGATCTGATGGACCTGAAGGCCCGCCTGGCCCGGATGGTGGTGGCCTACACCTACGACGACAAGCCGGTCACCGCCCACGACCTGAAGGCGGAGGGCGCCATGGCCGCCCTGCTGAAGGACGCCATCAAGCCCAACCTGGTCCAGACCCTGGAGCACACCCCGGCGCTGGTCCACGGCGGCCCCTTCGCCAACATCGCCCACGGCTGCAACTCCGTCTCCGCCACCGACACCGCCCTGAAGCTGGCGGACTATGTGGTCACCGAGGCGGGCTTCGGCGCCGACCTGGGGGCGGAGAAGTTCCTGGACATCAAGTGCCGTACCGCCGGGATGAAGCCCTCCGCCGTGGTCATCGTGGCTACCGTGAAGGCGCTGAAGTACAACGGCTGCGTGCCCAAGACCGGGCTGGGCAGCGAGAACGTGGAGGCGCTGAAGAAGGGCCTGCCCAACCTGCTCAAGCATGTGGAGAACATCACCCAGGTGTTCGGTCTGCCCTGCGTGGTGGCCATCAACCGCTTTGACAACGACACCGACGCGGAGCTGGAGCTGATCCGGTCCGAGTGCCGCCGGCTGGGGGTCAACGTGGCCCTGAGCGAGGTGTGGGGCAAGGGCGGCGAAGGCGGCGTGGAGCTGGCCCAGGAGGTGCTGCGCCTGTGCGAGACGGACAGCACCCTCACCTTCTCCTACGAGCTGGACCGCCCCCTGCGGGAGAAGATCGAGACCATCGTGAAGAAGATCTACGGCGGCGCGGCCGTCAGCTACAGCGCCGCCGCCGTCAAGGAGCTGGACCGGCTGGAGGGCATGGGCTTCGGCGGCCTGCCGGTGTGTATGGCCAAGACCCAATACTCCCTGTCCGACGACCAGACCAAGCTGGGCCGGCCGGAGGGCTTCACCGTCAGCGTCAGCAAGGTGAAGGTGTCCGCAGGCGCGGGCTTCGTGGTGGCGCAGACGGGCGACATCATGACCATGCCGGGCCTTCCCAAGGTCCCGGCGGCGGAGAAGATCGACGTGGACGAGAATGGCGCGATCAGCGGGCTGTTCTGAGCCCGGCGTGGTCATGACCGCCGCGGGTGCGGCGTTCCAAGGGTTTTGCGGAGCAAACCCTTGCCGGAGGCGGGATCTACTCTCGCCGAGGATGAAAAGCGAGGGGTCCCCGCGCGGCAGGAGGGCGCGTGGGGAGCCATGCCGGGGCTTCCCAAGGTCCCGGCGGCGGAGAAGATCGACGTGGACGAGAACGGCGTGATCAGCGGGCTGTTCTGAGCCCGGCGCGGTCAGATCTTAAACGCTTGTCGATCCCCCGGCACGGTGCGCGAAAAGCGCGCCGTGCCGGGGGATTTCTGCTCTCAAAGAGAGGAAAAAGACGGCGAAAGCCGTCTTTTTTTGCATGGAGTTGCACCGGGGAGGGCAACAAAAGGCCCCGGGAAGGGGATGGGTGAAGCATGACCGGAGAGGAGGGGATGGCGTGAAGGTCGGGAATGAGAGGAGGACGAAGGCATGGAGTGGGCCGTCAGCCTGCTGAGCGCGCTGGGGATCAACGGTGTGCTGCTGTTTTTTCTCAAGCGGTACTTCTCCCGGCGGGACGCCAGGGAGGACGCGGACAACAAGCGGCGGGACGAACTGCTGGCCAGGGTGGAGATCTCGCTGGACACGGTGCGCCTGCTGGCCTACGCCCGCATGTCGGAGGAGATCGAGCGCCTGCTGGACCAGGGCTATGCCAGCCCCGCCGAGCGGCGCATCCTGGACGAGATGCACCGCAACTACAAGGCCCACGGCTGGAACGGCGACATGGACGCCCGGCTGGAGAAGGTCTACCGGCTCCGCACCGATCATGCCGAGGACTGAGGGAGGAGGTGAGCGAAATGGAATTTGGGATCGCGAGCGTGGCGGCCATCACGGTGATCTGCTACCTTATCGGCCAGCTGGTGAAGGCCAGCGGGCTGGACAACAAGTGGATCCCGGTGATCTGCGGCATGGCGGGGGGCGCGCTGGGCGCGGCCGGGCTGTGCCTGGGCCTGCCCGATTTTCCCGCGGGGGACCTGCTGACCGCCGTGGCGGTGGGCATCGTCTCCGGCCTGGCGGCCACCGGCGCGGACCAGGCGGTCAAGCAGCTCGGCGCCGGGTCGTGACGGCGGGGGCAACACAGGGGCCGCCGGCGCATAGGCTGTAAGGGGCCGCCGGCCCCAGGGAGGAAACACACGGTATGAAAACATTCTGTATTGACGCGGGCCATGGGCTGCACACCGCGGGCAAGCGGTGCCTGAAGTCCATCGACCCCAACGAGACCCGGGAGTGGAGCCTGAACAGCCGCATCGCGTCCAAGCTCCAGCAGCTGCTGGAGGGCTACGACTGCACCACCCTCCGGATGGACGATCCCACCGGCGAGACCGACGTGGCCCTGTCCGAGCGGGTGTCCAAGGCCAACCGGGCGGGGGCGGACGCCTATCTCTCCATCCACCACAACGCGGGTGTGAACGGGGGGGACGGCGGCGGCATCGTGGTGTTCTGCTCCCGCACCGCCAGCGACGCCTCCCGGAAGCTCCAGAAGGCGGTCTATGAGGCCACGGTGGCGCGCACGGGGCTGAAGGGCAACCGCGCCGCGCCCCTGGCGGAGCAGGACCTGTATGTGCTGCGCAAGACGGACCTCCCGGCGGTGCTGGGGGAATTCGGGTTCATGGACTCTGCCGTGGACACCCCGGTGATCCTGACGGAGGAGTACGCCGACCAGGTGGCGCTGGGCCTGCGGGACGCGCTGGTATCGAGCTTTGGACTGGAGGAGGAGACCATGACTGACGAACAGTTTGACAAGATGATGGAAAGCTGGCTCAAGCGCCAGGAGGCGAAGGAGGCCGACCAGTGGGCCGAGCCCCTCATCGCCCGGGCCAAGGAGCTGGGCCTGACCGACGGCAGCAGCCCCAAGGGGCTGGCCACCCGCCAGGAGGTCATCGCCATGAGCCTGTCCGCCGCGGAGAAGTGACGGCGGGAAACAGAGAAGCGGCGCCCGGAGCGATCCGGGCGCCGCTTTTTGAATATAGTGCCGTCAGTCCAGGGGCAGGGGAGTGCCGTCGGGGGCAAAGAGGGGCAGCCGCTCCAGATACAGAATGTCGTCCCGCTTGGCGGCGTCCCCCTCGGCCAGGATGGCCATCCGGCCCACCACCCGGCCGCCCGCCTGGTCCACCAGCTCCTCCACCGCGCGCAGGGAGTCGCCGGTGGAGATCACGTCGTCCAGGATGAGGATGCGCTTGCCCTTCATCTTCTTGGCGTCGGCGCCGTCCATGTAGAGCTTCTGCTCCCCGGCGGTGGTGATGGAGTGGACGGTGGTCTCGAACACGCCGTCCATGTACAGCTTGGGCGCCTTGCGCACCAGGAAATACTCGTTGCGGCCGCTCTGCCGGGCCATCTCGTGGATGAGGGGGATGGCCTTGGCCTCGGGGGCCACCATGTAGTCGAAATCGGGTGCCTTCTTCAAAAGCTCGGCCGCGCAGGCGCAGGTGAGCTCCACGTCGCCGAAGATGACGAAGGCGGCGATGGTGAGGCTGTCGCTGGCCTTGCACAGGGGCAGGTCCCGGCGCAGCCCGGCGATCGTCATAGGATAGACCATAGCTGACATCTCCCGTGTTCATGATTTGCGCCCAAGGGGCGCTCAGACCCCTTCATTATACCGCTGTCCGGGCCAAAAGTCAAACGGCCGGGAGGGTCACTCCCCCTCCGTCAGCCCGGGCACCAGCATTTCCAGGCCGGTGTTCAGGGCGTCCTCGGTGAGCATGGACTCGGCGTAGGCCACCAGGTTGCCCTCCGCGTCCAGGAAGAAGGTGGTGGGGAAGGCGCGGATGCCGTAGGTGAGGGTGGCCGACTGGTCCAGGTCGTAGTACACCGGCAGGGTGTAGCCCTGCTCCTCCACATAATCCCGGCCGGACTGCTCGCTCTCCCCCATGAAGCCCACCGCGTCCACCATGACGAAGCGGACCTGGTCGCCGTAGCGCTGATGGGCCTGCTCGAAGTGGGGCATCTCGGTGCGGCAGGGGCCGCACTTGCTGGTCCAGAAGTTGAGCACCACCGGTACCTCTCCCGTCAGCTGGGACAGGGAGACGAGGTCCCCCTCTCCGTCGGTGACGGTGAAGTCGGGGGCGGCGATGGGTGCGGGGCTCTCGCTGCCCCCGGGTGCGGCGTCCGTCTCCTCGGGGGCGGCGGTGTGCAGCAGGTCGGGGCTGAGGGTGGGGGCCAGACGGCTGTACAGGGCGGCGGCCCCCGCCAGCAGGAAGACCAGCAGCACGGCGCCCAGCAGCAGTTTTTTCTTTTGATCCATGGCGGGACCTCCTTATCTCGTCAGCTGAAGGCGGACAGCAGCTGGCTGAGCTTTCCGGTGGCCATGAACAGGCCCACCAGCACCAGCAGCGCGCCGCACACCAGGTTGATGGTCCGGTAGTGGGCCTTGATCCAGTCGAAGGCGGACTTCAGCCGCCCGATGAGCAGGGCGCTGAGGAAGAAGGGGATGCCCAGCCCGGCGGAGTAGCACAGCAGAAGCAGCAGCCCCCGCAGGGCGGAGCCCTGCTGGGAGGCCAGCAGGAGGGCGGAGCCCAGGAAGGCCCCCACGCAGGGGGTCCAGCCCACGGCGAACACCGCCCCGAACAGCAGGGAGGAGAGGAAGCTCATCTCTCCCATCTGCCGGGGGCCGCCGCCCCGGAACAGGTTCAGGCGCAGTAGCCCCAGGTAGTTCAGACCGAACAGGATCACGATGGCGCCGCCCACCAGGTTGACCGCGGTGTGGTAGCGGCTCAAAAGCCCGCCCAGGGTGCCGGCGAAGGCCCCCAGCAGCAGGAACACCAGGGTGAAGCCGGCGATGAAGCCCAGGGCGTTGCGGGCGGTGACGGCAGGGCGCTGCTCCCCGCCGCCGGCGAAGTAGGACACGTAGATGGGCAGCATGGGCAGCAGACAGGGGGAGATGAAGGTGACCAGCCCCTCCAAAAAGGTGATGAGATAGGTCAAGGCCTGTCCGCCCCCTCTCCCGTTTTATCAGGTGCCCGGCGGAAGACCTGGGAGAGCAGCGCGCCCAGCACCGCGCCGTAGGCCGCGGTGAACCGGAGATCGGCCAGCAGGGCGCAGGCGCCCCCGGCGCAGCCGAAGAAGCGGGACCAGGCCAGCCCGGCGGCAGCGCCCAGCAGGGTCCAGAGCAGCAGCCGGTGGTGGCGGATGAGCAGCTTGCGCATCGTGTTCATAGGGATTCCTCCTTGCGGGGGGATGTGGGAAAGCTTGGTTTCATTTTACAGGAGAGAGAGGCGGCCTTCCGTGACCAAGTCACCCAGCCCCATCGGACGGCCAGGTAGAGAAGGGCGCCTGCCAGGTAGGCGGCCAGGTCCCAGGGGTCGCACACCGCGCCCGCCTTCCACAGGGGCGCGGCCAGCTCCCAGACAAGGCCGCAGCCCAGCACGAAGGGCAGGGCCCGCAGCGGGCGGTCCAGCAGGGGCAGCCGGCCCAGACTCAACAGCAGGTTGGCCCAGGCCAGGATGGCCGCCCCGGCGAACAGGTCGTTGCACCAGCACACCAGAAACAGCCGCACCGCGCCCCCGGCCGCCTGCCGCAGCCACAGGTGGTTGGCGGCATATTCCAGGGCGGCGGCGGCCAGCACCGCCCCCTCCAGCCCCGGCGCCCGGCTCACAGGATGGACAGCAGCAGCACGGCCGCCACGATGCCCACGATCACCGCCAGCACCGTCATGCCGAAGCCCATGCCGCCCTTTTGACCGGCGTTCTGGAAATTTGTCGGAGGGATAGGGACCCCGCTTTGCAGCTGCTCCACCGTGTCCCCGTCGCCGTCCCGGTAGACCAGGGGCGGGGTGGGGGCGTTGGAGAACAGGGACAGGGCGTCGCTCACCTCGGACTGGGACAGGCCCCGGCACAGGATCACCGGCACGCTGTTGACGATGGGCCCCGCCTCCTCCTGACTGAGAGGGCCGCTCCAGGCGGCGTCCTTCTGAGCATAGCCCATCTGGGACAGGCGGGACACGGCAAGATAGGTCTGGTAGGCGAACTCCCCGTGGTCGGTGAGCAGCAGGGTATAGGTGGCGGAGGCCGAAACACCGGCCAGGGAGCGGCCGCAGTGGGGGCAGAAGCGAGCCCCCGGCTCCAGCCGCTGTCCGCAGCCGGGACACGGAGCCGGGGAGGGACCCGATTCAGGCTCCCGGCCCAGCAGCAACCAGTCGGAGGAGATCTTCAGCACATCGCACATCCGGGCCAGGTAGTCCACGTCGGGGTTGGCCTGGCCGGATTCCCATTTGCTCACCGCCTGGCGGGACACCCCCAGCCGCTCCCCCAGCTGCTCCTGGGACAGGCCCGCCTGCTTCCGGGCCAGGGCGATGCGGTCTTTCAGTTCCAATGTATCCATAGGGCACCTCTCATTTGCTGAAATCAGGGATCATACCAGTCCCAATGTACCAAAAACGCCGGAAGTTGGCAAGAAAAGAAAGCTGGAATCCTGTCAACCCCAGGTTGCAAAGCGGAAAAAGAGGGGGAGGCAGGGGCGGTTCCCCTTTCTTTTTGCCGCCCGGCGTGGTATGCTGGGACGAGACACAGGAAGGAAGCGAGCAAGCCATGAAAAACGAATTGACCGCCAAGGACATCGAGCTGATGCAGCGGGAGCTGGACCACCGCCGGATCGAGCTTCGCCCCCAGCTGCTGGAGGCGGTGAAGGAGGCCCGGGCCTTCGGCGACCTGAGCGAGAATTTTGAGTACAAGGCGGCCAAGCAGGAGAAGAACCGCAACGAGAGCCGCATCCGGTTTCTGGAGAACATGATCCGCACCGCCCGGGTGGTGGAGGACCGCTCCGGGGCGGACACCGTGGGGATGTACGACAAGGTCACCGTCTACCTGGAGGAGGACGGGGAGAGCGAGGTGTACCAGGTGGTCACCACCGTGCGCCAGGACGTGCTCCACGGCCTGATCAGCCGGGAGTCCCCCATGGGCAGCCAGCTGCTGGGCAAGCGGGTGGGGGAGCGGTTCTACGTCCAGGTCAGCCCCGACTACGGCTATTACGCCCGGGTGGACAAGATCGAAAAGGAACGGGACGACGGCACCGTGCCTCTCAACCGCTACTAAAAGGGAAAGCGCCCCCGTGGGGGCGCTTTTTTCATGCCTGAGGGGGGAACAGGTCCCAGGGGGCCTGCCGGGGCGGCGGGGCGGAGAAGTCCATGACCTGCCCGCTCTCCGGGTGCGTGAAGCGCAGCCGGTGGGACCACAGGGCGATGGGATGGGCGTCGTCCCCCGGGCTTCCGTAGCGCCGGTCCCCGGCCAGGGGCAGGCCCCGGCTTGCAAACTGCACCCGGATCTGATGGGTGCGCCCGGTGTGCAGCCGGACCCGCACCAGAGTCAGCCCCTCCCGGCGGGAGAGGGTCTCAAAGTCCAGCACCGCCTCCTGCACCCCCTTGCCCGGTCCATTGGCCACCAGGGTCAGCCGGGCCTCCGGGTCCCGGTACAGCAGGTCGGTGAAGGTGCCCGAGGGGGGCGAGCAGCCCCGGACCACCGCCAGATACTCCTTTTCAAACCGGCGCTCCCGGATCTGCTGGGAGAGGAGGGAGGCCGCCGCCCGGGAGCGGGCAAAGACCATCACCCCGCTGACCGCCTGGTCCAGCCGGTGGACGGTGCGCACGCAGGCCTGGGGGTCGCCCAGCTCCCGGCGCAGCAGGGAGGGCATGCCCCCCGGCTCATCGGTGGACAGCACCCCCGCGGGCTTGATGCACACCAGGATGCGCCGGTCCTGATAGAGAATGTCCATGCCGGTCCCCTCCTTTTTTGTCCTCCCATTGTACCCCGGCGGCGGAGAGATTGTCAAGGTGGGCGGGGACAGGGAAAAACCGCCGCCCCGGGCCGGGGCGGCGGCAGGCGGGAGCGGTCAGCCCCCGGCGGGGGAGAGGGAGATGCTCTCCCCGACGGCGGCCAGCTGCTCGGAAGTGACGGCGCCGGGTTCAAACTGGATGGCCGCGTAGACCAGCAGGTCGGTGCGGCAGGACAGCAGACCGTCGAGCCAGACCTCCGTGCCGTCCTCCCGCTCCGCATAGATCCGGCAGGAGGCGGTGCAGGCGGTGCCGTCGTCGGAGAGGACGGTGTAGTCGTTGTCCCAGTTGTAGCCCGCGCCCAGCATCAGCTGGTTGTACACCATGCGATGGTAATTCTCGGGGGTGGCGTCGGGGTAGAGCTCGAAGGTGTTGAAGCCCACCGTGGCGGCCAGGCTGTCGCCGTGGTAGAGATACACTGGGGTGAAGGCGAAGCCGGGAGAGCGCTCCTCCTCGGGCGGCAGCTCGGCCCGCCAGCCGTCGGGCAGGGTCAGGGTGAGGGTGAAGGGATCGCAGTCGTA